>CAZSTP010000136.1:0-7374 GCA_964609325.1 uncultured Novosphingobium sp. | reverse complement strand
TGCGAACCGCAAGTCTATGGCATCGGCATCAAGGAACTGTGGGACATCGATCCCGAAAAACATGTTCCGGGCCGCGTCCTTCACACGCAAGGCTGGCCGCTGTCGGAGTCCAATTCGTGGGGCGGCGGGTTCCTGTACCACCAGGCCAACAACCAGGTCGCGCTGGGTTTTGTCACCGCGCTTGATTACGCCAACCCCTATGTCTTCCCGTTCGAGGAATTCCAGCGCTGGAAGCAGCACCCCGCCATCCGCGAAATTCTCGAAGGCGGTCGCCGCGTTTCCTATGGCGCGCGTGCGATCAACGAAGGCGGTTGGCAGTCGGTGCCGCGCCTGTCGTTCCCCGGCGGCGCGCTGATCGGTTGCTCGGCAGGCTTCGTTAACGTGCCGCGCATCAAGGGAAGCCACACCGCGATGAAAAGCGGCATGCTGGCAGCCGATTCGATTGTCGCCGCGATGGCAGCCGGCCGCGAAAAGGACGACATGGTCGAATACGATACCGCCGTCCGCGAAAGCTGGATCGCCACAGAACTGAAGAAGGTTCAGAACGCCCAGCCGCTCGTCGCCAAGTTTGGTGGCGAACTTGGTACCGTTTTGGCAGGCACGGATATGTGGCTGCGCACCATTGCCGGGTTTGGCATCTGGAAGCCGATGAAGCATCACAAGGACGCCGAGGCCACGCAGCGCGCCGACTTGTACAAGCCGATCGCTTATCCCAAGCCCGATGGCACGATCACCTTCGATCGCCTTACCAGCGTGGCCTTCTCCTATACCAACCACGAGGAGGACCAACCGTGTCACCTCGTGCTCAAAGACCCGACGGTGCCAACGCGCATCAACCTGCCGATCTACGCAGGCCCCGAAGCGCGTTATTGCCCCGCAGGCGTTTATGAATACATCGGCGTCGAGGAAGGCAATCCGCGCCTGCAAATCAACGCCCAGAACTGCGTCCACTGCAAAACCTGCGATATCAAGGACATGACCCAGAACATCGAATGGGTCACCCCCGAAGGCGGCGGCGGACCCAATTATCCGAATATGTAATGGATGTTCCTCCCCGAAACGGGGAGGGGGACCATCCGAAGGATGGTGGAGGGGCACAAGCAATGGCTCACAACCCCTCCAACCCTAGCCGGACAGGATAGGCCGCTTTGATCACAGGACCCAAAGGCACGGTCAAGCTTGCCCGCAAATTGCGGAGCGAAATGACTTTGCCCGAGGGTTTGCTTTGGCGGGAGTTGCGCCAGCGCCCCGGCGACTTCAAATTCCGCCGCCAACATCCCGCAGGTATACACGTGATCGACTTCTATTGTGCCGCAGCAAAGCTTGCCATTGAAGTCGATGGCTTCGCCCATGACAATCCCGTAGTGATCCGGCGAGATGAGGCTAAGTCCTATTTTCTGCGTTCGCAGGGGATTGCAACGCTTCGAGTGCCAGCACAGGCAGTTTTGCAGGAAACTCAGGCAGCGGTTGGCAGGATTGTTGAAGTTTGTGGCCAGCGCGTGGCGGCGCTTGCGCTTCGTCGGGCTGTGCCCCTCCACCATCCTGCGGATGGTCCCCCTCCCCCGATGGGGGAGGAATAGTGCGCGAAACGGCTTTTGCTAAGATCAACCTTGCGTTGCATGTGCGGCGGCGCAGGGATGATGGCTACCATGAACTGGAAACGCTGTTTGCGTTTGTGGATGGGGGCGATGAACTTGCCGCCGTGCCTGCATCGCGCGATGAACTGCGCATAACGGGCGAGTTTGGCGGGGCGCTCATTGATCCCTTCGGCAATATAATAGCAAAGGCTTTGGCCGGTTTGCCGCATGGCGCGGGCTGGTCGGTCACACTGGAGAAGAACCTTCCCGTAGCCGCCGGGCTGGGCGGCGGTTCCGCCGATGCTGGTGCGATCTTCCGTATGGTTGAGCGTGAGTGCGGCCTGCCAGACGGTTGGCGCGAAAAGGCGGCCAAGCTGGGGGCTGATGTTCCGGCCTGCGTCGAAAGCCGCGCTTGCATCGGGCGCGGCACGGGTACGGAACTGGAACCTGTCGCCAATGATCTGGCGGGATGTCCCGTTCTGCTGGTAAACCCGCGCATACCGCTCGCCACCGGCCCGGTGTTCAAAGGCTGGGACGGCACGGATCGCGGCCCGCTGGAAGGCGAAACCTTGCGCGAAATGACGCTTTCGGGCCGCAACGATCTGGAAGTGCCAGCACTCGCCTTGGTGCCACAAATCGCCGAAGTTCTGGCCACTTTGCGCCAAACCAAACCGTGGATCGCGCGCATGTCCGGCTCGGGCGCAACCTGCTTCGCGCTTTACGACACTGCCGCCCAACGTGATGCCGCACAGGCAGCCATACCTCGCGAATGGTGGACATTGGCTGGTGCGCTGCGATGAGCGAGGCCTATCGCATTATCGGAACCCCGCGCTTTGGCGGCGTCCTCGTCGTCTCGGATCACGCCTCTAACCGCGTGCCCGATGACATTGACCTCGGCATCGCGCCCGATCTCCTTGAACAGCACATCGCCGTCGATATCGGCGTCGGCGCAATCGGCGAATTGATGGCAACGCGCCCCGGTGTCGCAGCGTTTCAGGGCAACGTCAGCCGCCTCGTCTGCGATTTCAACCGCGATGAACACCTGCCCACGGTCGTCCCCATTGCCAGCGATGGCCACGCCATTCCCGGCAACGCGCTTGCTCACGCGGGCCACGAAGCGCGTCTTGCGCGGTTCTTCCGCCCCTATCATGCAGCGTTAGAGGAGCTGCTGGCGAACACCCCGCAAGCCCTGATCCTCTCGCTTCACAGCTTTACCCCGCAACTGGCATCAAGCGACGAACCGCGTCCCTGGCATGTCGGCGTGCTCTATAACGAGGACGACCGCGCTGCCCGCATCGCGATCCCGATGCTCGCTGCTGAAGGGCTTAATGTCGGCGATCAGCTTCCCTATTCGGGCAAATTGCTCAACGCGACGATGAACCGCCACGCCGAAGCCGATGGTCGTCCCTACTTTGGCGTTGAAGTGCGGCAAGACCTGATCGCCACCGCGCAAGGCCAGGCCGAATGGGCAGAGCGGCTTGCCCGCATCGCCAATCAAGTTGCGGTTGCAATTACCTAATGTTTCTGGGCGTTTTCGCCACTGACACGAAGGTAATTTATCCTTCGACGGACGGGCGTAGCTGGGTTAGTTGCAAGGCGAATCGTCCATAAAACCTGATTCCATGTCCGGAGTTCGCCCATGCCTGCCTATCGTTCACGCACCACCACTCACGGCCGCAACATGGCGGGCGCACGCGGTTTGTGGCGTGCCACCGGTATGAAGGATTCCGATTTCGGCAAACCGATCATTGCCGTGGTCAACAGCTTCACGCAGTTCGTGCCCGGACACGTCCACCTCAAGGACCTCGGCCAGATGGTCGCGCGCGAGATTGAGGCGGCGGGCGGCGTTGCCAAGGAATTCAATACCATCGCGGTCGATGATGGCATCGCGATGGGCCATGATGGCATGCTCTATTCGCTGCCCAGCCGCGATCTGATCGCCGATAGCGTGGAATACATGGTCAATGCCCATTGCGCCGATGCGATGGTCTGCATCTCCAATTGCGACAAGATCACCCCGGGCATGCTGATGGCCGCACTGCGGATCAACATCCCCGTCGTGTTCGTCTCGGGTGGCCCGATGGAGGCTGGCAAGGTCGTCTTGAATGGCAAGGAAGTGGCGCTTGATCTGGTTGACGCCATGGTTGCGGCGGCTGATGAAAAGTATTCCGACGCCGAAGTAGAGACTATCGAACGCTCTGCATGCCCTACCTGCGGTTCGTGCTCGGGCATGTTCACCGCCAACTCGATGAACTGCCTCACCGAAGCGCTCGGCCTCTCCCTGCCGGGCAATGGCTCCACGCTGGCAACCCATGCGGATCGCAAAAACCTGTTCCTCGAAGCTGGCCGTCTCGTCGTCGATCTGTGCAAGCGCTATTATGAACAGGACGATGAAACCGCGCTGCCACGCACCATCGCAGGCTTTGAAGCGTTCGAAAACGCAGTCTGTCTTGATATCGCGATGGGCGGGTCCACCAACACCGTGCTGCACCTCCTTGCCGCTGCGCACGAAGCGGGCGTCGATTTCACGATGGCGGATATTGACCGGCTCAGCCGCCGCGTTCCTTGCTTGTCCAAGGTTGCTCCGGCCAAGTCCGACGTCCACATGGAAGACGTCCACCGCGCTGGCGGCATCTACGCGATCCTTGGTGAACTGGAGCGCGCAGGCCTGCTGCACACCCATTTGCCCACCGTCCACAGCCGCACCATGGGTGAGGCGATCAACCAGTGGGATATCAAGCGCACCACTTCGCCTTCAGTGCAGGAATTCTTCCGTGCCGCGCCCGGCGGCGTGCCCACGCAGGTTGCCTTCTCGCAGAACCGCCGCTGGAAGGAACTGGACCTCGATCGTGAGGCCGGCGTTATCCGTTCTGCCGAACATGCCTTCAGCAAGGATGGCGGGCTTGCCGTTCTCTATGGCAATATCGCGCGCGATGGCTGCATCGTGAAGACCGCAGGCGTTGATGACAAGATCCTCAAGTTCACCGGCCCTGCCAAAGTCTATGAAAGCCAGGATGCCGCCGTCACCGCGATCCTGACCGGACAGGTCGTCGCTGGCGACGTCGTCGTGATCCGCTACGAAGGCCCCAAGGGCGGACCGGGCATGCAGGAAATGCTCTATCCCACCAGCTACCTGAAGTCGAAGGGCCTTGGCGCTGCTTGTGCCTTGCTCACCGACGGGCGCTTTTCGGGCGGCACGTCGGGCCTGTCCATCGGCCACGCTTCACCCGAAGCGGCTGAGGGCGGCGAGATCGGTTTGGTGGAACCGGGCGATATCATCGAAATCGACATCCCCAACCGCACCATCCACCTTGCCGTGTCCGACGAAGTGCTGGCCGCCCGCCGCGCTGCGCAAGATGCGCTTGGCTGGAAACCCGCCAAAGAACGCCCGCGCAAACTCTCGACCGCTTTGAAAGCATATGCGGCCATGACGACCAGTGCCGCGCGCGGAGCCGTGCGTGATTTGTCGCAACTGAAGCTGGATTGACGCTTTGCGCATAGGCCTCGCCCTCTCGCTTCTCGCCACGCTGGCAGCCTGTTCAGCCGGCGAAGAAGCACCCAAGGGGCGGGGCATTGATTGCGCACTGGGCGGATCGGACAAGTTCCTGCCGGAATGCTTTGTCGAAGATTCGCGCGTTGGCGAACGCCGCTTCTTGACCGTGCGCAACAAGAGCGGTGCGTTCCGCCGGTTTGAAATGGTCGATGATGGTCGCGGTGTCGTCGCTGCCGATGGTGCGGATGAAGTGGTGGCCAGTTGGTCTGCCGAGGGCGTGCTCGAAGTTGCGGTGGGCGGTGATCGCTATCGCTTTCCGGCAAGGATGAAGAGCGATGCCGCGCAACCGTGAGACGACGCTTCGCCAGGTGCTCACGGTGGCGCAGATGCGCCATGCAGAAGATGAACTGATTGCAGCGGGCATCACGGTTGATGCCCTGATGCAACGGGCAGGGCAGGGCGCGGGCGAATGGGTGCGCCGCATCGCCGCCGGTCGCACAGTCACCGTGCTATGCGGCCCCGGCAACAACGGCGGCGATGGCTGGGTTATCGCAGAATACCTGCGAACCCGCGCCACGCCCGTTAAAGTCATCGCCGCTCGCGAACCTGCCACAGACGCTGCCCGCAACGCCCGCGCGCTCTTTCAAGGCGATGTCGTTGCTGCCGATCCCGATACCTCTGGCGATGTGCTGGTCGATTGCCTGTTTGGCAGCGGGTTGACCCGCGCCTTGCCCGATGATCTTTGCGCTTTGCTAAACGGCCTTGCTGCGCATCACCCCCAACGCATCGCCATCGATGTGCCCAGCGGCATCGAAAGCGACAGCGGCCTTGTCCTCAATCAAGGCCTGCCACACTGGACGCACACCATCGCGCTTGGCGCATGGAAGTACGCCCACCTGACAATGCCCGCCTGTCAGACGATGGGCACGTTGCGCCTGTTCGATATCGGCGTATTGGCCCAATCGGGCGCGGCGCAGAAGCTCGCCAAGCCTGCCATCACTCCACCTGCCGCCAATGCCCACAAATACTTGCGCGGATTGCTCGGCATTATCGGCGGCGCAATGCCGGGAGCGGCTTTGCTTGCTGCAACGGCGGCCCAGCGCGCAGGCGCAGGCTATGTCAAACTGGCCGCCGATCCGGCACCGGCCCACACGGACCCGGCGCTGGTCATCACGACAGACATCGCCGCGTTGCTGGCTGACAAACGCATGGCCGCACTGCTGATCGGACCGGGCCTCGGGCGTTCGGACGCATCCTCCCGATTGCTCACCCAAGCGCTTCACGCGACCAAACCGACCGTGATCGATGCCGATGCGCTGGTGCTGCTGCGCCCCGCCATGCTCAACGGCGCCCCTTGCGTGCTGACCCCGCACGAAGGGGAAATGGCCGCTTTGGAGCGTACATTCGCGCTTGATAGCAAAGGCTTGCGGCGTGATCGCGCGCTTGCGCTGGCCAAGGTCGCCAGCGCCGTAGTCGTGCTCAAAGGCCCGGATACACTGATCGCCGCCCCCGATGGCTCGCTGATCCTCAGCCCACGCGCCTCGCCATGGCTTTCCGTCGCCGGGACCGGTGATGTTTTGGGCGGAACCATCGCCAGCCGTCTTGCCGTGCACGCAGACCCGTTGCGCGCGGCGCAAGAAGGTCTATGGCTCCAAGGCGAAGCGGCCCGCTTGTGTGGTGCGGCCTTTACCCCCGGCGAACTGGCTCAAGCGATCAGTTCTGCCCTGACCGAGTGCCTGTAATGACCCATCCCGGCCTGATTGTCCGCATCGCCGCCAAAGGCGAGGGCGCCACTGCGGACGGCCGCTACGCCGAACTTTCCGCTCCCGGCGATATGATCGAAGCTGACGGCAGCGTCACCAAAGGCCCCAACCACGTTGAGCCACCCTGCCGTCACTTCCCGGCATGCGGCGGCTGCCAGTTGCAGCACTTGTCCGAAAGCGCACTGGCCGATTACGTCCATGATCGCGTCGTCGGCGCGGCCAAAGGGCAGGATATCGATCCGGTCAACACAAGCGCCCCGCACCTATCCCCCGCCAATAGCCGCCGCCGCGCCACGCTGCACGCCCAGGGCATCGGCAAACGCGTCGTCATCGGCTTTCGCGAACAGGGTTCGCACAAGATCATCGACATGCGCGAATGCCACGTCCTAGCGCCCGCAATGGTTACTCTGATCGGCCCTTTGCGCACCCTGCTCGAAGGCTGGGGTGATCGCAAACTGGGCGTTGATGTGGAACTGGCGATGTCAGACCAAGGCCTCTCGGTCGGCCTCAAAGGCCTCAAAGTCGAAGGCCTCAAGCGCAC
>CAZSTP010000135.1:0-7378 GCA_964609325.1 uncultured Novosphingobium sp. | reverse complement strand
GGAAATCGCGCGCTTCGCTGGGCAGGCCGAGCCGTTCGTTGGCATCGACCGTATCAAAGCCCTGATCCTGCAATTCATAGGCGCGCAGCTTGTTCACAAGCCCGATCCCGCGCCCTTCCTGCCGCAAATAGAGCAGCACGCCCCAGCCGCCCGTATTGGCTTCCTGCGCCATCTGTGAGAGCGCTGCGTCAAGCTGCGGGCCGCAATCGCATTTGAGGCTGCCCAGCACATCGCCGGTCAGGCATTCGCTGTGCAGCCGCACCAACGGCTCGCGCTCGCTGGTTTGCGTGCCAAGGATCAGCGCGACATGTTCGCGCAAGTCATCGCGCGCGCGGAACGCGACGATTTCGGCATGTTCGCAAGCATGGACGGGCAGGCGCGCGCGGGCCTGTATCGTCAGGTTCAGCGGGTCTTTGAACTGCGCCAGATCGGTGGCAGACACTTCGGCGGCGGTTTCAATGCCGGTGGAGACCATGAACGCGGGCAGGATACCGGCCAGTCGCGCCAGTTCCATCGCTGCCGTTGCGGCTTCTGCCGCTTCGATGGGATCGGCCTTGAACGGCCCGCGCAAGGGGCTGCCAAGGTCTTGCGCCGGATCGGCAAGGTTGCGCGCGGCAGACAGGCTGAACGGGTCTGCCCCACGGATCAGCACGGGCGCTTCGGGCACGGCGGCATCGCGCTGGTTTGCCAGCTTGAGCGTGGCGGCGCGCGCATCGGAAATCAGCAGGCGCGCAGCATAGATGCCGGGTTGGGCAAAGGCGGTTTCGGCGGGCAACAGATCAAGCGCGCCGTCCGCGCCGGTCACGCGGATGGCCCAGCCGTGGCGCAATGCGTCAAGCGCCAGAGCGACGTTGCGCGACCCGCTCAAACGTCAATCTCGGTGATCAGCGGGATGTGGTCCGAAGGCTGGTCCCACTTCCGTGTCTCTTCGACAAAGCGGTGCCCGCGCGTTTGCGCTGCGGCTTGTGGCGAGGCCCACATGTGATCGAGGCGGCGGCCCTGATCCTTGGCACGCCAATAGGAGCGGTATGACCACCACGAATAATTGCGTTCCGGCGCGGGGATATGCTTGCGGCCCAGATCGACCCAGCCATGCGCATCGGCAAAGCGTTGCAGCGTCTCCACCTCAAGCGGGGTGTGGCTGACGACTTTGAGCAGCGCCTTGTGATTGTAAACGTCGCATTCGAGCGGCGCGATGTTGAAATCGCCGACGATCATCGTGGGGCGATCAATCGCCTCGGCCCAGCGCGTCATGCGCTCAAGGAAATCGAGCTTCTGGCCGAACTTGGCATTCACCTCGCGGTCGGCCACATCGCCGCCTGCGGGAATATAAACGTTTTCGACGATCAACCCTTGACCCGGTCCGGTCAGCTCAACGCCAATGTGCCGCGCCTCGCCATTGTCCTGCCAGTCATGCTTGCTGAAATCGCGGAAAGGAATGCGGCTGACTGTGGCGACACCATGATAGCCCTTCTGCCCATGCACCGCGCGATAGGTATAGCCCAGCTTTTCAAACACTTCGTGCGGAAACAGGTTCTCCGGCGTCTTGATCTCCTGCAAGCACAGCACATCGGGCGCTTCCTGCAAAAGAAAGCGTTCGACCTGATCGGCGCGGAGGCGAACCGAATTGATGTTCCAAGTGGCAATAGAGATCATGCCAAGGGCTTTAGGGTTGTGAGGCGGGGTTTGCTAGATGGGATGTGGGGGTGGGGGGGATTCGAAAATTGCCGCAGGCGTCGATTCGGACAGAGATTGACAGTTGCGTTGTTAAGGGACATCTTTACCCCCAAGGCCTGACCTCCTAGCCTGCCGCCAAGCTAAATAGGTTTTATTTTATAGTCCCCATACAAAGCTCGGGGTCTTGGTGATTAAATGGCGACCACCAGCGACCCAATGGAGTTGGTATGGCTATATTCTTACCCAGTAATCTGAACATTAACACTTTGAAGTCCATTCTCATGGACCGTTTTGAAATGAAGTCTGCGCACGCTACCGAAGCGATCGCAGCCTTAGTTGGATTTAAGACGTACGCGGCGTTGAAGGCAAACTTGAAATTGGTGCGGTCTGAGATTGCATACGAAGTTGATTTCGACGCCTTCGAAAATCGTTCTGCGGAATTTGGGTACGAGCGGATCTCTTCTGAGTTTTTGCGATTTTCGTACTCAAACATACAATGGCCCAATGCCCCTTGGTGTTTCCTATCGAAACCTGAATTAAGCCGAAGAGACGGCTGGTTTGCTGAATGCGAGAGGCGCCAGATTCCGTTTATGACCATAACGAAGGCCAGAGTTTATTGTAGCTTTCAATGGGATCACGGTAGCTTGGATTCTGACTACGACCGTTTGGCTAGGCGGGTTTGCGGAGGCGAATTAGAAAGAATTTTGTACAAAAACTACCGACTGCTCGCAGCTCGGAATGAACCTAAAAGCTTTTTTGATGGAAGCGCGCTGTTCGGACAGATCACAGGCCTATCCGAAGCGACTGCAAGGCAAATTGCAAACAGGTTCTCGTTTTTGCTGTTCCCTGGTAACCTTCAGCTTGTTGCCGCAGCCTGAGAGAAGTTGCTCTTGACGTGAAAAACTCTTCTTAAAATTGTGGTAGAGTATGCCTCTCAAAAAGTGAAACCCCCGGACCAAGGGTATTGGTCCGAGGGCTCCATTTGCGTTCGTCACGCTCACAAATTCGCGGCAAACAGTGCCAGCATGCGGCCCCATGCCTTTTCGGCCTGGGCTTTGTCATAGATCGGGGCGTCGAGGGTGCACCAGCCGTGTTGGGCGGGGTAGACTTCGATTTCGGCGGGGCGGGCTGCGGCATCGGCGGCGGCGCGCAGTTTGGTTTTCTCGTCTGGCGCGCGTTCATCATCGTTTCGAGCGATGGCGATGAGATAGGCGGCTTTGGTTTTGGGCAGCAGGTTGATCGGGCTTTCGGGCGCATCGCCAACAAGGCCGGCGCCATGGAATGAAGCGGCAGCGCCGACGCGGGCGGGGTTGGCAAAAGCGGTGCGCACGGTGAAGGGGCCGCCCATGCAATAGCCGCACGAGCCGATCTTCTTTTTCGTATCGACTTCAGGCTGTTTATCGAGCCAGTTCACGAAGGCGGCGGCATCGGACACGGTGCCCGCAGGCGTGATCGCGGCGATCATGGGCTTGAGCTTTTCCTGCCCGGGCGGCGTGCGCCATTCCATCAGCGAATTGAGGATCGGGGCGGGGCTGGAGCGGTAATACTGGTTGACGACCAGCACGGCAAAGCCCGCTTCGGCCAATTGCGTGCCCATCGCCTTATAAGCATCGCGCAACCCTGCGATATCGGGCCACATGATCACGGCGGCGTGTTTGCCCTTGGCGGGGGTGACGAAGAAGGCGTCTGCCTTGCCGTGGGGCGTATCGATGATGACGGTGCGGCTCATCGTTGCAGGAGGAGACGCATCGCTGGCCGCGGCACATCCCGGCAGCCACGAGAATGCTGCAACGCCAGCGCCGATTGCAGCAAAATCGCGCCGGTTCACGCCTGCTTTGCGTTCCTGCACAGCGTTCTCGGCTTCGGTGAATTCATCGCACATGCGGCAAGGTCCTTTGATAACCGTCCATTGCCCAGACTAGCGCGGATGGGTGCGGTTTCAAGATATCCGCAAAGAAAGGTAAAAAGCACAAGGCCTGCACTTTTCCTCTCGCATTCATCGTAAAAATTGTTAGCGTTGGCGAAATGATAAACGGCTTGGGAGAGTCGGCATGATTGATGCCTTAAGGCGCGCTATTGCAGGATCACGCCTGACGTGACGGCCGCAGCAGTATTCCCCCTGCACGGATGCGGTCAGATCGACCAGCGTCCGATCCGGCTGAGCACGGTGGCGGCGGTGCGCCGGAATGCTTCACGGTCACGCGCGGGGACGCCTTTGAACAGATCGGCGCTGACGGTGGCCATGGCGGGTAATGTGCGGGCAAACAGCGCGTGGCCCGCATCGGTCAAGCGCACGGGTTTGCGGCGGCGGTTGGTCTGGTCAACGCCGGGCTCAACCAGTCCGCGCTGGATCAGGCCTGCCAGCGCGCGGCTGACGTTCATGGGGGCAACGCCCATGATCCCGGACAATTCATGCCCGGCCAATTCGCCTTCACCGCCCAGCGCCAGCACGACGCGCAGATCGGTGGTGGTGATGTTCATCGGATCAGCCACGCCTTCCCGCATCGGACCGCCGATGAAAGTACCCAGTTTGAGCAGGTCGATCAGGAGTGCAACCTCGCTGTCAAATCCCGGATCGGCAAATCCCGGATCGGCATCTGCGGCTTCGGATTTCGGGATGGGAGACATCGGGTTGTTCATCGCAAGCCTTTATCGCCGTGTTCGTCCCTGTGGGCAAGAGGGCGCGAGGCTGGCCATGAGCCAGTGTGGATTTTTTGCACCACTTGCGGTGCGATGTGATCCAAACAAATGTTACGCTTGCAAAGCTGAAATTAGTATGCCTTACTAACAATTATTGAGGATGGTCTCGCAGAAGACTTTAAGGGAGAGGGATATGGCAAAAGCCACACGTACCGCATCGATTGTGCGCCTTTTTGCTGCGGCGAGCACCGCAGCATTGGCACTTAGTGCCACTACGTCTGCATTTGCGCAAGAAGCGCAAGCTGATGAACAATCCCAGACGATTCAGGAAATCGTTGTTACCGCACAGTTCCGCGAACAGAAGCTGCAAGATACGCCGCTGGCGATCACGGCTGTTACCGCAGAATTGATCGAAGCGCGCAGTGCAACCAATCTTGCCGATGTGGCGCGCGCTGCGCCAAGCGTCGTGCTTCGTCCTGCGGCGGCTTCGTTCGGCAACTCGATTTCGGCAACGATTCGCGGGCTTGGCCAGGGGGACTTCAACCCTGCGCTTGAACCCGGCGTCGGCCTGTACATCGACGATGTTTACTATCCCCGCCTCACCGGCGCGAACTTTGACCTGCTGGATGTTGAGCGTGTTGAAGTGCTGCGCGGCCCGCAAGGTACGCTGACCGGGCGCAACTCGGAAGGTGGCGCGATCCGCTTTGTTTCGCGCAAGCCTACCGGTGAAGGCGGCAACATCTCGGCCACCTATGGCAGCCGGAATCGCATGAACCTGCGCGCCACGGCGGATTTCAAGCTGACCGACAATCTGTTCGCGCGGATCTCGGGCACGTTTGCCGATCAGGGCGGCTATGTTGATGTGGTCGATTATGGCTGCGCGGTTCCCGCCAGCGGCGTTCCGTCGACGGTCGGTGGCACCAAGTGCAACCTCTACAAGCAGGGTGACGTGGGTTATCGCGCGCTGAAGGGCATGCTGCGTTATGCCCCGAACGATGATCTCGATATCATGATCACCGCCGATTACATGAACGACGCCCGCAACAATGCGCCTGAAGTGCTGTTGTTCGGGACAGGCGGCAATCCCAACACCCGCACTTCCAATGGCGTGCCGCTCAGCAACAACTTCATTTGCGGGCCGCGTTGTAACTATACGACAACCGGCAGCACCGCGGGAAGCTGGCAGGCTGGTGTTGCTATTCCGGCCTTGCAAGGGTTGCCTCTGCCCGCCGTGGCAGGCCAGCAGCAGACCCTCTATGAAGGCTGGGGTGTTTCGGCCAATATCGACTACAAGTTGAACGACAGCCTGCAAATCCAGTCGATCACGGCCTATCGTGCATGGGATATGTCGTTCAGTGTCGACGGTGATTTGTCGCCGGCCAATACCCAGTTCGGCAACAATGCGCTGAGCCACTGGTTCTGGAGCCAGGAACTGCGCCTGAATGCAAATCTGGCGGACAATCTGGACCTGACCGTTGGCGGTTACTATTCGGACGAATTGACCACCTATTACACTCTGCAAGACATCCGCTATGTCGCCATTCCCGGCCTTCCACCGGCGCTGGCTCCGCTGTTCCCGCTCCAGTTTATCGGCAATGACCCGGTCGATACCGAAGCCAAGGGCGCGTTCGGCACGTTGATCTACAAGCCTACCGAAGCCATGACGATCACGGCCGGTGTGCGCTACAGCGAAGACGCCAAGGACTATACCTTCTTCCGCTACAATCTTGACGGACGCACGATCAACGGTTTCCTTGACAGTATCGGCGCGGTCTATGGTGCAGGCTTCAGCGGCCCCGACGTGCGCGACGCCAATGGCAATGGCAACGTAACCGAGATCGTATCGTCGCTCACCGGCCGTACCGCCAGCTTCCGCGGCAGCCGCTGGGATTACCGCCTCAGCGTGGATTACCGCTTCTCGCCCGAAGTGATGGTCTATGCCACGACATCGACCGGTTATAAGGCCGGTGGCGTTGGCCCACGTCCGTTCAACGCGGCCCAAGCGCGCGGCTTTGGTCCGGAAGAAGTGACCTCCTACGAACTCGGTATCAAAACCGACCTTCTCGACCGTCGTCTGCGTGTGAACGTGACCGGCTTCTATAACGAGCTGAAGAACGCACAGTTGACCTTGCTCAACTGCCCGCAGTTCGGTGGCCCCGGCCCCTGCGCCTTGCCGCAGAATGCTGGTGACGCAACGGTCAAGGGTGTTGAATTCGAAGCATTCTTCAACCCTGTCGAAGGTCTCCAGTTCGATGCGTCGGCCTCGTACCTCAAGTACACGTTCGACTGCGTAAACCCCGCAGTTGTCGGCTTGCCCGGTGGTGCCTGTTCGTCTGATGCGGCGGTGGTTTCGCGTCTGGCCGATCCGGCGCAGGGCTGGCAGTGGAACTTTGGTGCGCAATATGAAGCCGATCTTGGCAGCGCAGGTTCGATCACGCCACGGATCGACGTGAACCGCCAGAACAAACTGCCCGGCAACGTGTTGCGTGCGGCAGCAGGCTCGCCATCCGAACTCTTCGGCCAGGTTCCGGGTTACACGATCACCAACGGTCGTCTGACCTGGCGCAACGCAGAGCGTGATCTCGATATCTCGCTTGAAGTGACCAACGTGTTCAACAAGTACTACTTCCTGAACAAGTTCGATCTTTCGGATCTGGCGGGAAGCATTCTGGGCCAGGTTGGCCGCCCACGCGAATGGGCGCTGACAGTCCGCAAGAAGTTCTGATTTGAGCGTTATCTCGTGAGGGGATGGGGCGGCCAGCGATGGTCGCCCCTTTTTCTGTTGGCCGAAACCATAACAAATGTTAGTTTGGGCGCCTGAGCCGAATCCGGCCGGATCATGGGGAGAGTCCATGCTGACCCGTTCCGATTATGACCGCTATGTCGCAGCATTCAATGCCAAGGACTATGACGCCGTGGCCGACTTCTATGTCGATCCGCCGCTGATGACGTTTTTCGGTGTGGAAATCCGCTCGCGGCAGGCGCTCAAGGACTTCTATGCCTTTCTGCATGACCACGTGAAGGAAAGCGTGCGCGTGCTGAACTTTGCCGCATCCGAAAC
>CAZSTP010000134.1:0-7381 GCA_964609325.1 uncultured Novosphingobium sp. | reverse complement strand
AAAAAGGGAAGCACCATGGGACAGGCGGCCAAAGCGGCGTTTCCGGCGATTGACCGGCAGAGCCTTCATAGGCTGGAAACGCACTTCATCGCATCCGACATTTATTGCCGGGATGATGTTGCAATGCGGCAGGCAAAACTCGCCCGGCTCATCTCGAACAAGGTCATTCCCCAGCTCCTGCGGATTCACGCCGATGTGGTTCCTGATGCGCCGCCGGTTGACGAGGTGATCAAGGCGCTTGCCCCTAGCAACACCGACATAACCGACCTGGCCGACATCGTCCTAGGCAGCGACCTGCAAGCCGCGGTTGCCTATATCATCGTGCTGCGTGATCGCGGCTTGCCGATGGAAACGCTGTTCGTCGAGTTGCTTGAGCCGACAGCACGTCATCTCGGCGAGATGTGGGACAGGGATGAGTGCGATTTCATCGATGTGACATTGGGCGTCGCGAGACTGCAAAAGCTGTTGGCGATTTTTAACAACACGCACCATGTTCCCGCTCTGGACAAGCGGCGGAAGGTGCTCATGGCGATGACCCCGGGTGACCAGCATTCGTTTGGCGTCACCATGGTCGAACGGTTCCTGCTCGCCGCAGGCTGGGACGTGCATACCGAATTGTCGGGAACCGTAGAAGATATTGTGACGGCTGCGAAAGAAGGTTGGTTTGCGGTTGCAGGCCTGACGCTGGCGTCGGATGAAATGATCGATAGCCTTAAATCAACCATCGTGAAACTTCGCGAGCATTCGCAAAACCGCGATATCGGGATCATGGTTGGCGGACCATCGTTTACCGCCAATCCTGCATTGGCAAAAGAAGTGGGCGCAGATGCAACAGCGCCCAATGCCCCTTCTGCGGTTGTCACTGCACAAAAGTTGTTCGACCTGTCGATCGCAGCCAGTCACCGAACGGCCTCGTGACGGCCTGAAGGACAAGTCTGAATCTGTTTGGCGGCCCGCGCCACTTGCCATATCTTTGAAGCGGGACAGCGATGCAGCGCGAATGAAGTTCATAGCTTCGCGCCAACGTTTGAGGGGACGGCGACTGTGCGCGATCATGAACTTAGACGGCGGGCCGTGGGTGAAATGCACCTGCGGCGTTGGCCCCTGCTTCCGGTCCCATGCCATATCATCCAATGGGTGCTGGCCGTATCGGACGATGAACGCGCCGCCGAACTTGCCGCCGTTGAAGCGCAATCGGGCGAAAAAGATCTGGTCGGCAACCCTTCGCACCGCGAAGGCGCAATCAACGCCAAGGTCTCCTTCACATGGGAGCGGCAGAGCGAAGGCAGCAGCCTGACCCTGTTTGCCAGCAAATGTGATGAAGCGGGTTTTCTCGATCCTGCAAGCGATGCCGATATCAGCGCAGCGATTGACTGGGCGCTTGAATTGCCCGGCCAGATCGTCCGGAGCACGCGGGTTTGGCTGGGGGAAACCGATGCTCACGTGGCTGGTTTGCTTGAGAAATTGTCTCTGAACCGGGATGAACTGGTGTCCAGCACGCTGGGCGGCACGATCCGGATCTGGTCCGATTTCCGCATCATGGAGGATGGGTTCGGGCGGCTGATCGTGGCGGCCAACGGCGCTGACGAACGCGACCTTACCCGCCAGTTGCAGCGGATGCAGGAACTGGGCAATTACCGCAACAAGGCCCTGCTGGGCCTGCCAGTCGCGCGCGAGTGCTGGCCCAAGCTGGACGCTGCCGAAGTGCGATTGCGCGATCTGGCTGACCGGATTGCCAACAATGAATCGCGCGATGATAGCTTGATGGAGGAGCTTTCCCACCTGTCGCTTGATCTTGCATCGTTCTCTACATCAATGTCGTTCCGGCTGGATGCGACGCGGGCTTATGGCCAGATCGTTGAAGAGCGGCTGGAACAGATCGATAGCCGCCCGATTGAAGGTTATGCCTCGCTCACCGACTTTACCCAGCGGCGCTTCCGTCCGGCGATGAACACATGCCTTGCCACCACCGAACGGATCGAGCGTTTGGCCAAGGGTACCGAGCAACTGGCATCGCTGTTGCGCGCTCGGATCGATACGCGGATCGAGAATCAGAATGCCTCATTGCTGCGGTCCATGGAACGCAGCATCACCATGCAGGCGCAGTTGCAACAGCTCGTCGAAGGCCTGTCGGCAGTGGCGCTCAGCTACTATTTGCTCGGCCTGATCAAATACGCGATGTACGCCGTGCCCCACGATGTGCTGGGTGTTTCGGGCGATACCGTCGTGGGCGTGCTGGTGGTGCCGGTGGTGGCTACCGTGTGGTTTGCGATGCACCGCTTGAAGAAGCGGTTGATGGGCAAATTCGCGTAATCCGAGAAACCACTTGTCCTGACGGTTTTACTTGTCCAGAGTATTGGACACATGGCACGTTTTCCTTTCTCCGCAATCGTCGGCCAAGACGAGATGAAGCTGGCGCTTTTGATTGCCGCTGTGGATCCGTCCATCGGCGGAGTCATGGTATTCGGCGATCGCGGCACCGGAAAATCCACCGCCGCGCGGGCACTTGCAGGGCTTTTGCCGCCCATCATGGTGATGGATGGTTGCCGCTTTGGCTGCGCCCCTGCCGATGGCCCACGGACCTGCCCGGTGCCTTGTGCGGCCAGTGGTGGCGGGGGGAAGGCGCATAAGCAGCCGGTGCCGTTTGTCGATTTGCCGCTGGGTGCGACAGAGGACCGGGTGCTCGGCTCGCTTGATCTGGAGCGCGCATTGCGCACCGGGGAAAAGGTGTTCGAACCGGGCCTTCTGGCCCGCGCCCATCGCGGCTTTCTATACATTGACGAGATCAACCTGCTGGAAGACCATCTTGTTGATTTGCTTCTGGATGTTGCCGTTTCGGGCGAGAACGTGGTTGAGCGCGAGGGGCTTTCGGTGCGCCATAAAGCCAAGTTTGTGCTGGTGGGCAGCGGCAATCCCGAAGAGGGTGAATTGCGCCCGCAATTGCTCGACCGTTTCGGCCTTGCCGTGGAAGTGCGAACCCCGCGCGCGATTGATGATCGCGTGGAAATCATGCGCCGATGTGCGGCACATGATGGCGATTCGGTGGCGTTTGGTGCACTTTGGGCGCAAGAAGACGACAAAATCCTGCGCCAGATCGCGCGCGGACAGCGCAAGTTGGCATCAATGGAGGTGCCTGACGATGTGCTGATTGATGCCGCCACATTGTGCAGCGCGGTGGGCGTTGACGGATTGCGCGGCGAATTGACACTGATGCGCGCCGCGCGCGCCATCGCCGCGCTGAAAGGTGCCAAGGCGGTGCGGCGCGAACATTTGCTGCAAATCGCACCGATGGCGCTGCGCCACCGGTTGCGCCGTGATATTCTGGACGAAACCGGATCGACCACCCGGATTGAACGGGCCATTGCCGAACACTTCGGATGACACCTGACCCGAACGCAACCGCTTCGGGCGAGACCGGGCCAAGCCCATTGCATGATGCCTACCTGGCCGCGCGATTGCTCGCACTGGCCCCTCAGGCTTTGGGCGGCATGTCGTTGCGCGGCGGCGGGCCTGCGCGCGATATGGTGATTGATGCTTTGCGGACGCATGTTCCGCCAGAGCAGCCGTGGCGGCGCTTGCCCGGCCATATTGATGATGACCGGTTGACGGGCGGGACCGATGTGGCCGCCAGTCTTGCTGCGGGCCAAGTGGTGCGCCAGCGCGGGCTGCTGGCCGAAGTGGCCGGCGGCGTGTTGAGCGTGCCGATGGCGGAACGGCTGCGTGAGGACTTGTCCGGTCGGTTGGCGCAGGCTCTGGATAATGCTGCATGTCCGGCTGAGGCATTCACCCTGATCCTGCTGGATGATGGCGTGGAGAGCGATGAACGCCCGCCTCTTCCGCTGCTTGAACGGATTGCGTTCGAGTGCGACCTTTCCGGAGTGCGGGCCTTGGCGGCGGCACCGGAATTTGGCGAAAGTGCCATCGCTTTAAAGGCGGTTGAGCCCTTGCCTGATGATGCGCTTGTGGTATTGGCCGCGACCGCCGAGGCGCTGGGCGTCGCGTCAATCCGTCCGCTGTTGTTTGCAGGGGTGACGGCACGGGCGCATGCGGCCTTGTCTGGCCGAACCAGCGTTGAATTGGCTGATCTGGAAGCTGCGGCTCGGCTTGTCCTTGCGCCGCGCGCCACGCGTCTGCCGCCCGAGCCTGAGAGCGATGCGGATCAGCCGCCCCCTCCTCCGCCGCCCGATGACGAAGAAACGCGGCAAAATGATGATCCGCAAGATCAGCAACAGGATGGCGCTCCACCCGAAGACCGCGTGCTTGAAGCAGCGCAAGCTGCGATCCCGCGCGATGTGCTGGACCAGATTGCCTCTGGCCGGGCGATGCGGTCTGCGCGCGGTGGCGGCACGGGACGGCGGACCGGATCAAAGCTGCGCGGACGGCCTTTGAGCGCGCGGCCCGGAATGCCGGGGGGCGGGGTGCGGCTGGCGCTGGTTGACACTTTGCGCGCGGCGATCCCGTGGCAGCCGATCCGCCAGCGGGAACCTTCGGTGCGCGAAGGCGGGATGATCCGCTTTCGCCGCGACGATTTGCGTGTGCGGCGGTTTGAAGAGCGATCGACCACGGTCACCGTGTTCTGCGTCGATGCCTCGGGCTCTGCTGCGGTGGCGCGATTGGCCGAGGCCAAAGGCGCGGTCGAACTGATCCTTGCCGCCGCTTATGTGAAGCGAACCGAAGTGGCGCTGATTGCGTTTCGCGGGTCCGGGGCCGATGTGCTCCTGCCCCCTACCCGCTCGCTTACCCGCGCCAAGCGCGCTTTGGCTGAATTGCCCGGAGGTGGCGGTACGCCGCTGGCCACGGGGATCACGCTGGCGCGGCAATTGGGCGATGCGATCACGTCGCGCGGGCGCACACCGATGTTCGTATTCCTGACCGATGGCAGCGCCAATATCGCCGCCGATGGCACACCGGGCAGACCGCAGGCGCGCGAGGATGCCCTGGCAGCGGCACGGGGCATGGCAGCTGCGGGATGCGATGCGCTGGTGATCGACATTTCGCCGCGTCCGCGCGCCGATGCCGAGCAATTGGCCAAGGCCATGCGCGCGCGCTATTTGCCCTTGCCGATGGCCGATGCCCGCAAATTGCAAGCAGCGCTGGCCACTGCCCAGCCCGAACCGCGCCCTGCAAAAAGGGCAGGACGATGAGCGCGCTACGTTGGGAAACCGATGGCCGCGATTGGCCCAACCGCGCCGCCAGCCGCTTTATCGAGACCCCGAAGCTCAAATGGCACGTGCAAGTTATGGGTGACGGTCCGGCGCTGTTGCTATTGCATGGCACGGGGGCGGCATCGCACAGTTGGCGCGATGTGTTGCCGCTGCTGGCCCCTGATTTCACGGTAATCGTGCCTGATTTGCCAGGGCACGGCTTTACAAAAGGGCGGCCCTCTGGCGGATTGACATTGAAGGGCATGGCGCGCGCACTGGCCGATCTGCTGGCGGCGCTCGGCCAAAAGCCCGTGCTGATCGCCGGGCATTCTGCCGGTGCAGCCATCGCGCTGCAAACCGTGCGTGATAGCGCGCTGGCGGTGCCGGTCATCGGGTTCAACCCGGCGCTTATGCCGTTTCCCGGGCTTGCTGCGCGGATCTTTCCGCAACTGGCCAAGATGCTGTTCATCAACCCGTTTGTGCCGCGTATCTTTGCCGCCACGGCGCGCAAGGCGGGCGAGCCAAGGCAGTTTCTGGAAAAGGCGACCGGATCGAAGATCGATGCGGCAGGTATTGCCCATTACGCAACGCTGCTGGGCAATCATCACCATTGCGGCGGGGCGCTGGAAATGATGGCCAATTGGGATCTGGAAGCCCTGAGTGCGATGCTGCCCGAGGTGTCCAATCGCGTGTTGCTGGTGCATTCAAACAAGGACAGCGCGGTGCCGCTGGCCTCTGTTGAAAAAGCGGCGCGGGCCCTGCCCCATTGCACGCTTGAGGTGCTGTCCGGACCGGGCCATCTTGCCCACGAAGAACACCCCGCAACCGCCGCCGCATTGATCCGCGATTTTGCGGGACACGGCCTCATCTGAAAGGCGCAGCATGAGCTATTTGTCAGACAATTTCGGCTGGTTGGAACTGGTGTTCAGCGGGGCAGTCGCGCTCGGCTTCGGCTTTTACCAGCTGTGGTCGGTCAACCGCGAGATTGCCGCTGACAAGCGCAAGCGCGAAGAGGCGCAAGGCCAAACGGATCGGGATGAACCTTCAGCAGGCTGAGCGCGGCAGATCAAACCTTATGCGAATGCATTTGACCTTTACATTTTATATGTCCAATCTTTTTGACATATGGACAAGATTAGCGAGCAATCCGGGGTAAAACCGCCGGAATGGAAGCGGCGTTGGATCGCCTGGCGCAACCGTGTGCTGGGCAGCACAGGCTTTCAGGATTGGGCCGCACGCACGCCGCCTTTCAGCTTTATGGCAAGGCGGCGGGCGGCGCAGACTTTCAATCTTGTTGCAGGGTTCAGCTATACCCAGGTGGTGCTTGGCGTTGTGCAGGTGAACCTGCTTGATCTGCTGCACGGCGGCCCCTGCGATGCTGCAGCCATTGCTGCACATAGCGGGCTGAGCGAAGATGCCGCGTTGCGCCTTGTGCGCGCCGCCGCTGCGCTTGATCTGGCGCAGGAAATTTCGCCCGGTTGGTGGATGCTGGGGCAGCTTGGCGCATCATTGCGGACCAACCACGGTGCCTTGGCAATGATCCGCCACCACCCGCTGCTTTACGCCGATCTGGCCGATCCCCTCGCCCTATTGCAGCGTGATCGCCAAACGCCAACGGCGCTTTCCGACTTCTGGCGATACGGGGCGCAAACTCCCGGCGAAACAGCGGATCGCTACTCTGAATTGATGGCCGCATCGCAAGCGATGGTCGCGCATGAAGCGATTGCAGCATACCGTTTTGACAAGCACAAACGCCTGCTGGATGTGGGCGGCGGGCATGGCGCATTTGTGCGGGCAGTGGCCAATGCCTGCCCGAATCTTGCGCTTGGCGTGTTCGATTTGCCGCCGGTGATTGCCGGAACAACACCTGTCATCGAATCGGCAGGCCTTTCCTCCCAAATCACGCTGCACGCTGGTGACTTTTTCCGCGACTCGATTCCGCAAGGCTATGACTGCATCACCCTGGTGCGCATTTTGCATGACCATGACGATGCGCAAAGCCTTGATTTATTGTGCGCAATTCGTCGTGCACTGGCTCCGGGCGGGCGTCTGGTCATTGTCGAACCGATGGCCGGAACGCCGGGCGCCGAAGCGATGGGGGACGCTTACTTCGGGATGTACCTGTGGGCGATGAATTCCGGCCGTCCACGCTCTGCTGCGGAATACGGCCAAATGCTGCAAAGTGCCGGATTTGCGCGGTGGAGCCGCGTCAAAACTCCGCAACCGATTATTGCCAG
>CAZSTP010000133.1:0-7413 GCA_964609325.1 uncultured Novosphingobium sp. | reverse complement strand
CGCACCGTGCGCCCGTTGGACAAGCCGATCTCGGTCTGCGACAGATCATAGGCCGAGGCGGCATTGCCCAGCACGCGGACCGACTGGCGCGAACCGGCAATTTCGGTGCGACCACCGGCGGCATTGATATTCACCTGTCGCAAAGCCGCGTTAATCTGTGGCGCGGTCACACCCAGCGAATTCATCCGCGCAGGATCAAGCGTTACGGCAATTTCGCGACTGACCCCGCCCGACCGGCTCACTTCGGCCATGCCGGCAACGGTCAGCAACCGTTTGGCCACCGTATCATCGATGTACCAGGACAACTGCTCAAGCGTCATATCGTCGGCAGCGACGGCGAAGTAGGCAATCGGCTCTGACGAGGTTTCCACTTTGAACACTTGCGGTTCAAGAATGCCCTCGGGCAAGTCGCTGCGGATCTGGTCAACCTGGTTCTTCACCTCGTTGACCGCCGCGTTGATGTCCTCACCGATCTTGAACTGGACCAGCGTCTGGCTGTTGCCCTCCGACGCGGTCGACGTCAGCGTGTCGACGCCAGCAATAGAACGCACAGCGGATTCAACCCGCTGGGTAATCTGGTTTTCGATTTCCGTCGGCGCGGCACCGGGCTGGGCGATCGAGACGATCACCACCGGAAATTCGATATCCGGGTTGTCCTGCACCTTCATTTGCGAAAACGAGACAAGCCCCGCCAGCGTCAGCCCGATAAACAGGACAATCGGTACGACCGGGTTGCGGATGCACCAGGCCGAGATATTCTGGAAATTCATACCGGTTACTTTGCTGCCGCTGGCTTTTGAGCAGGTTGGCCCGGTGTCGGCACAGGCTGCACGGTATCACCGGCATTGAGGAAACCGCCGGCGCGCAACACGATCTTTTCCGTGCCCGAGATGCCCTCGATAACCGAGATGCCTTTTTCGCTCACCTCGCCGGTCTTCACATCGCGGCGCTGCACTTTGTTATCAGAGCCTACGACGAAAACGTATGTGCCTTTTTCGTCGCTGAGGATGGCCGATTCGGGCAAGAGCGGGGCCACAACCGTGCCTGAACGCAGCGCAGCATTGGCAAAACCGCCCGGGCGCAAAGCAGCATCATAAGCGAGTGCAATGCGCGCGATGCCCTGGCGCGATTGCTGGTCAATCGTTGGCGCAAGCTGCCATACCTGACCGGTCAACACACGGGTTGTGCCAACCGGCGTGACTTCGGCCACGCTGCCAATCGCAACGCGGCCCATATCGGCTTCGGACAGGCGCGCCTGCAATTCCATTTCGCCATCGCGCGCCAGCGAGAACAATACACCGCTTCCCGAGCTTACCACCTGACCCGGTTCGATGGCGCGGGTGAGCACGAGGCCCGCAGCAGGGGCGACGATATTGAGCCGTGCGGCGCGGGCACCCAATTCGCCAAGTCCGGCACGCGCAACGCGAACGCGCGCTGAGGCTGCATCGCGAGTGGCGGTCAACCGGTCAATATCGGCCTTGGAAATGAAGCCCTTGGCAACCAGCTTCAGGGCGCGATCAAGGTTGGCCTGCGCCAGCCGCGCATCGGCATCGGCAACGGCGACATTGGCAGACTGGCTGGCGATCTGCTGGGTTTGCACTTCACGGTCAATCACCGCGAGCACCTGGCCTGCGCGCACCCAGTCACCGGCATCGACCAGCACTTGCGTAACTTGTCCGCCTTCACCGGCGACGCCCACGGGCATCTGCCGACGGGCAGCAATCGTGCCGCTGACGTTGATCGCGGCGGTAATCGTGGTCTGGCCCGGAACAACCACCGAAACGACTTGCGCCTGCTTTGCAACATCGGCGCCTTCACCCGAAGTGCTGCCGCCGTGCATCGCCCACCACGCACCCACCAACAGCAGCACGACAACCGCACCGATCGCCCACTTGCGCCGCGACGGCGGGGCTTCACCCTCGGGGGAGAGGGCATTCAGTTGGTGGGCGTGGTTTGCGTCGATGGTCGTTTCGTAATTCATGTTTTTCACTGCCTTCGTCCCGTACCGGTGCGAAGGCTGGCCCCTTCATGCTCGAGTAGGTGTGTTACATTCATAACGCACTCGCCGCAAGCAACGCGGCGTCACCACTGTGGCGCTTCAATAAGCCTTAATAGACCTGCTTCCGACAAGTGGCAATTACGTCTCGACAAAGGACTTATGCCGAAATGGAGAACGTGTCTTTCTTGCACCTGTATTTTTTTGTAACGCCGGAAAGACGCGACGTTATCGCTAGAAATCCCTACAGATCCGCGCGCGACCGGAAAACATGAACCAAAGACTTTGGCCGCCAACCCGCGGGGTCATGGCGTACAAAAACAACGGCCGCCTTCCCGGAGGAAAGCGGCCGCCGCGGATGGAGCTGGTTTGAAACGTCAGTACTTGAGCTGGCGCTCGTACAGATCGCGATAATGCTGGATGCGTGTGACGCGCAGGCCTTGCATGCCTGACCGGTCAACCGCGCGCTGCCACGAGGCAAATTCCTCAAGCGTAAGGCTGTAGCGCTCGCACACCTCGTCGATGGTGAGCAGGCCGCCGTTAACGGCAGCAACCACTTCGGCCTTGCGGCGCACGACCCAGCGCGTGGTGCTGGGCGGCGGCAGGCTGTCCACCGTGAGCGGCTCCCCGAGGGGGCCGATGACTTGAGCGGGGCGTATTTTCTGGTTCTCGATCATGTCAGTCTCGTTCTTCAGCGAGGCCCGGCCGCATCGCGACCTTCCGTCCGAACAGTTGTGCCCAATTGCGCTTTGCCATTCGCTGAAGAGACTGGGTTAACATGCTCTTCACCTTCTGTTGTTTGCGCCGAAACGCCCGAAAATCCTGTTGCGATGATTCGTGCCGCCCGTCCGTGAAAGCTTCCGGTAGAAATCGTTTCTTCTTGGGCACTTGCTGACGCCATCACCCGACGCAGATCCTGCACGGCAGCTATGCGCGAGCACAGCTCATGCCAGTTCATGGGGCGCAGGCCGTCCCCCGTAACGGGTGGAGCGAAGGCACCGGGTTGGTTAAGGCTCATGTCCATCGCTGAACGCTTTACGACTGATACCGCTAAGGTCCGGTAAAGAGGCCATTTAACTTTTGTTGATGATCCTTACCGGTAGTTCAGACCTGCCCCTTCAGGCGCAAGAAACGGTAGCTTTGCCCTCGTCCGAAAAAACGCCTATGGGCACGAAATGTCTCTGATTTCCGCAATTCCCGACGTGTCCGGCCTGTTTGACCTGGCGCAGCCACTACGTGCAAAACGCATTGTTGTGGCGATGTCTGGCGGCGTCGATAGCTCGGTTGTGGCTGGAATTGCGGCGGCTAGCGGTGCCGAAGTGATCGGCATAACGCTCCAGTTGTACGATTATGGGGCAGCAACGGGGCGCAAGGGCGCATGCTGTGCGGGTGATGACATCCGCGATGCCCGCAATGTGGCCGATAAACTTGGCATTGCGCATTACGTTTTCGATCACGAATCGAGCTTCCGTGCCGAAGTGGTCGAGCGATTCGCCGACGATTATCTGGCCGGGCGCACCCCGATCCCGTGCGTGCGCTGCAATATGGGGCCCAAGTTCACCGATCTGTTCGCGATGGCGCGTGATCTTGGCGCAGATTGCCTTGCCACCGGGCATTATGTGCAGCGTGTGACGGGACCAGCCGGGCCCGAATTGCACCGCGCGGCCGATCCTGCGCGCGACCAGTCGTACTTCCTATACGGCACGACCGAAGCCCAGCTTGAGTTCCTGCGCTTTCCCCTCGGCGGATTGCCCAAGAGCGAAACCCGCCGGATTGCCGAAGAACTGGGCCTGACTGTGGCGGGCAAGCCTGACAGTCAGGACATCTGCTTCGTGCCCGATGGCGATTACGCCAAAGTGGTGCGTTCTGTCCGCCCCGAAGGCGATGCGCCGGGCGAAATCGTCCATGCCGCGACCGGTGAAGTGCTGGGCACGCATCGCGGGATCATCCATTATACGGTCGGCCAGCGGCGCGGGCTTGAAATCGGCGGCCTGCCCGAACCGCTTTACGTGGTCGGTCTTGATGCCGCGAATCGCCGCGTTCTGGTGGGCCCGCGCCAGCTTCTGGCCGTGGGCCACGCCACGATCATCGAAACGAATCGCATCGGAGCGATGCCGCCGGGACCGCTCACCGCCAAAGTGCGTTCGATGGCCAAGCCCGTGCCGGTGACGCTGGAGGGTGCATTTGGCGATAATGCAACCGCGACTATTCGCTTCCATCAGCCCGAATATGGCGTAGCGCCCGGGCAAGCTGCGGTGATTTATGCGGGCGAGCGCGTGGTCGGCGGCGGCTGGATCGATACGACGGGACCGTGGACCGCCTGAAGCGCGATCACTTCCACGAATCGAGCATACAGCCCCAGCCTTCGCGATAGGTCGCCTTGTCGCTGACGACCCATGCGAATCGGGCGGTCACGCTGCGCTCTTGCGCATCCTCGCTCAGGCGGACGAGTTCCATTCCGGGCTCGAAGTCCTGCTGGCAGGCTGACAGCTCGCGCCCACCCACGAACCGGCACGAACAGGCCACGCGCGCGCCATAGCTGGCGCCGGTCTGGGCAAAGCTGCGCAAGGGTGAGAGAAAAACCGCAAAGCCCGCCGCGACCAACGCCAATCCTGCCAGCGCCCAGCGCAACCAGCGCCTGCGGCGTGGCGCGATGGTCAATGACGGAATTGTGGGGGAACTGTTGTTGCCGGTTGCCATCGCTATACGTTCTGGTGGAAGGACAGACCTAATGGCCCGCCACACGCTCTCCCTTATCCTGTCCCTCGCCATGCTGCCAGCCTTGGCTGCATGTTCGCAAGGGTCGGGCGAACCCGATGCGCCTTCGGCCATTTCGGAGCAGGCTTTGAATGCGGTGGTCAAGGACCCCGGCGTTGATCGCGAAAGCCTTGCCCGCGCGGTTGATGCGCTGTTCACACCCGAAGCTGCGGAAACCCGCGCGCTGATCGTGATGCACAAGGGCCGGATCGTGGCCGAGCGCTACGGCGAGGGCATTCACGAGAATACGCGGCTGGTGAGCTGGTCGATGGCCAAATCGGTGACGAGCGTGATGATCGGGATGCTGGTGTCCGATGGCCGGTTGCGCCTTGATGAATCCGCGCCCGTCCCGGCATGGCAGCGCCCCGGCGATCCGCGCGGCGAGATTACACTGCGCCAGCTTCTGCAAATGCGCTCGGGCCTGCGCCATTCCGAAGCGATTGATCCGGTCTACGAATCGGACGAAGTGCGCATGCTGTTCCTGGACGGGCGCGATGATATGGCGCGCTATGCCGAGGACCAGCCGCTGGAAGCCGAACCCGGCCGCCAGTTTGAATATTCCAGCGCCACCAGCGTCATCCTTGCCGATCTGGCCGCGCGTGTGCTGTCGCCCGCGCCTGATCCTGAAAGCCGCCGACGCGCGGTGTCGGAATACTTGCGCACACGCCTGTTCGAACCGGCGCGGATGAAATCGATGTTGCCCGAATTTGACCGCGCGGGCACACTGGTCGGCGGATCGCTGATCCATGGCACCGCCCGCGATTGGGCGCGATTTGGCGACTTTCTGCGCACCAAGGGATCGGTGGGCGGCGCGCAAATGATGCCGCGCCAGTGGATCGATTTCATGGTCACACCAAGCCCGCGCGAGGCGCAGTACGGCGCGCAAGTTTGGCTGAACCGCAAGCCCACAAAGGGGGAGGCGTCGTTGTTCCCGGATCGCGGCCCCAAGGATCTTTACGCCTGCCTTGGCCACCTTGGCCAATATGTGCTGATCAGCCCAAGCAATGGCCTTGTCGTGGTGCGCCTTGGCAAGACACAGGACGACAAGCGCTGGCCGGTAACGGACCGGCTGGCCGATATCGTCGCGCTTTATCGTTAGGCCAGAGCCCTAAGGCAGCCGGAACAGGCCCTCGACCACGGTCATGCACGCTCCTCCGAGCAGCACGCGGTCCCCTTCAAGGCGGCAGGCAAAGTCTGCCCCGCGCGCCGATGCCTGATGCGCCGAGAAAGCCGTGCGCCCCAGACGTTCTGCCCAGAACGGGGTGAGCGCGGCATGGGCTGAGCCGGTGGCGGCGTCCTCATCGATGCCCACACCCGGCACGAACACGCGGCTGACCACGTCTGCGCCCGAAGCATGGCCTGCGCCCGGCGCGGTTGCGATGAATTGCACGTCGCCGTAGCGGGCAAGCGCCTTGAAATCAGGCGATAGTGCCATGACTTCATCGACCGATGCATAAAGGAAAATGTTGTATTCTCCGCCGCGCCAAACGGCTTGGGGGCAAGTTCCACCAAGCAGCGGCAGGGCTTCATCAAGGGGCGCGGGCGCTGTTTCCATCGCGGGCAGCGACAGGACGTAGTTCTCGCCATCGCGCGCCACTTCCAGCACGCCCACCTGCCGCGTGGCAAAAGTGACGCGCCCGCGCATCGGGTCTTTGGCCAGCACAACGTGGCCTGAAGCCAGCGTGGCATGGCCGCACATCGCCACTTCTGCCGCAGGCGTGAACCAGCGCAGTTCGAAATCCGCCGCGCCCGTATGGTCGGGCACGAGGAAGGCGGTTTCGGCAAACATGTTTTCCGCGCCAATGGCCTGAAGTGTGGCGTCATCGGGCCATGCTTCGAGCAGCATCACCGCCGCCTGATTGCCTTTCAGCGGCGTGGCGGTGAAGGCATCGACGTGGAAATAGGGGACTTTGCTATCGGTCATGCTGCGGCTACTCCCGCTGTTGGACCACCCTGTGCGAGAATGGCCGGGCTGGTGCCGTCGGCTGCCGGAGCAAGCAGGTTCTCCGCACCCATCGCTTCTTCATCGACCAACCCTTCGGGATCGGGATGGATCAGGATTTCAACGCCGGGAAACTCGGCCATCAGCTTGTCCTCGATCTCGTCCATCACATGATGCGCTTGGGTAACGGTCATCCGGCCATCGACCCAGACGTGGAATTGCACGAAATCGCGGTTGCCGCTGGTGCGGGTGCGCAGATCGTGCAGGCCGCGCAATTCGGGGTGCTGCGCGACGACGTGCAAAAACCGCTCGCGCTTTTCGAGCGGCCATTCGTGATCCATCAGCTGTTCGATCGCGGTTTGCGAGGCACCCCATGCGCCCCACGCCAGCCAGATCGCAATGCCGAAAGCGAAGACCGCATCCGCGCCCGCAATCCCGGCGTAGGTATCGAGCAGCAGTGCCGCGATCACCGCAACGTTGAGGAACAAGTCCGACTTGTAGTGCACATTGTCGGTGCTGATCGCGAGGCTATTGGTCTTGCGGATGACATAGCGCTGGTAGGCGAGCAACGCGAATGTTGCGGCCAGCGCGATGGTTGAAACGATCACGCCCGATTGCGCCTCGGCCACTTGCGCGCCGCCAAAGAACTGGCCGATGGCGCGGAAGGCAAGGCCGATTGCCGAGATCGAAATCAGCACGACCTGGAACATCGCGGCCA
>CAZSTP010000132.1:0-7433 GCA_964609325.1 uncultured Novosphingobium sp. | reverse complement strand
TATCCATCGGGAAAGCAGCCGCGAATGTGGCCACCAGCGACGTCCGGTTATAACCACCCTTGCCGCCCGGCTTTTCAGCCGATCCGGTTTTACCGCCCACGCGGAAACCCGAAGCATCGGCTGATTTGCCCGTTCCGTCCACCACGATCATGCGCAACAACTGGCGCATCCGTGCGCTGGTCGATGCCTTGAAAACGCGCCGCCCGTCGGGCGCATTGGCCGGATCAACCTTGTAAAGCGTGGCCGGACGCCACAAGCCGCCATTGACCAGCGTTGCATAAGCCGTCGCCAGGTGCAGAGGCGTTACCGCAATGCCGTGGCCATAGCTGACGGTCATCGTCGTAATGCGCGACCATTCGCCGGCTTTGTTGACGCTACGTGGCCAAATCGGAAAGCCTCGCGCGGGCAATTCGATGTAAGGCCGCTCATTCATGCCCAGCGCTGCCATCGTGCTTTTCATGCGCGCACTGCCCAGTTTGTCGGCAATCTGCGCCGTTACAATATTGGACGAATGGATCAGCGCCTCGGGCACGTTGAGTGAGGCCCCGAATTCATGGCTATCACGAATGGAAAAGCCGCTGATTTCCAGCGGACGGTCAGCCGGATAGCGCACGGAAAGATCGGTTATAATGCCTGCATCAATTGCGGCAGCCACGCTCAAAGGCTTGAACGTGGAACCCAGTTCATAAACCTGGTTGGTAACCTTGTTGAACACCAGTTCGTTATACGCCATGTCCGAACGGTTCGGATTGAACGAAGGCAAAGACGCCAGCGCCACCACTTCGCCGGTATCCACATCAAGGATGATCCCGGCTGCACCTTTGGCAGATGTCTCCATCATGCCACGGCCCAGTTCATCTTCCAGCGCGCCTTGCACGCGCATATCGATGGAAAGCTCTACCGGGCGGCCGCGCTGTGCCGGATCAAGCAATTGCTTCTCCAGCACCTGTTCCATACCAACATGGCCCCGGCCCTCCCCGTCCACAAAGCCCAGCACGTGAGCGCCAAGCGAGCCTTGCGGATAATAGCGCTGGTTTTCGCGGGGGAACTCAAGCGCCGGTTCACCCATCGCAAAGATGCGGTTGGCCTCTTCCGGCATCACCCTGCGACGCAGATAGCTGGGCTTGTCGGATTTCAACCGTTGTAACAGATCATTATAATCCGCGTCCGGAAACACTTGCATCAGCGCCGCGGCCACTTCTTCCGGCGATTTGACCAGCGAGGATCCGGCAGCCCCCAGCGCCTTGGGATTGTACCATAAGGCATAGATCGGAAATGCGCGGGCCAGAGGGAAACCGTTACGGTCCGTAATCTCGCCACGCGGCGGCAAAAGGGCTTCGGCAAGCGAGCGGCGCACTGGCGGCTCTTCAAACAGGCCCAATTGCACGATCCGTGTCAACGCCCCGAAGCCCGTCAGCAAGAACAACAACGCGACCACCAGTACACGCAATTTAGCCTCGACCAATGATCGCTGGCGAACATTGGCGAGGCGCACCCGGCCCGTAGCGATTGCGGTAGATGCGGTCAAAGCGTTCACCCGGTCGCCTTAGCCTCCTTGCGCGTGGCGGGGCGGGTTTCAGCCCTCGCCTTGGTCTTCTTCGCGGCAGGCTTGTCCGCCGTTTCCTTGGCCACTTGTTTGGACTTGGCCTTATCGCCCTTGGTCTTATCGGCCTTGGTCTTATCGGCCTTGGCCTGCTCCACTTTGCTGGCACCTTCAGCCTTGGCCACCTTCTTTTCAGGCTTCTTGGCCGGAGCAACGGCCCGTTCCTTTTCGGAAACCGTTTCCGTGCGCACAGGCTTGCGTGGTGCCACTTCGACAACAGTGCCAAGCCGGTCCTTCAGGGTCACCACAGCCTCGGCATGATCCATCCGCGCCGTACGCACTTGCGCCTCTGCATCATCCCCGTTGTTTTCGCTTGCCAAAGCTTTGCCCGAAAGCGGTGATACCATGGCAGGGAACGCTGCCGAGGCGATCACGCGGTCGTCCATGCTGGCCACGCGGATCGGCTCGGGCGCATTGGCCATATCAGGCACGCTCAGGCTGGCCAGTTCGCGTTCGCCTTCAAGATATTGGCTGGCATCGGGCGCGGCATAGCCGAACTCGACATCATTCCACACCTTCAATTGCTGCTGGTTGGCGCGCGTCTCGAACTCGGTTTCAAGATACATCTTGTCCTGTTTCAGCGCGATAATCCGCGCCTCGGCACGGTGGATCTGGCTGCGCAACGCATTCACGCGGAACGCCAGCACCAGCACCATGGCAACGCAAAGCCCCAGCAAGACAAGCCAGCCCGCCGAACGAACCCGATTGGCCGATGCGATCATGCCGCTACCCTCCCCTCGTTGCTGCGTGCCGGAGCCGCCGTCCGCACCGCCCAGCGCAATGTGGCTGAACGCGCGCGCGGATTGCGAGACTCTTCTTCCTCGGTCGGGCGGATCGCACCCGATGGCTTTTCAAACACCGGCAGGTCCTTGGCCTGCATTTGCGGCATGTGGCGCGATCCCGAAGGCAAAGCACCCGCGCCATCGCGCAGGAACTGCTTAACGATGCGGTCTTCAAGGCTGTGGAAGCTGACCACCGCGATCCGGCCACCGGGCAACAGCACCTTCTCTGCCGCCGCCAAGCCTTCAATCAATTCGTCCAGTTCACCGTTCACGTGAATGCGCACAGCCTGAAAGCTGCGGATCGCCGGATCCTTTTGCGCCTTTGGCCCTTTGATGTCAGGGCGATAACCCAGCGCCTTGCGCACCACGGCGGCAAATTGCCCGGTCGTGGTCAGCGGGCGCGCAGCCACGATGGCGCGCGCGATCCGCCGCGATTGGCGCTCTTCGCCATAGCGGTAAAGCACATCGGCGATATCGGCCTCGTCGGCATCGTTCAGGAAATCGGCGGCGCTTGGCCCCTCTTGCGACATGCGCATGTCGAGCGGCCCATCCGACGAAAAGGCAAAGCCGCGCCCGGCCTGATCAAGCTGCATCGAACTGACGCCGATATCGAACACCACACCATGCACACCTGCAATGCCTGCTTCGGCCAGCCCTTCGGCGAGTTCGGAAAAGCGGCGGGGATGCAAAACCAGCGTGGCACTTGCCCCGGCTGTTTCCGGCCAGCGCGCGCCCGCTTCAATCGCATCGGGATCACGATCAAAGGCATGGACGGTTGCGCCCGTTTCCAGCAGACGGCGGGTATAGCCGCCAGCGCCAAACGTCGCATCGACAATCAGATCACCCGCATTCGGGCAAAGCGCTGCGACGACTTCATCGAGCAGGACGGGAATGTGCGGGATGCGCTGCTCATTTGAATTGTGGGGCGCGCTCATTTGCGCTTCCCCTTGGCAGCTTCGGCCATCTTGGCGCGGCAACCGGCCTGCGCGCTTTCCCAGCCCGCGCCCTGCCCGGCCAGAACGTTGGGATTCCAGATCGTGATCTGGCGGCCACCTCCGTGGAAATAAAGGCCGTCCTCTACACCGCCGAGTTCAGCAAGGTGTTCAGGCAGTACAAAGCGCCCGCTTTCATCAAAGCTCGCGCGGTAAAAGCCATAGACTTGCGCTTCGGCCATATCCCGATCGAAATCGATGCCAAGGCGCAGCTTCTTTTCTTCTTCACGGTCAATTTCGGCGGCGAAGTCTGACAGGCGCGAAAGGCCAAAGCCGACAAGGCAGGGCAAGCGGGGATGCTTGTCGAGGCAGAGAATGCGGGTGTTGTCAGATGCGGCGAAGATGTCTGAGCGGAAGTCGGCAGGCAGGACATAGCGGCCCTTTTCGCCGCGTGGCGAAAAGCCTTGTCCTACGAAATTTGCCGGCCCTCCCGCCACGAAAACACCCCGCTCGCGGACAAAAGACCCATCCTTCGGCGCTGCGCCATCGCGCAGTACCGAATCATCCCCCGCGGATGCGATTGGATTTCGTCCCGATGGGAAGCAGTACTAACGCGGGATAGCACGGGCGAAAAGGGGAAAATGCGGGAAAAAGCGGATCACCACTGATTCCACACTATTTTTTCTCTATATTATCGGCTCCGTAACCAAATTTTCTCCCAAAACACGGATCTTTATACTACTGAAATTTCGAGACTAACTTCAAGTCCGCCCCAGATACCCCGTTTCCTGCCCGTATTCTCCCGTAAGGGATATACTTCAGTCGGCGAGACTCTCCATCAAAAGCAAATCAAGGCTGTCCGCCAGCCGCCCATGATCATCAGATGACTCCAGCACGGCAGCATCGGCAACCAGCAAAACCCGGCCTTTTCCGATACGGCAGCGCGCGATCAGCCCTTCCGGACCGATTGTGCAGCGCGCATCAACGCCGCCCGGCCTGCTCGCAAATTGCCCCGGCAAATTCACCGGAACGCCCTCGCCCGCATTTTCCCGCAAACCGGCGGCCTGCGCATCATCAAAGCGCAGTTCCAGCCCCCAGCGTCCCAGAATAGGGGAGATCAGCACCACATCTTGCGGACGCCGCTTATCGCCCAGGGCAAAGGCGCTGTCCTGCGTCAGCATGGGATCGGCAAAGACCAGAGCCTTGCCGCCTGCACGAACCCAGCCATCAAGCGCCACATTCTCCTCCGGCATAAGCGGCCGGGGCTGTGCAATGATCAGGCGGTCAAATCTGGAAAGGCCTGAAAGACTATCACCTTCCAGAGTATCAAGTGCCACAACCTTGCCATACTGCTCCAGCACGGCTTTGGCCCAGTGCGGACTGGCCGGTTCTGCCAGTACGTCCCGCAAATTCCCATGCTCGGCCCACAGGATCGGCAGGCTGGTAAACAGGCCAAGCGGTTGCTGCGCCGCCCCGTTGTGTCTGGCAACGTATTGCCAAAACAGCCCACCGCCCACCAGCGTCATAAGCAATGCCAGCGCCAGCAAAACAAAACGGCGCGGCATGGTCCGCCTCAGCGGTTGGGTGCCTTAACCGCTGGCGCAGGCTTCTGCGGCGATGCAGGTGTAGCGCTTGGCTTTGGCTGATCGTTGCCGGAAACCGGCAATTCGGGCGCCACTCCCATATCGACCAGCGGATCGCTGGCCTTTGCTTCGCTGCCTTTGGCTTCACTGGCCGAAGCCAATGGCTCGGTCACATTCACCGCCGTTTCATCAAGATACTTGGCGCGGTCCATGATCACATTGGCGAGGCTGACGATCAGCAGCATCCCGGCAAGACCGAACATCCCCACCTGCAAGCGGTGCACCGCCTGCGCGCGCAGTTCACGCGCTGATGGCGGGGTATAGGCAAGCACGCTTGGCACAGGCACGGGTTCAGGCCCGGAAACAGCAGTGCTGCGCGCCTGCGACCTGTCAGAAAAAACCATGCCCGGCCTTATACCCTATTGCTCCAGCCATGGGAACACCGGAAGCCCTTTGGCCTTCAGCCATTCAGGATTGTAGAGCGAAGACAGATAACGGAAGCCGGTGTCGCAAAGTATCGTCGCCACGCGCGCGCCCTTGCCCAGCTGCTTGCCCAGCGCAACTGCGCCTGCCACGTTGATCCCGCTCGACAAGCCAAGGCACAGCCCTTCGTCTGCCAACAAGCGTTCGACCCAGTAAATCCCCTCCTCATCCGAGATGCGGAACTGGGTGTCGATTGGCGCACCGTCCAGATTGGCCGTGATCCGGCCTTGGCCAATGCCCTCGGCAACCGATGAACCTTCGGCCTTCAACTCGCCATGGGCATAATAGTTGTAAAGCGCCGCACCATGCGGGTCTGCCAGCGCAATGGTAACCTTCTCGTCAAACGCCTTGAGGCCCATGCCCACGCCTGCAATCGTCCCGCCTGTGCCCGCTGCACAAACGAAACCGTCAATGCGGTGCTCCATCTGCTCCCACAATTCAGGCGCAGTGCTCTCGATATGGGCGCGGCGATTGGCGATATTGTCAAACTGGTTGGCCCAGACTGCGCCTTCGGTTTCCTCGGCAATGCGGCGCGATGTGTGGACGAAGTGCCCGGGATTGGAGAACGGCGCGGCAGGCACCAGCACCAGTTCGGCCCGCAATGCCCGCAAAGTATCCATCTTCTCGCGCGATTGCGTCTCGGGCATCACGATGACTGACTTGTATCCGCGCGCATTGGCCACCAGCGCAAGGCCGATGCCGGTATTGCCTGCGGTGCCCTCAACAATCGTGCCGCCGGGCTGCAACAGCCCGCGCTCCTCGGCATCGCGCACAATCCACAGCGCGGCCCGGTCTTTGACCGAGGCACCGGGATTGGCAAATTCGCACTTGCCGAAAATGTCGCATCCGGCAGCCTCGCTCGGCCCGTTTAGCCGGACCAGCGGAGTGTTGCCGATGAGGGAGATCGTATCGTTTGCAATCGCAGGAGCTATCATAGTCCCCGTTTTAAGGAGACTTCGTGCGAATGCCAATGCATTTGCGCTTTGGAGCCGACAAGTCTTACTCGCGGCCTTCTTATTCGCGTCCGGCCCGGATCGCTGCCCCACCTGCAAACGGCGCCACCGCCAAAGCCACAAGGCTGCAAGCCGCCAACAAGGCAAGCCCGCCCTCGCCATCGGGCTGAAGCGACCCCGCCCCGAAGATAAGCAGCGGCACCGTCAAGGGAATCGCCAGCAACCCGCCCAGCGCTGATCCTGCCCGCAAACCTGCGGTCAACGCCGCAATCGTCACCCCGATCGCCGCCAGCCCCGGCGTTCCCAGCAGCAGGCCCAGTTCCACCGTCTGCAATTGCGCGGCATCCAATGAAAGCAGCCCCGCCGAAATGGGCGCGGCAATCATCAAGGGTATGCCAAAGCTGATCCAGTGCGCCAGAATGCGGCTCAGCAGCAGCGCTTCTTCCGAAAAGCCCCGCAGCGCCCACTGGTCAAAGAAACCCGCCTCAAGGTCCGGCTCAACCAGCCGGTCCAGCGGCAGGATCGCCGCCAGCAACGCCGCCACCCAGATCACGCCGGCCCCCGTGCGCCCCAGCAGCCGCGCATCAGGCCCCACCGCAAAGGGAAACAGCATCGCCACCGCAAGGAAGAACAACAGCGGCAGCACCGCCCCGCCCCGCCCTTGCGCGCCCCGCGTCAACAGGGTCAAATCCCGCACAAATACGGGCCACAACCGTGCGATCATGCCGCGTAGTCCAGCACTTGCAGCGTTTGCACGCGCTCGATCGAAAGGGGTTGATGCGATGCAATCACCACCGCCCCGCCCGCCTTGCAATGCGCATGGATCGCCACTTGCGCCATGCACGACCAATGCTGGTCAAGCCCGTTCAACGGTTCGTCCAACAGCCAGATCGGCGCTTCACTGGCCGCGATCCGCGCCAATGCCGCCCGCTTGCGCTGCCCGGTCGAAAGGAACCGCACCGGCACATCCAGCAAATTGGCAAGGCCGAAATCCGCCTGCACATCTGCCGAACGGTCAATCTTGCGCCAAAATCCCAACGCCTGCTCCAGCGTCTGGTGGCCGTCCAGCGCCAACCGCTCATCCGACAGCGCCAGCG
>CAZSTP010000131.1:0-7445 GCA_964609325.1 uncultured Novosphingobium sp. | reverse complement strand
CTCGCCGTGATCCTGTCGCTATGGCTGGCGGCCTCTGTGCAAGTGGCCGCGGTTGAGCCGTTCCGCATCAACTGGACCGTCGGCCAGGCACCGCTCCGGGCCTTCCGGACAGTGCGCGCGCAACCCGGCCTATGCGGCCTCGCGACCTACCGCATCCGCGATGTGCCCTTCGTCTCCCGCGCGATGCTGAACCGCGAAGTGCCGGTCATGCTGATCAATTCGCAAGCTGCGATGAACGTCACGACCAAGCGCTATAACGTGGTGATCACACCGGCGGAGCATATGTCCGAATTGCCCGAGGACTTTCGCTTCAAAGGCTGCATGACGCCCGAAAAGCCGCTGTTCGAAGAGCATTATTGCGTGATGGCCCGCCCCGGGCCCTGCACCGAGCGCCCGGGCATGCTGGAGTACAACACCGCACTCAAACGGATGGACCGTTAGACGCCTTCGAGTGCGTATCCTGCGGAACGTACAGTCCGCACGGGATCGGGAACGCCGGGGATAGCGACCGCCTGGCGTAGGCGGCGGATGTGCACATCAACCGTGCGCAGTTCAATGTCACTGCCGCTGCCCCATACGGCATCAAGCAACTGCCCGCGCGAGAAGACCCGGCCCGGGTGCTCCATGAAGTGGCGCAGCAGGCGGAATTCGGTGGGACCGACTTTCATCGGCGTGCCGCGCCGCATCACACGGTGCGCGGTGGGATCGAGCGCCAGATCGCCGACTGTGATCGTCTCGCCAGCCAACGCCGGACGCACGCGGCGCAGCACCGCTCCGACGCGGGCGATCAGCTCACGCGGGGAGAACGGCTTGGTCACATAATCATCCGCGCCGATTTCGAGCCCGCGAATACGGTCATCTTCATCAGACCGCGCGGTGAGCATGATGATGGGGACGTGTGCTGTTTCTTTATTGCGGCGCAGGCGGCGGCAAACTTCGATGCCGCTGGTGCCACCGATCATCCAATCAAGCAGGACCAGATCAGGCGCATCTTCGGCGGCAAGCAGCAAGGCCTCGTCGCCATCGTCGGTAGTGCGAACGTCGTAGCCCTCACCGCGAAAGCGGTATTCAACCAGCTCGGCAAGGGCCGTATCGTCTTCAACCAGAAGCAGTTTCGGAGCAGGCACGCAAACCTCCATGACAGTCAGTTTGCTGAAGCACGACGGATGTTACCTCAGTATGACAAAACTCTTGCATGGTAATTCGGGCAAGCAGAAAACAATCATCAAGCGGGCGGGATAACCTCTTCACGCTCTGGCAATTTCGCGCCGGTTGCCGCGTAATAGACCATTTCGGCAATGTTCGTGGCGTGATCGCCGATACGCTCGATATTGCGCGCGACGAACAGAAGCTGTGCCGCTGTGCTGATCGTCGCGGGATCTTCGACCATGAACGAGATAAGGTTGCGGAAGATCGAATCGTAGAAGGCATCAACCTTGGCGTCGCGCTGGACGATTTCGGTGGCGGCGACGGGATCGCGCGCGGCAAAGGCGGTCAGTACATCGTGGACCATTTCGGCTGCGAGATCATTCATAGCCGGGATCAGCGTCAGCGGCTCAAACCGGCGACGGCCTTCGATGATGCCCACGCGCTTGGCGATGTTCTTGGCATAATCGCCGATGCGTTCGATCACGCCCGCAATCTTGAGCGCGGCGACAACTTCGCGCAGATCGTCAGCCATCGGCGCGCGCAGGGCGAGCACGCGGATGGCGAGTTTATCAACCTCGGCCTCAAGCTGGTCGATGCGCTTGTCACGCGCGATCACGCCTGCTGCCATGTCATGGTCAGCCCGGATGAGGGCGTCCATGGCCTCTGACACCGAAAGCTCGGCTAGGCCGCCCATTTCGGCAACAAGGCCGCGCAGCCGGGTGATGTCGTCGTCGAATGCCTTGACGGTATGTTCAGCCACGTTTCAATCCTCGCCCCTGCCGCTCAACCGTAGCGCCCAGTGATGTAATCCTTGGTACGTTCTTCACGCGGATTGGTGAAGATATCGGAAGTTTTGCCGTATTCCACGACTTTTCCGAGATGGAAAAACGCCGTTCTTTGCGACACGCGCGCCGCCTGTTGCATCGAGTGGGTGACGATGACGATGGCGTAGCGCCCGCGCAACTCGTCAATCAGTTCCTCGATGCGTGCCGTCGCAATCGGGTCAAGCGCCGAGCAAGGCTCGTCCATCAGGATCACTTCGGGATCGACGGCAATCGCCCGCGCAATGCACAGACGCTGCTGCTGGCCGCCGGAAAGCGCGGTGCCGCTGTCGTTCAGGCGGTCTTTGACTTCATCCCACAGGCCCGCACGGCGCAACGACTGTTCCACGATTTCATCGAGTTCCGTCTTCGACCCGGTGATCCCGTGGATGCGCGGCCCATAAGCGATGTTTTCGTAGATCGATTTGGGGAACGGGTTGGGCTTTTGGAAGACCATGCCCACGCGGGCGCGCAACTGCACCACGTCCATGCCCGAGCGATAGATATCATCGCCATCAAGCAGGATTTCACCCTCGACGCGGGCATTGGCGATGGTGTCATTCATGCGGTTGAGCGAGCGCAGGAACGTGGATTTGCCGCAGCCCGATGGACCGATGAACGCGGTCACATAACGCTGGGGGATATCGATAGAGACATCATCGATCGCGCGCTTGTCGCCATAGAACACCGAGACGTTCTTCGCGCTCATCTTCAAAGGCGCGTCGAAGTAGGGCGTATCATCCGCCTTTACTTCGGTGTGAACCACAGACTGGGTCGCTTCAGTGTTCATTTTACCACCGTTTTTCGAAGCGGTTGCGCATGTAGATCGCAAGACCGTTCATCATGAGCAGGAAGACGAGCAGAACGACAATGGCAGCGCTGGTGCGCTCGACAAAGCCGCGGTCGATCTCGTCTGACCAAAGGAAGATTTGCACCGGCAACACGCTCGATGGCGATGTGAAGCCTGATGGAGCGGTGGCGACGAATGCGCGCATACCGATCATCAGCAGCGGCGCGGTTTCACCCAGCGCACGGGCCATGCCGATGATTGTTCCGGTGAGAATGCCGGGGAGGGCAAGGGGAAGGACGTGATTGAACACGACCTGCACTTTGCTCGCGCCAATCGCCAATGCGGCATCACGGATCGAAGGCGGCACGGCCTTGATGGCGTTGCGTCCCGAGATCACGATGACCGGCATGGTCATCAAAGCCAGCGTCATGCCGCCAATCAGCGGGGCAGAACGCAAGTTCGGGAAAATCACGAGAAACACGGCCAGACCGAGCAGGCCGAAGATGATGGAAGGCACCGCCGCCAGATTGTTGATCGAGATTTCGATCATTTCGGTCCAGCGGTTCTTGGGTGCATATTCTTCAAGATAAAGAGCGGACAGGACGCCGACCGGGAAGGCCAGGATCAGCGTGACAAACATCGTCAGCATTGAACCTTTGAGCGCACCCCAGATGCCGACAGACTGCGGGCTGGTGGCGTCTGACCGGCTGAGAAAGCCCCTGTCGAACGCGCGGACAAGCTTGCCTTCGGCGACCAATTTCTTCGCCACGACCTGCATCACAGGATCGCGTTCGCCGCGCTGTGCAGAGGCCAGTGCGTCGCTGGCTGGCAGCGAGACCTTCAAAGTGCCGCCAAGCCGTGACGGGTCTTCGATCAGCATATCAGCCACTTCGCGCCAGGCACCTTCTGCCAGCATGTTGCCCGCATCTGGTCCGAATGCTTTGACGGCTGCGCTTTCAACGACCTTGGGCAGGCCGACCAGTTCAAGGCCGCCCAAGGGATCGGGCTGGGTCAGACGCTCGGCATCGATCTGCATCGCGCCAGCCAACGGGATTTCGAAACGCAATTCACTGCGCTGAAAGCCGCCAATACCGGCAGATGTCATATTGATGAGCAGGAACAACAGCATCAGGCCGGAAAAGGCAACGGCGACGAAGCCAAGCAGGCGGAAGTTGCGGTCTGCGGCTTTGCGGCGCGCGAGGCCACGTTCCATCATGGAATGACGGCGGGCCTGCACGGCAGCGGGATCGGTTTCGGGAGCGGCGCTCATCGACGGGGCCTTACTCATAAGCTTCGCGGTAGCGCTTGACCACGCGCAGCGCGACGAAGTTCAAGGCCAAAGTGACGAGGAAAAGGACCATGCCCAGCGCAAACGCCGAGAGCGTTGCGGGATGATCAAAGCTGCCTTCACCGGTCAACATGGCGACGATCTGGAAGGTGACCGTGGTCATGCTTTCAAACGGGTTGGCGGTCAGGTTGGCAGAGGCACCGGCGGCCATGACGACGATCATCGTCTCGCCAATCGCGCGGCTGATCGCCAGCATAACGCCTGCGACGATGCCGGGCAGCGCGGCCGGGACCAGCACCTTGCGGATGGTTTCGGCAGTGGTTGCGCCCATGGCCAGACTGCCATCGCGCATCGCCTGCGGGACCGCGGCGATACTGTCATCGGCCATAGAGGACACGAACGGGATGATCATCACGCCCATGACGAGGCCTGCGGCAACCGCGCTTTCGGTTGACGCGCTCGATATCCCGATGGCTTGTGCCACATCGCGGACCATCGGCGCGACGGTCAGTGCTGCGAAATAGCCGTAAACGACCGTGGGAACGCCAGCGAGAATTTCGAGCAGCGGCTTCATCACTTTGCGTACGCCGCTGCTGGCATATTGCGTCAGGAAGATCGCGCTCATCAAACCGAGCGGGATAGCGACGATCATGGCGATGATCGCGCCGATATAGATCGTGCCCCAGAACAAGGGGATAGCGCCATAGTCTTTGCCATCGGGCGCACCGCCGCTCATCGGATCGGGCGACCAATGGGTGCCGAACAAGAAATCGAGCGGTGAAACCATGCCGAAAAAGCGCACCGTTTCAAAAACGAGGCTGGCGATGATGCCGATTGTGGTGAGCACGGCGACCAGCGAGGCAATCAGCAATGCCGCCATGACCGCACGTTCGACCCGCGTCCGCGCGGTGAAATCAGGCTTGAGCCGGGTGAAAGCAAAAGCGCCACCTGCAAAAGCGACGATCAGCGTGACGACCAGTCCGATCGAATCATAAAACCGGATCGCGGTGCGGAACGGTTCAACCAAAGCTTGCGCATCATCGTTGAACACGCCGAAAGCGCGCCCTTCGGCGACCGAACGCGCTTCGGCCAGAAGCGTCTGGCGCTCAAAGCCGAATGTAGGGAGCAATGATGCCGCAGGATCTGCCAGAACCTGTGCTGTGATCAGCATCGGGCTGATCACATTCCACAAGCCTGCAAACAAAACGGCCGGCACAGCCACCCAGAGGGCGACGTACCAGCCGTGGAAATTGGGCAGGGAGTGGAGGCGCACCCCCGGCGCGGAACGCCGGAAGGCCCATGCGCGGGACCGCGCCGCCAGCCAACCAAACAGGCCCAGCCCGAAGGCGAGCAATAACAGGATGGCAGACGACATAACCCCCGAATTTCCCTTACTTCAACTGCGAACCGTCAAGGACCGGAAGGTCGTTAACAGCCTTTGCGCTGGCGGCAAGCACATCGTCAGGTGCGACCACCATTCCGAGCTTTGCAAGCGTGCTATCCTTGCCCCAAAGCTTTGACCATTCCGTGACAAATGCCTGAAGTCCGGGAATTGCTTTGAGGTGGGCCTTCTTCACATAAATGTAGAGCGGGCGCGCACCGGGATAGCTGAAGTCCGAGATCGAGGCGTAAGTTGGGGCAACGCCCTTCATGGTCAGGCCTTTGATTCGACCAGCATTTTCCTCAAGATAGGAAAAGCCGAAGATGCCGATGGCCTTGGGATTGGCTTCGATTTTCTGGACGATCAGATTGTCGTTTTCGCCTGCATCGACATAGGCGCCATCATCACGCACTTCGGTGCAGATCTTTTCGTGCGAATCTTTGTTGGTTTCCTTGAGCGCCTTCATCTCGGCGTTTTCGTCGCAGCCCTTGGCAAGAATCAGTTCCTTGAGAGCATCGCGGGTGCCCGATGTGGAGGGGGGGCCATAGACAAGGATCGGCAGGGCGGGCAGCGCCGGGTTCACGTCTTTCCAGGTCTTGGCAGCTTGGGGCTTGCCATAAGGATTCTTGGCTAGCGCTTTGTAAACGTCTTCCGGTGTCAACCCAATGCCGGGGCCATTTTCGGCTTCGGCAAAGGCAACACCATCAAGGCCGACCTGGATTTCGACGATTTCTTTGACGCCGTTCTTCTGGCAATCTTCGAATTCCGACTTCTTCATGCGGCGCGAGGCGTTTTCGATATCGGGCGATTGCGCGCCGACGCCAGCGCAAAACAGCTTCATGCCAGCGCCCGTGCCGGTTGATTCGATGATCGGTGATTTGAGCGAAGCATCAGACTTGGCCAGCGATTCGGCAACCGCCTTGGCGAAGGGATAGACGGTAGATGAACCGACGGCGCGAACCTGATCGCGCGTGCCGCCATCCTGCGATCCGCAACCGGCAAGCGTGAGGGCGCCGAGCGCGGCGGCGGAAAGCGAAATGTTACGAATCATCGACATGTTAGAGACCCTATCCCTGTTGGCTTTGTGGCCAATGCGACGGTTGCGTGACAGCTTTATGACAATGATCAGGCGGCAGGTGAAGTGGTCGATGGCACAAGCGGGGCTGCCAACGGGATGCGGACTGAAACAGTGGTGCCAACCCCCAGTGTGCTGGCAATATCGAGTTTGCCGCGATGACGCTCGACTATGTGCTTCACGATGGCAAGGCCAAGGCCCGTACCCCCAGCTGTGCGGCTGCGCCCGGGATCGGTGCGATAGAACCGGCGGGTAAGATAGGGCAGGTGATCGGGGTGAATGCCTTCGCCCTTGTCGGTCACCGTCAAATGCGCTTCGCCCGTGCCGGTTGTGAGCTTCACTTTTACAGGAGCTGACTGGTCGCCATATTTGAAGGCATTATCGATGAGATTGCGCACGAGCTGGTCGAGTTGCTGGCGGTCGCCGCCGATGACGGCTTCGGTCGTATCGACTTCTATCCGCTCGTCGCCAGCTGTCATCGCCACTTCGCTGCCGATGCTGCCCACAAGTTGGCCAAGATCGATGCGGTCACGCGGCACTTCGTGCTTTTCCGCTTCAATCCGGGAGAGGGACATCAGGTCTTCGACCAGGCTCTGCAGGCGTCGCGATTCGCGCAGGACTGTTGCGTGGAAACGCGCAGCGGTTGGCTCGTCCACTTTGGCGTCAGGATCGGCAAGGGTTTCGACATAGCCGATGATCGATGCCAGTGGCGTGCGCAGTTCGTGGCTGGCGTTGGCGACAAAGTCTGTATGGGCGCGGCTGATATCGGCTTCGGCTGTGCGATTGACCATTTCGATCAACGAAAAACGCTCATCAATCGGGACGCGGCTGACCTGCCAGATGCTGCGAGCACCGGTGAGGCCACGGACGAGGGCGCGCCCCTCCGGCTTGGCGAGAAGGCGGATCGCTTCGGGATGACGCAGGGCAACGCGCGCGTCCTG
>CAZSTP010000130.1:0-7462 GCA_964609325.1 uncultured Novosphingobium sp. | reverse complement strand
GTGAAGGGCCGCAACTCGATCATCGTCGCGCCGCACCCGCGCGCCAAGCTGACCAACAAGATGATCTGTGATCTGATGCGCGAAGCCATCGTCAAGATGGGCGGCCCTGCCGATCTCGTGCTCAGCATCGATATCCCTTCGGTCGAAAAGACCAACGAACTGATGCGCCAGTGTGACCGCGTGCTGGCCACCGGCGGCACGCCGATGGTCAAGGCGGCCTATTCGTCGGGCACTCCGGCATTGGGCGTGGGCGTGGGCAACGCGGTGATCACCGTGGACGACACCGCCGATCTGGATGATGCGGCTGAAAAGATCCGCATTTCCAAGACGCTTGATCTGGCCGCCTCGTGCTCGTCAGACAATAGCGTGATCCTGCTCGACGCCATCTATGACGAGATGCTTGAAAAGCTCCAGCATCAGGGCGGTTACATTGTTTCGCCTGAAGAAAAGGCGCTGCTGCAGAACGTGATCTGGGTCGATGGCCACATCAACGCCAATGCCGTGGCGCAGCCCGCCGAAAAGATCGCCGGCATGGCAGGCTTCGGTCTGCCCGAAGGCAAGCTGTTCTTTATCGTGCCTGAAACCGGTGCAGGTCCGGACTTCCCGTTCTCGGGCGAGAAGATGACTGTGACGATGGCGCTCTATCGCGCCAAGGACATCGATGAGGCCATTGCGCTGACCAACCAGATCCAGGCCTATCAGGGGCAGGGCCACAGCTGCGGCATCTATTCGCAGTCCGATGAAAACATCATGAAGCTGGCCAACGGCACCCGCACCAGCCGCGTGATGGTCAACCAGCCGCAGTCCGCCTCGAACAGCGGCAACTTGTGGAACGGCATGCGCCAGACCTTCTCGCTCGGCTGCGGAAGCTGGGGTGGCAATGGCACCAACAACAACATCACCTGGCGCGATCTGATCAACGAAACCTGGGTGTCCAAGCCGCTGGCGCAACCCAAAGTCCTGCCAAGCGACGAAGACCTGTTCGGCGACGTCATCGCAAAGCTTGCCTGACAGTCCGGTATGAGGGCGGCCTCCGGTCCTATCCGCAATGCAACGCTCCGGAGCGGGGTGGCAGATCACCTGCCCGCCGCGCCGGAGCTTTCTTGACGATGCATCCGGCATTTTTGGCATGCACCAAGGCCGATACTGGACAGGGCAGGTGGCGGGGCTTACCGCCCGAAAGCAACTTTAAAGGCGTGGTTAAACCGTGCCACGGGATGAAAGCATGACTGATCAATTTGCGCTGACCGAAGACCAGATCGCCATTCAGGAAATGGCGCGCCGCTTTACGGCCGATGCCATTACCCCGTTTGCCGCAAAATGGGACGAAGATCACAGCTTCCCGCGCGAAACGATCAAAGCCGCCGCAGAACTGGGCTTTGCCGCGATTTACGTGAGCGAGGAATCGGGTGGTATCGGTCTTGGCCGGCTTGAAGCGGCGCTGATCATGGAAGCGATGGCCTATGGCTGCCCCGCCACCAGCGCCTTCATCTCGATCCACAACATGTCGGCATGGATGATCGATACGTTCGGCAGTGATGATCTCAAATCACGCTATCTCCCCGGGCTGGTCACGATGGACCAGATGGCGGGCTATTGCCTGACCGAACCGGGTTCCGGGTCCGATGCCGCCGCGCTCAAAACCACGGCAAAGCTGGAGGGTGATCACTATGTCGTCAACGGCACCAAGCAGTTCATCTCGGGCGGCGGCGTCAATGATGTCTATGTCACCATGGTGCGCACGGGCGATAACGGGCCGAAGGGCATCTCCTGCCTCGTGATCGAAAAGGACATGCCCGGCGTCAGCTTCGGCGCGCCAGAGCGTAAGCTGGGCTGGAATGCCTCGCCCACCGCGCAAGTGATCTTTGATAACGTGCGCGTGCCGGTCGCCAATCGCGTGGGCGAAGAGGGCGATGGCTTCAAGTTTGCGATGGCAGGCCTTGATGGCGGGCGGCTGAACATCGGTGCCTGTTCGTTGGGCGGCGCACAGCGTTGCCTTGATGAAGCCGTGGCCTATGTCAAAGACCGTAGCCAGTTCGGCAAGGCGATTGCCGAGTTCCAGAACACCCAGTTCCAGCTTGCTGATATGGCAACCGATCTGGAGGCGGCGCGCGCGCTGCTCTATCTCGCGGCGGCCAAAGTCAGCGCCAATGCGCCCGACAAAACGCGCTTTTCCGCCATGGCCAAGAAGCTGGCGACCGATAGCGGTTCGTCCATCGTCGATCGCGCGCTGCAAATGTTCGGCGGCTATGGCTACTTGCGCGATTACCCGATCGAACGGTTCTGGCGCGATCTGCGCGTCCACCGCATTCTTGAAGGCACCAACGAAGTGATGCGCATGATCATTGGCCGGGACTTGCTGAAATGACCGGTGAAGTCCTTGCAAAGCGCGAAGGCGGCGTTGGCATCCTCTCGCTCAACCGCCCCAAAGCGATCCACGCCCTGACCTATGGCATGGTGCAGGCGATGGTCACAGCGCTGCTGGAATGGCGCGATGATGATGGCGTTGGCGCGGTTTTGATCGATCATGCCGAAGGGCGCGGCTTTTGCGCAGGCGGCGATATTGCGTTCCTGCGCAATTCGGCCCTGAACGATGGCGGCGCATCGGGGCGCAAGTTTTTCCACGATGAATACCAGCTCAATCACTTGCTGATGACTTATGGCAAGCCGGTCGTGGCATTCATGGATGGCATCACGATGGGTGGTGGTGTCGGCCTGTCCGATCCGGCAACCTACCGCGTGGTCACCGAAGCTACCCGCTATGCCATGCCGGAAACCGGCATCGGCCTGTTCCCCGATGTTGGCGGCGGCTGGTTCCTCTCGCGCATGAAGGGACGCATGGGGCAGTACCTTGCGCTCACTGGTGCGCGGCTGGATGGCGCGGAATGTTTGTGGGCAGGCCTTGCCTCGCACTATCTTCCGGCGGAAAATTTGGCGCAAGCCAAAGCGCGGATTGCAGCCGATCCTGCTGCCATCGCCACGATCCTGCGCGAATTGTCCGTCGTCCCACCCGAACCGAAGATTGCGGCCCATGCCGAAGAGATCGAACGCCTGTTCGCATCGGACCGCTACGAGGATATCCTTGCCGCTCTGGCCGCCGAAGGCACCGATTTTGCCCAATCGACGCTGAAGACGCTCGCCACCAAAAGCCCGCAGACGTGCAAGGTGGCCCTGCGCCAATTGGCCACCAGCCTGACCTTGCCCGATTTCGCGGCCAATATGGTGATGGAATATCGCATCGGTTCTCGCGTGCTGCTCATGCCCGATTTCGCCGAAGGCGTGCGCGCGGTTATTGTCGACAAGGACAACGCGCCGGTATGGTCGCCCGCCACGCCCGAAGGCGTGACCGACGATTTGCTCGATGCCATATTCGCGCCGCTGGGCGCTGATGACGAATGGAAACCGCTATGACTTATGAAACGATCCTCGTCGAACAGCACGATGCTGTCACTCTAATCACGCTCAACCGCCCGCAGGCATTGAACGCGCTCAACTCGCAAATCCTGGCCGAATTGATCGACGCCTTTGCCGCGTTTGAGGCTGATCCGGCACAGCGTTGCGCCGTGCTGACAGGCTCGGGCGAAAAGGCCTTTGCCGCCGGTGCCGACATCAAGGAAATGGCCGACAAGCCTGCGTCCGATTTCTTCAACGAAGATTTCTTCTCCAAGTGGACTAGCCACCTCGTCAAGACCACGCGCAAGCCGTGGATCGCGGCGGTAAACGGCTTTGCACTGGGCGGTGGTTGCGAATTGGCGATGATGGCCGATTTCATCATCGCGTCTGACACCGCCAAGTTCGGCCAGCCCGAAATCAAGCTGGGAGTCGCTCCAGGCATGGGCGGATCGCAGCGGCTCACGCGCGCGGTGGGCAAGGCCAAGTCGATGGACATGTGCCTCACGGGCCGGATGATGGATGCAGCCGAAGCCGAACGCGCAGGTCTCGTCAGCCGGATCGTGCCATTGGCCGATCTGCTCGCCGAAGCGCTCAAAACCGCAGCCGCCATCGCCGCGATGCCGCCGATGGCCGCCAAGGTGAACAAGGAAATGGTCAACGCCGCGTTTGAAACCACGCTCGATCAGGGCCTGCTGTTCGAACGCCGCGCCTTCCAGATCCTCACCGCCACCGAAGACAAGGCAGAAGGCATGAAAGCCTTCGTCGAAAAGCGCCCCGGCGTCTGGACCGGTCGCTAATCCTGAGAGTCCCCCTCCCGGTCCTGAGCTTGTCGAAGGGGGGAGGGGTTAGGGGTGGGCATGTTGTTAAGCCACCCTTGCCGATCAACCAAATCCACCGATCGGGAACAGGCCAACCCCCGGCCCCTCCCGCCAACGGGAGGGGAGCTTCACAATGAAAATCGCATTCATCGGCCTCGGCAATATGGGCGGCGGCATGGCCGCAAACCTTGTGAAGGCGGGCCACGATGTCCACGCCTTCGATCTTGCCGAAGCCGCGCTCACCCGCGCTGCTGAAAGCGGCTGCACCACTTATACCTCGGTCAAGGAAGCGGTGCAGGGTGCTGATGCCGTCGTGTCGATGCTGCCCAATGGCACAATTGTGAAGTCGGTCTACGCCGCCGATGTGATCGGCCAGGCCCCTGTCACCGCCCTGCTGCTCGATTGCTCCACCATCGATGTCGCCACCGCGCGCGAAGTGGCTGCCTCTGCTGCCGCCGCCGGTTATGCCATGGTCGATGCCCCCGTCTCGGGCGGAATCGCTGCGGCCAATGGCGGCACGCTCACCTTCATGGTCGGCGGCAGCGACGAAGCCTTCGCCCGCGCCGAACCGATCCTTGCCGCCATGGGCAAAGCCGTGATCCACGCCGGAGCCAGCGGCGCAGGCCAAGCCGCCAAAATCTGCAACAACATGCTGCTCGGCGCCTCGATGGTCGCCACGTGCGAAACCTTCGCGATGGCCGAAAAGCTCGGCCTCGATCTGCAAACCTTCTATGATATCTCGTCCAAGGCCTCGGGCCAGTGCTGGTCGATGACCGCCTATTGCCCCGTCCCCGGCGTCGGTCCGCAAAGCCCGGCTGACAATGATTATCAAGGCGGCTTTGCCACCGCTCTAATGCTCAAGGATTTGAAGCTGGCCATGGCCGCCGCCGCCGATGCGGGTGCGCAAGTGCCAATGGGCGCGCGCGCGGAAGAGCTTTATTCTGCCTTCGTCGATGCCGGTAACGCCGGCCTCGATTTCTCGGCCATCATCAAAACGCTGTAAACCGGCTTACTTTGCCTTCGTGCGACTGGCGATGATCCGGCCAATCGGGTCATTCGCCAGCGCAGGTTTCAGCCTCGCCGGGGGCTGCGGTCCCTTGTTTGTAGTGCCAAAGGTTAACGTCCCGCGGATCATTGTGGCCGGTGCAGACGCTTCCGGACGGATGCCGCGCAGGAAATCCGCCCCGATTCGCGATACCGGTGCTTCGCTCGCTTTTGCCTTTTGCACACCCGCGCTCGATGAAAGCACGGTCAGCCGTTCCGACCGTCCGGGCTTGTCGGGATAGATGAACCCGTTCACCGGCCACGCCGTCGTGCCCAGATTGCCGATCGGCGCATACCACACGCGCACCTGGCTCCAGTCGTTGTCCGGCGATACGTCCACCGCGCGCACATTGTCCTCGATTTGCCCGCGCCGCCCGTCAATTTCCGACCAATTGGCGTGGCGCAGCAGCACATTGCGCGAATCGATAATGCGGCTCACCGCCGCAACATGGCCCAATTCCATGCGTCCATGCGGGCGGAAGCTCATCACCGCGCCCACTTTCGGGCGGTTTCCGCGGGCATAGCGGCCCTCGGCCTGCCCCCACCACGTCAATGCATCGCCATAGATCCGGATGCCGCTGACAGCGCGGGCATAGGGCACGCATTGCAGGTACGGCAATTCCTCGCCGCTCCTGTCCGAAGGCGTATCAAACCGCGCGGCCTTATTGATTTCAGCAGCATAGGTCCCGCTCCCGAAAAGGGAGAAGCCACATAGGACGGCAAAAGGGACGGTCTTTCTACTCATCCCGGCAATTATCTGCCGGTTGGGGTTATAGTGACACTTATACCAATGGTTAATTTCGGGCTAATCAAACTTCCGGACTTAAAGCCGCTCTTGCGTTCGCGCGCCGGAACAGCCACGGGAGGTCCATGCGCCCACAAGTTATCATTATCGGACGCCCCAACGTGGGCAAGTCCACCATTTTCAACCGACTCGTCGGCAAGAAGCTCGCGCTGGTCGATGATCAGCCCGGCGTCACGCGGGACCGCCGCTTTGGCGATGCCACGCTGCTCGGCCTCGATTTCACCATCGTCGATACCGCAGGCTGGGAAGATGAAGATCCCTCAACCCTGCCGGGCCGCATGCGCAAGCAGACCGAAGCCTCGCTGATCGGCGCCGATGTCGCGCTGTTCGTGATCGATGCCCGCGCCGGGATTACCCCGCTGGACGAGGAAATCGCCCGATATCTGCGCCAGAACCGCGTTCCCATCGTGCTCATGGCCAACAAGGCTGAAGGCCGCCAGGGCGATCCCGGCATTTTTGATGCGTTCTCCTTGGGCTTTGGCGAACCCATCGCCTTTTCTGCCGAACACGGGCAGGGCCTTGCCGATCTGTTCGAAGCGCTGCGCCCCCATATCGAAGCCAAGCAAGCCGAAGCAGACGAGGACGACGTCCCTTCTGTCGATGACGAGGAAGAGTTCGACCCCGAATCGGTCCTCAAACTCGCCATCGTCGGTCGCCCGAACGCGGGCAAATCCACGCTGATCAACAAGATGCTCGGCGAAGACCGCCTGCTGACCGGGCCGGAAGCCGGCATCACGCGCGATTCGATTGCAATTGACTGGCAGTGGTTTGATCCGACCCGCGAAGGCTATCGTCCCGTCCGCCTGATCGACACGGCGGGGATGCGTAAAAAATCCAACGTGGTCGACAAGCTCGAAAAGATGTCGGTCGCCGATGCGCGCCACGCCATCGATTTTGCCGAAGTCGTCGTTCTTATGCTCGATTCCACGCGCGGGCTGGAACATCAGGACCTCAAGATCGCCTCGATGGTGCTCGAAGAAGGCCGCGCGCTGATGATCTGCATCAACAAGTGGGACATCGCCGAAGACCCCTCGGGCCTGTTCCAGGGCATCCGCGCAGCCTTGGAAGACGGCCTTGCGCAAGTCCGCGGCGTGCCGCTGCTCGCCATCTCGGGCCGCACCGGCAAGGGCCTTGATGAAATGCTCTCCGCCGCGTTCGAAATTCGCGCCGCATGGTCAAAGCGCGTGCCCACCGCCGCGCTTAACCGCTGGTTCGATGATGCGCTCGCCGCCAATCCGCCGCCCGCGCCCGGTGGCCGCCGCATCAAGCTGCGCTACATCACGCAGGCCAAAACCCGCCCCCCCGGCTTCGTCCTGTTCGGCACCCGCCTCGATCAATTGCCCGAAAGCTACCGGCGCTATCTGATCAACGGCATGCGCCGCGAACTCGGCTTCGATGCCGT
>CAZSTP010000129.1:2030-7469 GCA_964609325.1 uncultured Novosphingobium sp. | reverse complement strand
TGGGTCATTGCAAAACCTGCCAATGATCTGACGCCCGACCATGTGCTGGACCATTGCCGGGGCAGGATCGCCCACTACAAAGTGCCCCGCCATGTCCGCATCGTTGAAAGCTTTGAAATGACGGTGACGGGCAAGGCGCAGAAATTCGCGATGCGCCAGATCATGGAAGCCGAGCTCGGTTCATGAAGGTCCCGTCCGGTCAAATGCCGCTGATCTGACCGCCTCAAGCGGGACTTTTGGCCGGATGGCGCACGGTGGCGATCAGGCCGTGCGCGCCATTGGCCAGTGTCAGGTCAAGGAGCATGGACGCGCAGAGGTCCTTCGCTATGGCCAGACCAAGGCCGGACCCTGTGACCGCAGGATCGAAGCGCGTACCCACGCCAAAGGCCTTGGCGATCAGGTGTTCGGGGATGCCGGGGCCATCATCTTCGATCCGGGTCATGCATGATCCTATGCCATCGCAGACGAACGACAAGGTCACATCGCGGGTTGACCATTTCCCGGCATTGTCGAGCAGGATCGACAGAACCTCGGCGTAATCGACCGCATCGAGCGGCAGCACCGCGCCCTTGCATCCTTCATCATCAAGCGTGAACCGCTTGTCCGGATGGAGCCGCTGCATGGCGCGCAGGATCGGCAAAGCCACATCGGGCACCACCACGCCCCGCCCTGAAGGTTTCTGGCCTGCTGCCGAGCGTGCGCGGGCAAGCTGGTATTCGATCTGTTGCTCTATCGCCGCCGCCTGATCGAGCAGCACCGCGCCGGTCGACTGGCAATCGCTGCGTTCGGCAAGGCGCTCGGCCTCGTCGGTGATGATCGCAAGCGGCGTGCGGAGCGAGTGGGCAAGGCTTCCGGCCTGCACCCTCGCGCGGGAAAGCATGGCCTCGTTCTGGCGGATATAGGCGTTGAGATCGGCGGCGAGCGGCGCGATTTCGGCGGGGTATTGGCCATCCAGCTCCTCTGCCTCGCCGCGTCGCAACCGGGCAAAGGCAAGCGAGAGCCGGTCAAGCGGACGCAGGCCGAAGGAGATGATGGCAAACCCTGTCGCCAGCAACAATGCCGCAAGCCCCGCCAGCCACAAGGTGAGATCGCGGGTAAAGCTGCCGATCAACCGGTCCAGCTCGCTCTGGTCGGTGGCGATCACGAAATGGATATCCCTGCCATCCGGTCCTTTGCGGGTGAAGCCATAAGTGACCGCAGGACCGGTCGGCCCTTCATCGAACCGGTGCAGGATATCGGGCGAATGGGCGATGCTCTCCTTGAGGCTGCCGCGCGTCATCGAACCGGAGCGCAGCGGCTTGTGCCCGTTCATGGTGACTTGCCAGTAAAACCCCGAAAGCGGCATGGCATAGCGCGGGTCTGACAGGGGGCGGGTCAGGACGATGGCACCCGACGGGGTGATCTCGGTCAAGCCTCCCAGCTCGCGCACGTGGACTTCCAGCTCTGCATGATACGATTGCTCGACATGGGTGCGGAAGATGCCGACCGCCGAGAACCAGATCGCGGCAACCCCCAGCATGACCCACAGGCTGACCGCCAGAAGGAAGCGCAGCCGCAAGCTGCCGGAGACGGGAAAGAGCATCACTTCTCGAACCTGTAGCCCATGCCGCGCAGCGTGGTGATACGCTCCCGCCCGATCTTGCGGCGCAACCGTCCGATCAGCACCTCGACCGTGTTGCGTTCGCGCTCGTCGTCCAGCGCATAGAGATCGTCGATCAAGTCAGCCTGCGACAGCACTTGCCCTGCACGCCGCAGGAACAAATGCAGCAGCCGGAATTCCTGACGGCTGAGCGGCAGCGGGGCTCCTGCCAGCGTGGCGCTGCGCGAAAGCGGATCGAGCGTCAGGTCGCCTGCTTCGATATCGGTGGCGCGGCTGCCCTGTTGCCTGCGGAACAGCGCGTTGAGACGTGCCACCAGTTCTTCGAAGCGCACCGGTTTGACCACGAAATCATCGGCCCCGGCATTCAGCCCTTCGACTTTGTCCTGCCAACTGCCGCGCGCGGTGAGGATCAGGATCGGTGTCTCTACGCGCCGGTTGCGCCAGTGGCGCAGCAGATCAAGCCCGCTGCCATCGGGCAGGCCAAGGTCAAGGATCACCGCCGCCATGCGATCCACGTCGGGCCAGTCCTCGGCCTCGCTGCGGCTGGTGGCAAGTTCGACCGCGAAACCGGCGCCGCGCAGACGCTCGCTCAGCCGTCGGCCGAGTTCGGGATCGTCTTCGACCAAGAGGAGGCGCATGGCGTACCGGTTCCTTTCCGCCGCCGGTGATGGCCCGCCAAACTGACAAGAAGCTGCCAAACTGGCAAGTTCTTGTCAGCTTGGTGCGGCAAAAGCAGGAGCATGACCAAATCTCTTCTTGCCCGCCTTGCCGTGCTGGCTGCACTTGCGGCCTTGCCTGCCTGTACCTCACCGTCTGACGAACAGAACAAGGATGCAGCGGCCTCCAAGGACCTGACAAAGGGCCTTGAGATCACCTCGGCTTCGGCCAAGGAGATTTCCAGCATCCCGCTTGGCAATGTGCCCGGAACCATCACCCTTCCGCCCGAGGCGCGGGTTGCGGTGACGGCACCGTTTGCCGGTGCGGTGGTGCGGGTCTTCGTGATCGAGGGCCAGCAAGTGGCGCGTAATGAGCCGCTCGGGCTGGTGCGCGCGGCAGAGCCGGTGCAGATCGGTGGCGATCTGGCGCGCGCCCGATCCGCCGCAGCACTGGCCCAGGCGCGCGCCAAGCGGCTTTCGCAACTGGCGGATGAGGGCATCATCGCCGCAGCGCGCGCCGACGAGGCCAAGGCGGAGCTGGACCAAGCCCGGGCGAGCGTAGCGCAATTTTCGCGGCTTAGCGCATTGGGAGGGGTCGGACCTGATGGCACGATGACATTGCGCGCGCCGATAGCGGGCCGGGTTGCCCATGTCGGGGTGGAAACCGGCGGCGGGGTTGATGCCGTCACCGCCCCCTTCGTGATCGAGGCCGCAGGCGCCTACCAGATCGAACTGCAATTGCCCGAGCGGCTGGCGCAACAAGTGCGCCCCGGCATGGCGGTGGAGATTGCCGGGGCAAGCGGCAGTGATATGCCCGCGCCCGTCAGTGGCAGGATCATCGCGGTCGCGCCCTCGCTTGATCCGGCCACCCGCTCGATCATGGCCCGCGCCAGCATCGCCGCCGCACCGGGCGTGATGGCGGGGCGCAATGTCAGCGTCACCATTCTGAAGGAAGGTCGCGGAATTGCCGTGCCAGACCGCGCTGTCACCATGATTGGCGACAAGGATCATGTCTTTGTGCGCAAGGGCAATTCGTGGGAGAAACGGGCGGTTACGGTCGCCTCGCGCGGCAGCGGACTGGCGGTGATTTCCGGCGGATTGGCGCACGGCGAGCAGGTGGCCACCAGCAGCGTTGCCGAACTCAAAGCCATGAACGCGGAATAGGCCGGTCATGCTCGGCAAACTCGTAGAACGCGCGCTCAACTTGCGGCTGGCCGTTATCGGCCTTGCAATATTGCTGGCAGGCCTTGGCGGCTGGTCCTTCCTCAACCTGCCGATTGACGCTTTTCCCGATATCAGCACCACACAGGTAAAGATCATCCTGAAGGCTCCGGGCATGACGCCCGAGGAAGTGGAAAGCCGCGTCGTCACACCCATCGAGATGGAGATGCTCGGCATCCCCGAACAGACGGTGCTGCGCTCGGTCGCCAAATACGCGATTGCCGATATCACCATCGATTTCACCGACAGCACCGATATCTATTGGGCACGCCAGCAGGTTGCCGAACGCTTGAGCGCTGTCATTGCCGATCTGCCGCCAAGCGTTGAAGGCGGTCTTGCGCCGATCTCTACGCCGCTGTCCGAAATGTTCATGTTCACCATCGAAGGGCCGCTGTCGCTGGGCGAAAAGCGCCGCGTGCTGGATTGGACGATCCGCCCTGCCCTGCGCACCGTGCCGGGGGTGGCCGATGTCAATTCACTGGGCGGCTTTGCCGAAACCTTCGAAGTTGTGCCCGATAGCGCGGCGCTGTCTGCGACCGGACTTTCCACCGCCGATCTGGTCAGCGCGATAGAAGCGAGCAACCGCAACGATGGCGCGGGCCGGTTGAGCAACGGGGAAGAGGCGCTGATCGTGCGCGCCACCGGAGCGATCCGCAGTCTTGATGATCTTTCCGCCGTTGTCGTGCGTGCGACCGGCGGTGCGGTGGTGCGCGTCGGCGATGTGGCACAAGTGCGCATCGGCAGCCTCACCCGCTATGGTGCGGTGAGCAAGAACGGCACGGGCGAGGCGGTTCAGGGGCTGGTTATCGGCCTGCGCGGTGCGGATGCTTCCAAAGTGGTCGAAGGCGTGAAGGCGCGGCTTGCCGAAATCCGGCCAAGCCTGCCCGAAGGCACCAGCGTTGACGTGTTTTACGACCGGTCGGACCTGATCACCAGCGCGGTTGGCACGGTGGAATCCTCGCTGCTCGAAGCCACCGTGCTGGTGGTGATCCTGCTGCTTCTGTTTCTGGGCGATGTGCGCGCCTCGATCATCGTCGCGCTGGCATTGCCGATGGCGGTCTTGCTGACGTTCATCTTCATGCGCTCCATCGGCCTGACCGCCAATCTGATGAGCCTTGGCGGGCTTGCCATTGCGGTGGGCATCCTTGTCGACGGCGCGGTTGTGGTGGTCGAGAATGTGGTCGAGCGGCTGTCCGATCCGCAGCACGCGGCAACGGGCAAGCTGCGTAATGTATTCATCGCCGTGGCCGAAGTGGCAAAGCCGGTCACTTATGGCCTTGCGATCATCGCCATCGTATTCCTGCCGCTGCTCACGCTGCAAGGACTGGAAGGCAAGCTGTTCCGCCCGGTGGCGCTGACCATCGTGCTGTCCCTCGCCTCGGCGCTGGTGCTGTCGCTCACGCTGGTGCCGGTATTGGCGTTTTACCTGCTCAAAGTGAAGGCGGACGCGGATGGGCAGCATCATGAACCATGGCTGATGCGCCAGATTTCCCCGCGCTACCACGCGCTGCTGGAAGGTGCGTTTGCCCGCAAGCGCCGGGTCTTCGCCATTGCCGGGATCGGCCTTGCGCTGGCCAGCGTTGCCTATGCTTTCACGGGCAAGACATTCCTGCCGGTGATGGATGAAGGGTCGGTGATCGTGCAGCTTACCAAGCTGCCGTCCATTGCGCTCGACCACAGTGTCGAAGGCGACATGAAAGTGCAGCGCGCCATCCTGAAGCAGATGCCCGAGGTTGAAGCTGTGATTGCGCGCGTCGGGTCTGACGAGCTTGGCCTTGATCCGATGAGCCCGAACGAGACGGACAGCTTCCTGAAGCTGAAGCCACGCGCGGAATGGCGCGTGCCGGACAAGGAATGGCTGGTGGATGAACTGCGCAAAGTGATGGAGCAGTTGCCAGGCATCGAGCCCACGTTCACCCAGCCCATCGAAATGCGCACCTCCGAAATGCTGACCGGCGCGCG
>CAZSTP010000129.1:0-1930 GCA_964609325.1 uncultured Novosphingobium sp. | reverse complement strand
AGCGATGTGGCTTCGATCACGCAAGTGGAAGGTCCGGTCAAACTCGAACATGAAGACGGTTCGCGCTTTGCGATGGTGCAGGCCTTCGTTTCGGGGCGCGACATCGTCAGCTATGTCGATGATGCCAAGGCTGACATTACCGCCAACGTGCCACTGCCGCCCGGCTACCGGATCGAATGGGGTGGGCAGTTCGAAAACCAGCAACGCGCATCGGCGCGGCTGCTGCTGGTGCTGCCCGTGGCGATCCTGCTGATCTTTGCGTTGCTCTATTTCAGCCTTGGCTCGGTGCGGGCCTCGCTGCTGATCCTGACCAACATTCCCTTTGCAGCGGTGGGCGGGATGATCGCACTGGCGCTGTCGGGCGAATATCTCTCGGTGCCTGCATCGGTCGGCTTTATCGCCCTGCTTGGCATTGCCGTGCTCAACGGACTGGTCATGGTCACCTATTTCCGGCAATTGCGCGAAACGGGCATGCCACTGGCGCAAGCGGTGCGGCGCGGAGCCGAACGGCGACTGCGCCCGGTGCTGATGACCGCCAGCATTGCCGCCTTCGGGCTTGTGCCCTTGCTGTTTGCCACCGGGCCGGGATCGGAAATCCAGAAGCCGCTGGCAATCGTCGTGATCGGCGGGCTGGTCACCGCAACTTTGCTGACGCTGGTTTTGCTGCCGATCCTGTACGAACGCTTTGGCGAAGGACCGCAGGACCGGGCCGATGAATTGCCGGAGGCCGGGGCATGAAACGTGTTGTGATCTCCGCCCTGCCCTTGGCATTTTTGCTGGCTGCTCCGCTTGCCGCAGAACCGTTCCTGCCGCCGCCCGAAGCCGTTGAACAGGCCTTGGTCGAACACCCCCGGGTCACCGCGGCCCGCGCCCGGCTTGAAGCTGCGCGCGCGCGCGCCGAAGGCCAGCGCAAGGGCTCTTACGAGTTCACTGTGCAGGGCAGCTTCACCCGCCGCGATGTGAGAAACGGGGCGCAGTTCAGCGAATTTGACACGCAGATCAACCGTCCGCTGCGCCTGCCAGGCAAGGCGCGGCTTGACCGGGCCATCGGCTTGCACACCACCGAGGTGGCCGAAAACATTGCCGAAGATGCGCGCCACGAAGTCGCCTTGCTGCTGGCCGCCCATTGGTTTGACTGGCTTTCCGCGTCTGCCCAAGCCCGTGTCGATCAGAATGCCGTCGCCAATTATGAGGCCGCGCTGGCAGCTATCGAGCGCCGCAAAGCGATGCGCGATGCCGCGCAACTCGAAGTGGATCGGGCGCAGGCGGCTCTGGCCGATGCGCGCCGCACGCTGGAGCAATCCACCGGCCTTGCCGCGCTTGCCCGCGACCGCCTTTCCGCGCAATTTCCGTCGCTGGTCTTGCCCGAAACGGCGCCCGAACTGCCGCTGCCCGCGATGGCTGATGCGCGCCTTTCGCAGCTTGGCGATATGGTGGTGGCCAACAGTCACCAGGTTGCCGCCGCCAAAGCCGAAAGCGCGCGCACGGCGGCTGTCGCTGATCGCGCGCAAGCAGACCGGATCGCCGATCCCACCGTCGGCCTCAGGCTGTTTTCCGAATTTGGCGGCATCGAACAGGGCGCGGGCGTGGTGGTCAGCATGCCGATTGGCGGCGGGCATCGACGGGCCGTGGCGGACGAGGCCAACGCCGGTGCCTCCGCAGCAAGGGCGGACGAACAGCTCGCACGCTTCGAAGTGGCCGAAGAGGCCACCACCGATGTAACCGAGGCCCGCTTCCGCATCGCGGCATGGCAGCGTTCACGCGAAAGCGTTGTGGCGCAGATGGCCGCTCTCGAAAAGTTGCGGCGCGGCCAGCAATTGGGCGAGATTGACCTTGCCGACCTGCTGCTGGGCGAAAACCTGGTGCATGGCGCCTTCCGGCTGGAAGCCGAGGCCCGCGCCGAGGCCATGCGCGCCATTACCGAATTGAG
>CAZSTP010000128.1:0-7479 GCA_964609325.1 uncultured Novosphingobium sp. | reverse complement strand
CGCACATCGTATTCCGCGCCGGACATGCCGACAACGACAACATCGCCCGCAATTTCAGGCGCGCCGGTGGAATTGTCACCCCGGCGGCGGTCCTCGATAAAATCGGATTTCCACACCACCGCGCCGGTCCTGGCATCAAGCGCGTACATCCAGCCATCGAGCGCGGCGACATAGACTTTGCCACGCGCCACCGCGATGCCGCGATTGACCATGTCGCAACAGACCGTGCGGTTCACCTGCATGTCGACTTCGGGTTCGAAGCGCCACAGTTCCTTGCCGGTCGCCGCATCAAAGGCATAAGCGCGCCCCATGGTGCCCGATGTGTAAAGCACGCCATCGATCACCACCGGCGTGGCTTCCTGCCCGCGCATGGTGCCAAGGTCAGCGGCCCATGCAAGGCCAAGCTGGCCGGCGTTTTCCGCCGTGATCGCGGTCAGAAGCGAATGGTGCGTTTTGCCCGCATCGCCACCCGGGCTGGTCCATTGTGCGCTCGCGCCTTGCTGGAGCGCGGTAGCCCCGCCGAGCGAACAGGCGGCTAGTCCGAGAAAGAGGCTGGCGAAAAGGTTGCGCATCACAGGGAATCCCATGGGGAAGGCATGCGGTAAGGCACGGTAATGAAGTTGGCTTCGATCTGTTCGATCATGCCATGATCGATCTTGAACAATTCCGAGATATAGAAGCTGTGCGGCCGCAGCACCGGGCTTTTGACCGTGCGGCCATCGGTAAGCTGGAATTCGCGCAAACGGCCCGAATGATCGATAAAGCCGAACGCAAGAACAAGGCCACGTTGCTCATCGACCAGCGGAAAGCGGCGCGCGCGCAGATCATCGTCATAGCGGTAATTGCCCATGCGGAACTGCTCTTCGCAGCCCAGCGCAGAGACCGGCACGATCTTGGCGAAATCGGGATTGCGCGTGGTCTGGACGCCGTTTTCCACGCGGTTGCAATCGGGGTGGAACCTGGTGTGGATCGTGCCATCGTTGCGCTGGAGCGTATCGAAATAGCCGTTTGACAGGCGCACCATTTCCGCGCGGGAAACCGGCGCTTCCACTTCGCGGTGGAGGATCGGCTTGTCCCAATAGCGGCAGTTTTCAAACTTGATGCCGCTGTCAGACTGGCGGACGATCAGCATTTCGCATTCGGTGATCTGGCCTGCCGGATTGAACGCCAAGCGCAGCGTAAACGCCGATTCCTCAATAGGCTCGATCACCGTGCCGAAGTACCCGACTTGGGCCGTTTTCTCATCGGCAAAGCGCAGTTGATAATCGCCCACCCGGTCAATCGTGCCCCAAACGCCATCGCCGATTTCCAGCATGACGTTGTTTTCGCTATGATAAGCGCCCGGTGCCCAATCGAGCGAATGGGGATCACGCGCATTCAGCGCCGCCAGAAAGCGATCCAGCACGGCATAAAGATCGGCGCGGTTCATCGAATCTCCCAAAGTGCAAATTGAGGCTTTGACGGCCTTCTTTGTTCACGGCATACTCTACCAAATGTTATAAATAAAGGGGAGAGCGAAGATGGCCCGCACGCCAGCGGAACAGGCCAATCATGACCTCGTTCTGGAGATGTATCACAAAGTCCTGATCTCGATGGATAGCAGCGCGGTGGACCGGTATATTGCGCCCGAATACGTGCAGCATTCCTCGCTGGCAGAACCATCGGTGGCGGCGCTGAAAGGCTTTCTGGATCGCGTCCGCATCGAATCACCCGATGCCGTGCAGACCATCCATCGCAGCTTTGTGGATGGCGATCATGTGATCACCCATACCCATGTGGTGCGCTGGCCCGGCGATGCAGGGCTGGCCGTCGTCGATATCTTTCGCGTGGAAGGCGGCATGATCGTGGAACACTGGGACGTGATCCAGCCGGTGCCGGAAAATCCGGTAAACCCCAACAGCATGTTCTGACAGGAGAGATGACAATGCGCCTGATTTCTATCGCTATTGCCCTCGCGCTCACCACGTCCGCCGCACAGGCGAAGACCTGCAAGTTGACGCCAAAGCAGGTCGTCAGCCAGTTCATGGACGAATTCTACATGCAGAAGAAGGTGCGCTCCTCGTTCGAGAAATGGGTTGATCCGGGCTATATCCAGCACAATCCTTTCGCCGCCACGGGCCGCGATGCCGCGATTGCTTTTCTGGAGCCGTTCGTTGCGAACAACCCGAGCCAGAAAACCAAGATCCACCGCATCATTGCCGATGGCAACATGGTGGCCGTGCACAGCCATGGCTGGAACGAGGACGGCGACGCCGCTGCCAAGCGCGGCTTTGCCGTGGTCGATATCTTTCGCGTGCAGGGCTGCCGCGTGATGGAGCATTGGGACGTCTTAACACCCGTGCCCGAAACCGCCGCCAACACCAATACGATGTTCTGACCGGCTGATGCGCTTTACCGATAAATGCGTGGCGATCCTTGGCGGCAACGCCGGGATCGGCCTTGCCGCCGCGCGGATGTTTGCCGCAGAGGGTGCCAAACTGGCGATCACCGGGCGCAATGCCGAAAGCTTGCGCGCAGTGGCCGAAGAGCTCGACGCGCTATGCATCCGGTCAGACATGGGCGATCCGGGCCAGACCGATGCGGCACTGGCCGAAATTGCCGATGTGCTGGGCGGGATCGATGTGCTGTTTGTCAATGCCGGTGTCGGCGGCTTTGCGATGGTTCCGGACGTCACACCCGAATTCTGGGACCAGGTCCACAGCGTCAATTTGCGCGGCGCCTTCTTTGCAATCCAGAAGGCCTTGCCGCTGATGCGTGATGGCGGGGCGATTGTGATCACCGGATCGATCGGATCGATGGCAGCGGTGCCCGGCAATGTCGTCTATGCCGCCGCCAAAGCGGGCCTGCGGGCGATGGCGCGGATCGTGGGCAAGGAATTGCTGCCGCGCGGCATCCGCGTCAACATGGTCAGCCCCGGCCCCACCGATACCGAGATTTTCAAGCGCGATGCCAGCGCTGAAGAAATCGCCGGAATGCGCGAGATGCTATCATCGGTTGTGCCGATTGGCCGGATGGGTACGGCAGACGAAGTCGCGCGGGCGGTGCTGTTCCTGGCCAGCAAGGAGGCCAGCTTTATCAACGGCGTGGATTTGTGCGTCGATGGCGGGTGCATCGAACTGGGCTGAACTATTGCGCCGGCCCTGATTGGGCCGCACTGACCAGCGTATCGCCACCTTTATCGGGCAGCGTCCAGATAATCAGGTTGATCACCATCACGCCTGCCAGTGTAAGCATCAGGACCGGACGCTGCCGCTCTCCCCGCCGCAACAGGAACACCGCACCACCGACAAGCGCGATGGAAGCGAGCATAAGCAGAGAGAGCGCAGCGTCTAACATGCCATTGCGTTAGCCGCCGAACAGGCCCTTGGCCATACCGGCGATGTCATTGATGGGATTGCCGTCGCCATCTTTGTCCAACATGCCGGTAACGGTTTTCATCACATCGCCTTGCCCCAGCATCGCAGCCAGATTGCCAAGACCGCCTTCGCCACCAAGCTGGCCGACGATTTCTTGCAGCTTTGCAGCATCAAGGCCGGAAGAGGCAGCAGCCGTTGCAATGGTATCGCCTTCAGCCTGATGACCGGCAGTCAACGCGCCGATGGCGGTTGCGGCCATGGCAGGATCAAGCCCGACTTTTGCAGCAAGATCCTTTAAATCAACGTTGCCCGTTACTTGGCCGATAATCGAATCGAGCATTGACATAGTACATCCCCCTTAGAGAGCGCACACTCTAGCAGTCCGGTACAGGACTGCCAGTGCGCGGTCTCCGGGCGGCACATGATTTTACATGGCCATGATGCGTTTTGCCGAAACCTCTTCACGTTCGGCCACTGCATTCCATGCCGGACGCGCAATAACGCGCTCGTACCATGCTGCCGTTATGGGCCGCAGCACAGGATCGATACCGTGGCCGACATAGGCCAACGTACGCATGGTCGATGCGACCGCGATATCGGCCAGCGTGAAGCTTTCGCCCACCAGCCAGCCTTGCGCGGGTACTTGCGATTCGAGCCAATCGAGCCAGCGGGGCAGTTCAGCCTCGCCCTGAAGCGCGATCGCCTCGTCACCGCCGACTTTGAGCAGCTTTGGCCCGACCAACCGGTTGAACAGGATCTTGAGGCCCGAGGCACCCAGCACGGTATCGGCGTATTCATCCCAGAACACGGTCTTGCCACGCGCTTGCGGATCGGCGGGCAAAAGGCAGGGGTCGGGGTACTTTGCTTCCAGATAGAACGCGATGGCCGACGAATCGGCCAGCGTGAAGCCTTCATCGTCAATTGCCGGGATCTTCCCTAAAGGGCTGGCGGCGAGGAATTCGGGATCGGTGCTGCCGGGGCCACCGCGTGCCAAATCCCATGAAATGCCCTTTTCTGTGGCGATTACGGCCACTTTGCGAACGAACGGTGAAAGTAGGGCACCATAAAGCTTCATCGATTTTCTCCCATTCGAACGGACAGGTTTCTTCAAACCTTATTGCAGCGCCGCGCGCGCCCGTATAGGCGGTTGAGCGATGAGCGACATACCCCACAATCACGCGACGACCGTTCTGGCCGCACCTGACACGCAAATTGATGTCCGCGAAACTTTCGGCATCGATATCGACATGAAAGTTCCCGCGTTTTCGCGCGCGGATGAACGCGTGCCCGATACCGACGCGACGTACGTGTTCGATCCGGACACCACTTTGGCGATCCTTGCAGGCTTTGCCTACAACCGCCGCGTGATGGTGCAGGGCTATCACGGCACCGGCAAATCGACGCATATCGAACAGGTAGCCGCCCGATTGAACTGGCCATGCATCCGCATCAACCTTGATGCGCACATCAGCCGTATCGATCTGGTGGGCCGCGATGCCATTGTTTTGCGCGATGGCTTGCAGGTCACCGAATTCCGCGAAGGCCTGCTGCCGTGGGCGCTGCAAACGCCTACTGCGCTGGTCTTTGACGAATATGACGCTGGCCGCCCGGACGTGATGTTCGTAATCCAGCGCGTGCTGGAAACCGAGGGCAAGCTGACGCTGCTCGACCAGAACCGTGTGATCCGCCCGAACCCCTATTTCCGCCTGTTCGCCACCGCCAACACGGTGGGCCTCGGCGATACCTCGGGCCTCTATCACGGCACGCAAGCGATCAACCAGGGCCAGATGGACCGCTGGAATCTGGTCGTCGCGCTGAACTACCTGACCGAAGCGACCGAAGTCGAGATCGTCAGCAAAAAGCTGCCCGATCTTGATCGCAAGATCGTGACCGACATGGTCAAGGTCGCCAACTTCTCGCGCCAAGGCTTCGTCAACGGCGATATCTCGACGGTGATGAGCCCGCGCACGGTGATCAGCTGGGCGCAGAACAGCAAGATCTTCAACGACGTCGGCTTCGCCTTCCGCCTCTCGTTCCTCAATAAGTGCGACGAGACCGAGCGGGTGCTGGTGGCCGAATACTATCAGCGCGTGTTCGGCAAGGAATTGCCCGAAAGCGTTGCGCACCGGGGGTAAGCCTTTGGCGTTATGCCGGAATTGAAAAAGGCCCCCAGCGCTTGCCGGGGGCCTTTTTTGTTTGGGCGTTACTTCCTCCCCACCCCCACCCCCTCCCGCAAGCGGGAGGGGAGCGAGACTTACTGAGCCGCAGGCGAAGTTAGTCGCAGCGGGGTGGGCATTTCACCGCCTGTTAGGCGCCGGGTACGATCAGATACTTCTCACCCGTACGGCGCGCATTGTAATCCATCGCCGCTTCACGGCTCAGCGCCTGTTCCAGATTGACGCGGGCCTTGTAATTGCTGGCAAATGTGGTGGTCAGTTCTGCAACCACGCGGTTGCGCATCTTCTCAACCACTTGCGGCCCCAGCTTGGCCATCCACGGGGTGAGCAGCCAGCCCGAGACGTCCCAGCTAAAGCCGAAGTTGCGCGTCAAAACCGTGGGCGACAGGTCCAGCGCGCCATAGATAAACGCGTGCTTCGGGCTGTTGGAGCCATAGCGGCTATAGGCAGCGCCGGAATTGGCGACCTGTTCGATCACCGTCAGGATCTGGCTCACCAACTTGCCGCCGCCGATGGCATCAAAGGCCATCGTGGCCTGCGTCGCGGTGACAGCAGCGGTGAGATCGGCGATGAAACTGTCCTTTGAGCTGTCAACGACGTGTTCTGCGCCAATGCCCTTGAGAATCGCCATTTGCGCTTGGCTGCGCACGATATTGACCAAGGGAATGCCATCAGCCTTGCAAATCTTGACCAGCATCTGCCCGAGGTTCGAGGCGGCCGCGGTGTGCACCAAAGCCTTGTGGCCATAGTGGCGCATGGTTTCGGTAAAGCTCAATGCCGTCAGCGGGTTAACGAAAGCCGATGCGCCCTGTTCTGCGGTGATGCCGTCGCCCAGGGCCAGGCACATCCGCGCATCGGCCACCGCATAAGTCGCATACATCGCGCCGGGGAAGCAGGTGACCAGTTTGCCCAGCAGAGCCTGTGCCTCTGGCGCTTCGCCAGCGGCCACGACTGTGCCTGCGCCCTCATTGCCCACCGGCATTGCCATGCCGTGCCGCGCGGCCATCGCGCGGACCGCAGGTTCGGGCATGCGCGCCACGATCTTGCCGGGGGTGAAAGCGGCGTGATCGATGTCGGCTGGACCGAACAACAGGCCAAGGTCTGACGGGTTGATCGGCGCGGCTTCCACCCGCACCACAACCTGGGTGCCGGTGGGGGCGGGCACATCATGATCTGCAAGCTCCACGGTAAGGGTGCCATCTGCATCAAGCTTTGATACGAGTTGCTGGCCGCGAAGCTGGGTCATGTTACTCTCCGGGATAGAATGCTTTAACGAAGTATAGCCCGTCAGGTGGGGCGTTAAGTCCCAATTTGCAACGGTCTTTCGCTTCGAGAGCATCGATCAGATCGTCGCGGGTCCACTGCCCCTGCCCGACCATCGCCAGACAGCCGACCATCGAACGCACCTGATGATGCAGGAAACTGCGCGCGGCCGCCTCGATAATCACCCGCTCCCCTTCGCGGCGGACATCCAGCCGGTCGAGCGTTTTAACGGGGCTGGCTGACTGGCAGTGGACCGAACGGAAGGTGGTGAAATCATGGAGGCCGATCAGGCTCTGCGCCGCATCGTGCATGGCATCGGCATCAAGCGGCTTGGCGATCCGCCATGCCTTGCCGGCATCCAGCGTCAACTGCGCACGGCGGTTGATGATGCGGTATTCATAAGCGCGGCCGGTGCAGGAAAACCGTGCGTGCCAATCTTCCGGCACTTCCACGCAATCCAGCACCGCGATGGCATGCTTGGCTTGCCCCAAATGCGCATTGAGCGCCCCCGCCATGCGGAACGGATCAAAGCTTCGCGAAAGATCGAAGTGCGCCCGCATGCCCAGCGCGTGAACGCCCGTATCGGTGCGCCCCGATGCATGAACGCGCACCTCCTCACCGGTCACGCCAAAGGCCGCTTCTTCCAGCGCTTGCTGGATCGATGGCCCGTGCGATTGGCGCTG
>CAZSTP010000127.1:4421-7591 GCA_964609325.1 uncultured Novosphingobium sp. | reverse complement strand
GCGTGAAGTTCAGCTCGCTGATGGTGTTCACCGTCCTGTGGCTGACCTGCATCTATTTCCCGATGGCGCACATGGTTTGGTACTGGGCTGGCCCGGACTTCCTGCCTGACGCTCCTACCGACGCCGGTTTCCTGTGGGCCATGGGCGCGCTGGACTTCGCTGGTGGCACGGTTGTGCACATCAACGCCGGTATCGCAGGCCTTGTTGGCTGCATCATGATCGGCAAGCGCATCGGTTTCGGCAAGGAAGCCACTCCGCCGCACTCGTTGACCATGACCATGATCGGCGCTTCGCTGCTGTGGGTGGGCTGGTTCGGCTTCAACGCCGGCTCCAACCTTGAAGCCAACGGTGTAACCGCAGTTGCCTTCATCAACACCTTCGTCGCCACCGCTGCCGCAGCCGTCTCCTGGGCGATTGTCGAGCAGATCCACCACGGCAAGCCTTCGATGCTGGGCGCTGCAACGGGTGCCGTCGCTGGCCTCGTCGCCATCACGCCAGCCTCGGGCCTTGGCGCTCCGATGACCTCGATCGTCCTTGGCCTCGTCGTTTCGCCCATCTGCTACCTGTTCGTCAGCACGCTGAAGAACAAGCTGAAGTATGACGATACACTCGACGTGTTCGGCGTACACGGCGTGGGCGGTATCGTTGGCGCAATCGCCACCGGCATTGTCGCGGCTCCGTCGCTCGGTGGCCAGGGCGTGTTCGATTACACCGTGTTCCCTGCCGGCTTTGACGCTGACAGCTACAGCATCGGTACGCAGGTGATGACCCAGATCAAGGCTGTCTTGTTCACGGTTGTCTTCTCGGGTGTCGGTTCTGCGATCATCTTCTTCGTGGTGGACAAGGTCATGGGTCTGCGTCCTTCGGAAGAAGCCGAGCGCGAAGGCCTCGACATCTCCGAGCACGGCGAACGCGCTTACAACTACTGAGTTTTTACCGAATTGGCGGAGTGGGGGTTAACAGATCCTCTCCCTCTCAACACCCTCTCCGCCAAACCTTGTTCCTCCTGCGAACATACTAAGGCCGGAAGCGCTAGCCCGCTTCCGGCCCTTTTTTTGTTTTGCGATGGGCGGTCTTGTGAGCCTCAAGTTTGCCATCGCGAGCGCAGCGCGTAGCCGCTCTGGATTGCTTCGTCGGCTTCGCCTTCTCGCAGTGACGAGGGTATGGGTTTCCTTTCAAAGATTCCCTTTTTTGGCCCTGTTCCGGCGGGCCGCTTGCCGCAGGGCTGCGCAAACACTAAAGCCCGCACACTATGGCAAACGCACCGCAACCCAAGGACTGGATCCTCGGCATTCACGCTTATGTTCCCGGCAAATCGACCGGGGCCGATGGCAAAGTGCTGACCAAGCTTTCCGCCAACGAGAATCCGCTGGGCAGCAGTGCGCAGGCTTTGGATGCGCGGCTCCATCCGGGTGATCCGGCGCGTTATCCTGATCCCGACAGTGTCGAGCTTCGCCGCGCGATTGGCGAGGTGCATGGCATTGATCCCGCGCGCATCGTGATGGGCACAGGGTCTGACGAATTGCTGAACCTTGCAGCGCAAGCCTATGCCGGGCCGGGCGATGAAGTGCTGTACGTGCGCTATGGCTTTTCGGTTTACGATATTGCGGCGCGGCGTTGCGGGGCGGTGCCGGTTATCGCGCCCGATGCCGATTACGGCACGGATGTTGATGCGCTGCTGGCCTGCGTGACCGAGCGCACGCAAGTCGTATTCCTTGCCAATCCCAACAACCCCACCGGAAGCTGGCTGCCCCGCGCGGAAATCGCACGCCTTCACGCCGGATTGCGCAGCGATATCCTGCTGGTGCTTGATGGCGCTTATGCCGAATACCTTGATCCCGAGCATGACGACGGCGCGCTGGAATTGGCGGCCAGTGCGACGAATGTGCTGGTCACGCGCACATTCTCGAAAATCTATGGCCTTGCCGGAGAGCGGATCGGCTGGGGCACCGGCCATGCCGATGTGGTCGATATGCTTAACCGCATTCGCGGGCCGTTCAATATTTCGATCAGCGGGCAGGCGACCGGCCTTGCCGCCGTGCGCGATCAGGCCTTTGTCGAAGCATCGCGCCGCCACAATGCCGAGCAGCGCGCGCGCTTTGTCGAAAAGCTCGAGGCGCTGGGCAATCATGGCGTGCGGCCATTGCCGAGCCAGGCCAACTTCGTGCTGATCCTGTTTGAAGGCAGGCTGAGCGCAGAAGCGGTCTATACCGGCCTGATGGACCACGGTTACATTACGCGCTGGTTGCCGGGGCAGGGCCTGCCGCAAGGCCTGCGCATCACCATCGGCACGTCCGAACAGATGGACGAGATTGCCGCTGCGATCCGCGCGATGTGCGAGGCCGCCAAGTGAGCGCTGCACCCTTTGCCCAAGTGACGATTGTCGGCTTGGGCCTGCTCGGCGGGTCGGTGGGCCTTGCGGTGCAGCGGCATATGCCGGACGTGCGCGTGGTGGGCTATGATGCCGATGCCGGCGTGCGCGGCCAAGCGCGCGAATTGGGCCTTGCGCATAGCATCGCCGAAACGCCGGTCGAGGCCGCACAAGGCGCTGATCTGGTGATCCTGTGCGTGCCGGTGGGCGCGATGGGCGCAGCCGCTGCGGCGCTGGCGGAAGGGTTGTCACCCGATGCGGTGATCAGCGATGTCGGCTCGTCCAAGGGCTCGGTCGCGCGGGCTTTGGCCGAGGCTTTGCCGGGGCATCACATTATCCCGGCGCATCCGGTGGCAGGCACCGAGCGCAGCGGGCCGGACGCGGGCTTTGCCACGCTGTTCGTCAACCGCTGGTGCATCGTCACCCCGCCGGACGACGCCGATCCTGCGCTTGTGGCGCGGGTGGTGGCGTTCTGGGAGGCGCTGGGCGCGCGGGTCGAGACGATGGACGCCGATCATCACGACAAGGTTCTGGCCGTGACCAGCCACTTGCCGCACCTGATCGCCTATACCATCGTCGGCACTGCGTCCGATCTTGAAGCGGTAACGCAAAGCGAAGTGATCAAATACTCTGCGGGTGGCTTCCGTGATTTCACGCGCATCGCCGCGTCCGACCCGACGATGTGGCGCGATGTGTTCCTTTCGAACCGCGATGCCGTGCTGGAAATGCTCCAGCGCTTCACCGAGGATCTGACCGAACTGCAAAAAGCCATCCGCAAGGGCGATGGCGACATGCTGTT
>CAZSTP010000127.1:0-4321 GCA_964609325.1 uncultured Novosphingobium sp. | reverse complement strand
TTGACCACGGCGGACCAATAGAGCGCGCGCATCGGATCAATGCCGGTGAAATTGAGCGCAACGCCGCCCAGCGTGGCCAGCGCGATCACGGCATAAAAGGCTTTGGCTTCGCGCGGTTTGCGGTCGAGGCCCTCGGTCCACTTGAACGTCTCGCTGACGGCATAGGCCGCGGAGCCTGCCAGCACCGGCACGGCGAGCAGGCCCGTGCCGATGATGCCCAGCGCAAACAGGGCAAAGGCAAATTCGCCCGCGATGGGGCGCAGGGCCGATGCGGCTTGCTGTGCCGATTGGATATCGGTCATGCCGTTGGCGTGGAGCGTGGCGGCGGTTGCCATCATGATCGACATTGCGGTGATGTTGGAAAAGCCCATGCCGAACAGTGTATCGTTGCGGATGCGGCGCAGTTCGGGCCCCGCCTCGCGCGGGGAGATGCACAGCGGCTTGGCATGGCGGCGCTTGCGCTCTTCCACTTCCTGCCCGGATTGCCAGAAGAACAGGTAGGGGCTGATTGTCGTGCCGAAGATGGCGACCAGCGCCATCGTGTGATCGTTGTCGAGCGCGAAGGTTGGCACGGCAAGGCCGTGGACGGCTTTGCCCCAATCGACATCCGCGACGAGCACGACCGCGATATAGGAAAACAGCGAGAGCGTGGTCCATTTGAGGATGCTGGCATAGCGTTCGTAGCTGACCATGACTTCGGCCAGAATGCTGGCGAGGCCGAACAGCACGACGAACAGATGCACCGGCCCTGGCAGCAAAAGGGCCAGTGCGGCGGCCATCGCGCCAAGGTCTGCGCCCAGATTGATCACATTGGCCACGACCAGCAGCGTGACCATGGTGCGCATCAGCGACGGTGAATAGTGGCGGCGCAGGTTGTGGGCGATGCCTCTGCCGGTGGTGGCCCCGATGCGTGCGCAGATCGATTGGATCGAGACCAGCAAAGGCAGCGCCATGATCATGGTCCATGCCATGCTATAGCCGAATTGCGCGCCAATCTGGCTGTAGGTGCCGATGCCGGAAGGATCATCGTCGGCGGCACCCGCAATCAGGCCGGGGCCGAGGTTGGCGAGCAGCGGGTGGTCCTCTTGCGTGGACCTGTTGTCGTTATCCATTCTCAACCGTTCAGTGCGTTGATGGCGGCTTCAACGCGCGCTTCGATTTCCTCGCGCGGCAGGCCGGAGGGGATTTCCTCGCCGAAGCGGTAACGGACCGTGCCGGGTTGTTTCCAGCGGCGATGGTAGAGCGCGCCGGTATCGACCGCTACGGGGATGACGGGCAGGCCGAGCAGTTTGTAGATTCCGGCAAACCCGGACTGGAGTTCCCGTCGCTCGCCGTGGGGGATGCGCGTGCCTTCGGGGAAGATCACCAGCGGGCGGCCTTCGGCAATGCGCTGGCGGGCTTCGCTGAGCATCACGCGCAAGGCCTTGGCGCCGCCATTGCGATCAACCCCGATCAGGCCGAAGCGGGCACCGGCAGGCCCCCAGCCGGGGATGCGCAGAAGTTCGGCCTTGGCAAAAACCACGGGGTTCAGGAACAGCCACGGCATATCGATGGCTTCGAAAAACGCTTCGTGTTTGACCGCGTAAAGCACGCCGGACCGGAATACGGGGCTTTCGAGCTCTACCTTGATCCCGAGGATGTAGTGGCAGCACAACCGGTGCCAATGGCTCCATTCGCGCACGATCCAGCGGAACTTGGGCACAGATATGTTCATCAGCGCCAGCGCGCAGAGCACATAGGGTACCGATCCGGTGTAGAACACGGGATAGAACACGAGGCTGCGGAGGATCGAGGCCAGCTTGCGGAACATTACCAGCCTATTGCCCATGCCAGCAGCCGCGCCACCAGCTTGTTGTATTCAAGAAAGAGGACGCGGAAACTGGGGCGCGAGACGACCGCATCTTCGATGACAGTGGTGCCTTGGGGCGCTTCTTCGGAAATATCGAAAATGGCGCGGCGCATGTGCCAATCGGTGGTGACCACGCGGATCGATTTGAGTTTCTGGTCCTTGATCCAGCGCGCGGTTTCCAAGGCATTGGAGCGGGTATCGACCGCGTCATAGCCCAGCGTGATGCAGCACGCCATCTGGCCGGAGGGCACTTTGTATTCAGCGGCAAATTCGCGCGGGCGCACTTCCCGGTCAACGCCCGAGACGAGGAGCCTTTTGGCCGTGCGGGCTTCGAGCAATTGCAGGGCGCGCGGGATGCGTCCGCCGCCGCCGGTTAGCGCGACAATGCCATCGGTGCGGGTGGTGACTTCGGCGGGGCGGGGCAAGGTCATCGCGAACCAGATGAAGCCCAGCGCCCAAATGACAAGCAGCAGCGACAGCAGCCGGCGGAAGATACCGCGCTTGGTCACAGCATGCCCCGCAGTGCGGCCAGCACCGTCAGCCGCGCGGTGACCACCGCGAGCAGGACACCGGCGAGCGGGATGCAGCAGATAATTAGCCAATCCGACACGCCGAGGCCGACAGATGTCATCATGCCCGAGCCAAGCGCGGCGAACTGTTGGCCCAGCAGCGATATCGCGACCAGCCCCAGCAGCAAGCCACCAATGCCGCCAGCCGCAGCATCGACCGCCATCGAGCGCTGGAAGATGCGCGCGATTTGCGTGTCCGTGCCGCCAAGCATGTGGACGATCTCTATCGTGGTGCGGTGATTGCCAAGCGCATTGCGCGATGCGAGCAGCACCGTGGCGACCGTGGCGAAGGCCAGCAGGCCGATCAGGCCGCCCGCCAGCCATTGCAGCCCGCCAATCGCTTCGAATACAGGGGCGAGCCATGCCGCCTGTGCATCGATCCGGGCGGCAGGGGCAGGCGATTTGAGGCGGGCGCGCAAGGCCGTGAGTTGGGCTTGATTGGCGGCGTCTGACAAACGGACATCGATCAGCGCGGGCACGGGCAGGGCGTTAATATCGTCCCCTGCGTTGGTGCCAAGCCACGGTTCGACCAGCGCATCGAGTTCGGCCTGCGGGACAAGGCGTGCAGAGAGCACGCCGGGCGCGCTTTGCACGCTGGCAAGCGCGGCCTGCGCCTGCCGGTCCCGCTCTTTTGGCGCACCGTGGACGATCTGGACCGTGACCCCGCCGGCAACATCGACGCTGGCGACGCGTGCGGTATTGCGCAGGGCAAGGCCGCTGGCGGTGGCGACGACGGTGAGGCCGATCATGATTGCGATGACCCACGGCATCGGGCCGGACAGCTTGCCCTGCGGCAGCAACCGGCTTTCCGCGCGGGTACGTTCGCGCCATTCGCCCCGGAACGCTTCGAATGCAGCGGGAAGCATGCTCATGCGCCGGGCAATTCGGGGCGCGAGAGCGTGGGGCTTTTGCGCGGGGGATAGCGCAATGCGCCGGTGGGATCGGACAGGCGACCCTTGTCCAGCCGCATGATCAGCGATTCGGGCATCTTTTGAATCAGGTGGATATCGTGCGTGGCCACAACCACGGTGGTGCCCAAACGGTTCAGCGCTTCGAACAGGCGCAGCAGCTTTACCGCCATATCGGGATCGACGTTGCCGGTCGGCTCGTCAGCGATCAGCATATCGGGCCTGCCGATGACGGCGCGGGCGATGGCGACGCGCTGTTGCTCTCCGCCCGAAAGCGTGGCGGGGCGGGCATGGCTGCGATCCCCCAGGCCGACCCATTCGAGCATATCGTTGACCGGGCGGACGATGTCCTTTTCCGGCACGCCAGCCACGCGCAAGGGCAGCGCCACATTATCGAATGCCGAGAGGTGCTGGACCAGACGGAAGTCCTGAAACACCACACCAAGGCGGCGGCGGAAGGCGGGGAGCTGTTCGCGCGGAAGGGTGATGGCATCGGTGCCGAACATGCGGATCAGCCCGCGCGAGGGGCGCTGCGAGAGATAAAGCAGCTTCAGCAGGCTGGTCTTGCCCGCACCCGATGCACCGGTGAGGAAATAAAAACGGCCCGAGAACAAGGTGAAACTGACATCGGTCAGCACCTCTTTGCCTGTGCCGTAGCGCAAGCCAACATTGTCGAAATGGACAATCTCTGCATCATCGGGTTTGTTCATGTGCAGGAGACTATATCCGGTTATTGCTGGCATGAGGCTATGCCGAAATGGCTATACGCGGCAATCCATGTGGAAAAAAGGCCAAGAAAGCGTTTCTTAGGGGTTGTTGCTATTGTTTCTTGCGCCAAGGACATGCTTTACCAACATTATGATCATCGCGTGCCCAGCCTGTTCGACGCGCTATGTCGTCCCCGATACTGCAATCGGCGTGGATGGCCGCACCGTGCGGTGTGCGAAGTGCCGGCATTCCTGGTTCCAGAACGGCCCCGAGCTGGCCGAACGGCC
>CAZSTP010000126.1:0-7594 GCA_964609325.1 uncultured Novosphingobium sp. | reverse complement strand
ACTCAAGCGGTTATGATGCCAATGGCGTCCATATCCTGTTCGGTGCAGGTTACGGCAACGGTGGCTTCTCGATTGCCGCGTTCGGTGGCTACCGCGAAGTCAATGTCGAGTTCAGCCGCTTCGGCAATGAACTGGAGTCCGATGGTTGGCAGGCAGGTGTGGTCACAGGCTTTGAAGGCCGTGATGCCTATATCCGGGCAAATGCGAACTTCTCGAAGCTAGAAGGTAATAGCGAGCGTAACATCTCGATCGGCACGACCGCGGGTGAAATCACCGGTGACGTGAACGCCGAAGTGTTTGCCCTCAACACCGAGATCGGCGCACGGCTCCGCCTCGGAAAGCTGTTGGTTTCGCCATTCGTAGCGCTCGATTATACCTCGGTGAAGCTCGACGAAATTCGCGAGCGTGGCGTTGCCGGTGCGAACCTCACTTTGGGTGAGCAGCAGCAGGATCAGACGTCGATGTTTGCAGGCGTCAAGTGGAGCCTGCGTTCGGACACGATCGTTCCTGAAATCAAGGCGGCATATCGCCACGACTTTGGTGACGAGTTCTTCCTGTCCAGCGCGATGTTCACAGATGCGCCGATGGGCAGCCGGTTTACGGTTCGCTCGCCCCGCATCGACAGGGATTCCTTCATTCTCGGTGGTTCGCTTGCTGCTGCACTTGGCAAGCGCGCGACTGGTCGTCTGGGGTATCTTGGTCGCTTGAACGGACAAGCTAAGGATCACGCGGTCTACGGCTCTCTGGTGCTGAGGTTTGGTGCGACCGAGGCGGCCCCGCCGCCACCTCCGCCGCCGCCACCGCCACCTCCTCCGCCCCCGCCGCCACCTCCACCGCCGCCGTCACCGATCTGTGACAACGGTTCGTATCTCGTGTTCTTCGATTTCGACAGCATCCAGCTTACGCCGGAAGCGCGCACCACCCTTGATACCGTGGCAGATGCTTATGGTACCTGTGGTTCGCCGACTGTTGTCGTAACCGGCCACACGGATCGTGCAGGCTCGGCGTTGTACAACGGTAAGCTGTCGCTTCGCCGCGCTGAGACGGTCAAGTCCTACTTGCTGGAACGCAAGGTGGTTGAGGCCATCACCACGTTGGCAAAGGGTGAGGCTGAACCGCGTGTTGCGACACCGGATGGTGTTGCCAATGCCCAAAACCGTCGCGTTGAAATCGTGTATCAGGAAGATGTTCCGGTAGATGCGGTAGCTCTAGCTGCACCTTCGGAGGCAGCTCCTGCGGCAGAGTCTGCTCCGGCTGCGCCTTCCGATGCAACTCCGGTGGCTGAGGCTGCTCCGGCTCCGGCCCCAGAAGTAGCTCCTGTGGTAGAGGCCGCTGCGGTTCAGGCACCAGATGCAGCTCCTGTGGTAGAGGCTGCTCCGGCCCCAGCCGAGGCTGCCGCCAGCAACTGAGGCTAATGCGAGTGAAGTTATTGCCAGCGCGTCACTTTTTGGGACGCGCTGGCAACTGCTTTTTGGCTGCCAAATCTGATCGAAGGCCCTTTTTGCGGATCGGTTTCATCAACTTCGTGCCCGCCCGCTGTTGGTGGCATCTTTTCTACAAAACTGTGAGTCCAGGTGATGGTGTCCCATAAAGTCGACCTCGAGCGTACGCCTCTGACGCGGGCTTTGAGCGGTGCGAAGCGGGCGATTTTGGGCATTGCTGCGCTCAGCGCTTGCATAAATGTGCTCGTGCTCGGCGGGTCCATCTACATGATGCTGGTCTATGACCGTGTTCTACCCTCGCAAAGCATCGCAACGCTTGCAGGTTTGCTGGTACTCGTTTTGGCGGTCTACGCATTCCAGGCCGGCTTTGAAATCTTGCGCGCCAACATGCTGGGCGACGTTGCCGCTGATCTTAGCGCTTCGCTGCGCCCCAGAGTTTCTTATCTTGAGCACCGGATGTCGATCGAGGATCCGGGTGAGGCGGCGGCAAACAGCCCTTTGCGTGATCTTGAGCAGATCCAGTCTTTCATTGCAGGCCCAGGCCCCGCCGCATTGATCGACTTGCCGTGGATCGTGTTCTTTCTGCTCATTCTTTCGATGCTTCACATTTGGCTGGGTGTTACCGCCGTGGTCGGTGCGCTCGTTCTTGTCGGGATGACGTGGCTGACCGACAAGATCAACCGCAACGCCGTGCGCAGGCTCACCGCCCTTGCCCTTCGCCGTAACCGCGTGCAGGAAATGCAGCGGAGCCATGCCGAAGTGATCGCGGCCCTTGGTATGCGGGATCGGCTGATTGCCGCAGCCTTTAAAACTGCGCTCGAATTCTCATCGAACCAGCGCGAACTGAACGAGCTGAACACACGGTTCGCCGTGATCACCCGCACGCTGCGGATGGTGCTGCAATCGGTGATTCTTACGGTGGGTGCGCTGCTTGTTCTGGCAGGTTCCGCAACAGGCGGGGTGATCTTTGCCAGCGCCATTCTATCCGGGCGCGCTTTGGCACCGGTCGATCAGGCAATCGGACAATGGCGCGGGTTCGTAGGAGCCCGGGATAGCTGGGCCCGGCTTGACGCACTGTTGATGAATGCACCAGCAGTTCCGGCCCGGATAACGCTTCCCGCACCAACCAAGGATTTGCGGGTCGAAGCGTTGACTTCTGGCCCCCCCGGGATTGAGCGTCCGACTGTTGAGGACATTACCTTTCAGGTTCGGGCAGGTACGGTTCTGGGGATCATCGGGGCGAGCGCGGCAGGCAAATCTTCGCTGGTCCGCACAATCGTCGGAGCCTGGCCGGCAAAGGAAGGCAAGATCAGGTTTGATGGCGCTGCGAGCGATCAATGGGACGCTGATGATCTTGGCCAACATGTGGGATATCTGCCGCAAAGCGTCGAGATGTTTGGCGGAACAGTGGCTTTCAATATCGCCCGTTGTGATCCCGATGCGTCATCCGAAGATATCATTGCAGCTGCCGAAATAGCTGGTGTGCATGACCTTATACTGGCGCTTCCCGGAGGCTACCAGTTTGAGGTCGGCGAAGGTGGCAGAAACCTGTCTGCCGGCCAGAGACAACGTATCGGGCTTGCCCGGGCGATGTTTGGCAACCCTTTTCTGATCGTGCTGGATGAGCCGAACTCGAACCTCGATGCTATGGGCGAACTGGCGTTGATCAACTCGATCCGTCGCCAGCAGCAGCGCGGAGCAATCGTGCTGGTCGTTGCCCACCGGCGCCATGTTCTGGAGGCAACGACCGACCTGATGGTCCTTGATGCCGGGAAAATCCGTGATTTCGGGCCGCGCGACCAAGTCTTGCAGCGGCTTGCTGCGGCCAGCACGGCTGCACCGTCAAAGGTTTCCGCCAATGTTTGATGACGATAAAACCAACCTGTCGGCCAAGCCGCTTGTTCTGCAACCTGAAATGGAGGCAGATAGCCGGACGACGTTCGAGACCAATGCCCGTTTGAAGGGGCGCATTCGCGCAGCATTTATCGCCATCGGTGGTCTGCTGGGCGTTTTGGTGATCATGGCGCAGTTTGTGCAGGTTACAGGCGCGGTGATGGCGCAAGGGGCGCTGGCTGTTGAATCGCAGGTAAAGTCAATTACCCACGCGAATGGCGGTATCCTTTCGCAAGTTCTTGTGCGTGACGGAAGCAAAGTCCGCAAAGGCGATATCCTGATGCGGCTTGATAGTTCTGTTAGCGAGGTTAGCGCCAATCTGAGCGGAGCCAGCGTAGAAGAGTTGCGCGCAAGGCGTTCGAGGCTTGAAGCCGAGGTATCCGACCGGGCGGCGATACAGTTTCCCGAAGATCTTCTGAAGTCGAATTCGCCTGCCGCAAAGGAAGCTATCGAGCGCGAACGGCGCTTGCTCTCGATCCGCAGGTCCGAACGTGCAAGTCAGGTCAATCTTCTGAGCGAGCGCATACATCAGGCCCAATCAGAGATTGTCAGCACGCAAAAACAGATTAGCGCCATTCGCCAGCAAGAAACGCTGATCGGCCCTGAATTGACCAGTCTGCGCGATCTTTATGGCGAAAAGCTTGTTACCATCAATCGTCTGAACGAGATTGAACGCACTGCCATCAGCCTGTCGGGCGAGGCGGCGGCGCTTGAAGCGCGGGTGGCGCAGATTTATGCGCGGATCTCGGAAATCCGCCAGCAAATGCTGTCGGTCCAGCAAGGTGCGCGTGCCGAGGCTGGCGGCGAACTGGCACAGGTTATCGAAGCGTTGAACGTAGGCGAAGTGCGCCAGGCAGACGCCAGGAGCTCATATGAACGCAGTGTCATTCGGGCACCGCAGGACGGTATTGTTTATGCGCTGGCGTTCAGTACGCCGGGAAGCGCCATACCTGCCGGACAGCAAATTCTGCAGATCGTGCCGGACGGCGATGATCTGGTCATCGACGGGCGGGTAAGCCCTGCCGACATTGACCAGCTAAGCGTCGGGCTGACCGGGCGAGTCCGGTTTTCCGCGTTCAATGCGCAAAAAACGCCGGAAGCTTTGGCGCGGCTGTCCTTTGTGGCACCGGAACGGACTTACGACGAGGCGTCGGGAATGAGCTTCTATAAAGTGAAGCTTGTGTTTGAACGTAAGAAATTCGAGCAGGAATCCGGTTTGCGCCTCGCGGTGGGGATGCCGGCAGAAGTGTTCATAACCACCGGTGATCGTTCGCTTCTTTCGTATTTGATCAAGCCGTTCATTGACCAGTTCGAGCGCGCTTTCCGCGATTGAGTATCTGGCCTTACGGGCGTGTGTGATGGTGTCCCGGTATAGCGTGAACAGAAATCATGGCGTCATCAAAGAACTTTCTCGGAGCTTGTCATGAAACTTGGCTTACGCACATTTGAAGCAGCCTTGATCACAGGCGTAGCGGCCCTGTCATTGCTGGCGGCTCCGGCGATGGCGCAGGATCGTTTGCCGATTGATGATGGTACCCTGCCGGATTTGCCCGATTTTCTGGATGTCGAGCAGCCGGTGACCACGCTCGATGTGGCGCTTGATCGCGCCTATTGGACAAATCCTGCGCTTCTGGCCGAGCGGGCACGGCTTGAGAGCATCGATTTCCGTCTGCCGCAGGCGCGCGCCCGCTCGGGGCCACAATTGAATTACGAGGCCGGCTACGGTTACCGCAGGGATAGCATCGAACAGCAGGCTGGTGGCAGTGTGCCACGTTCGGGCTGGGCGCCCTCGGCCTCGGCAGTCTTGACACAACCACTGTTCACATTCGGGCGCAATGCTGCCGGGGAACGCACGGCTACCGCTCAGATCGATTACCAGCGTGCCGCGTTGCAGGCGATGGAACAGCAGGTCTTGCTGCAAACCGTGACCGCTTATGTCACCGTTCTGCGTGAACGTGAGGCTGTGCGCATCGCTTCCGAAAACCTCGCGTTGCTTGAGCGCGAGCTTTCGGACAACAGCTTTCGGCTGCAAGCCCGGGACACGACCCGTACCGACGTGGATCAGGTCGCAACGCGCGTCGAGCTGGGCAAAGCGCAGCTTTTGCAGGCGCGTCGTGCTGTGGCGTTTTCCGAGGCGGAATTTCTCAAGGTTGTAGGTTCCCCGCCGGGTGATCTGTCGCCTCCGGGTGCACCGCCGCTTCCTGCGCGCAGTCTTGAGGATGCTTATACCGTGGCGCAGCAACGCCATCCGATCCTTGTCGCAGCCTATGCACGCGAGCGCGCTTCCCGGGCGCAGGTCAGCATTGCCCGTGCCGAGCGCAGGCCGCGGGTTGATCTGCGCGGACGTGCCGGGGTTGACACAAATCTGTTCGGTCTTGACCGGCTACAGCAGACCAGCCTGCGCGGAGAATTTGTAGTTTCCGGCCCGATCTTTCAAAGCGGAGCTTTGAATGCGCGGCTTGGCGAAGCGGAAGCTGCCAATGACGCGGACTGGCGGCTGATTGACCAGACGCTGCGCGAAACGCGCGCCGAAGTTTCAGACGCATGGAACGAATGGCTGACGGCAGAAGGATCGCTCGATAGTCTGGCCAATGCCGTCATTCTGGCAGAACAGGCGCATAGCGGTGCGGTGCAGCAAGAGCGTGTCGGAATGCGCACAACGCTTGATGTTCTTGATCTTGCGCGTGATCTTCTTTCTGCAAAAATCAGCCATAATCAGGCCCGGGCGACATTACATATTGCAAAAATGCGTGTGCTTGCGGCGATCGGTATGCTGGATCTGGCCGACCTTGCACCGGGCAGGCCCCAGCGTAATGATGCTCGGCATTATGATCGTGTCAGCAACGATGGTGACACGCCGTTGATTACGCCTTTGATCCAATCGATTGATCGAATTCCGCTGGGCTCTCAACAGGATCGGGAGATTCGCGATCCATCAGCCGCGCTGCTTACGCCTGCTGTGCCGATTGCAATGCCTGCCGAGTGATTCCGGGCTTTCCGGCGTGTTGGCGAAGCCTGCCAAGTCATCGTCAGCAAGCGAGGGAGATGGCGTGGATGTTGCCAAATTGCATCGGCTTGATGATAATTTAGAAAATTAGCCCACAGTTTACCTGATAAAACAAGGTGAACATTATGACTGATAATGATTTGCCTTGATGTTTCATCGCATAAAATGCACAGGTGAGCGACTCACAGGAGCTTATCATGGCGTTTACGTTGAATCTTCAGGACATCCGCTTTTTGCTCTCGCGCGTGCGGGGGGAGTGGTTGCCACAGGAATTGGGTGGCTTGGCGGCATTCGGGCCGACCGGAATCCGCGATGTGCAGGGCGTTGGCAATCAGGGTAGCGATCCGCTTCAGCCAAATTACTGGTTCGGCGCTGCAGATACGCTGTTTACGCGCACCACGTTCAACCGCCTGACTACGCCGGTCAAAAAGAACGACGTTATCTCTGCTCCCTTCGCCAACTCGGACCGTGGCCCGGGTATTACCGTCACGATCGGTGACACTGTTACACTGTCGCCTGCAGGCACGATCTCTATCACCGGCAGCATTGCCGATGCGCTGAACCCGCGCAATATCAGCAACCTTGTGGTTGATAGCTCCAATTCCATCGGTTTTTCGTCGGTTGATCTAAGTGATCCCAACTATGCCGCCAAAGTTCAACTGAAGCTTCAGGATGACCCCACCGGACGCATTTCGCCGGTTTCGGGCGCCGTCAATCCGCTGCCTTATAGCAACTGGACTTCGCAGTTCGGCCAGTTCTTTGACCATGGCCTCGATTTCGTCAGCAAGGGTGTTGACGGCAAGGTTCGCGTTGATCTGTTGCCCAGCGACGGTCTTTACACCGCCAACCGCGCCACCGCGATTACCGGTTCACGCAACAACACGGTCAATGTCACCATCGGTGAAGGCTCAACCGACGCTCTGTTGGAAAAGCTGGGCCTGCTTCAGCAGCAAGGCACGCCAACGTGGTCGATTTCGGCAACAATTACCAAGCCTAGCGTCGCTGGCGGTGATAACTTCCGCTACGAAGGTACACTGGTTATCAACAACACGTTGATCACCATCGGCGCTACGGATGAAATCGATCTTGCCGCCCAGATTAACCTGTACACGCCAACCACGGGCATTGTTGCTGTCGTGGAATCTTTCCCGGCCATTCAGGGCGTGTCCGAACAGGGTTCGTTCCGGCTTGATCTGGTACCTGCGCGTGCAGAAAGCTTCAACCTTACATCGCCGTTCATCGATCTCAGCCA
>CAZSTP010000125.1:0-7767 GCA_964609325.1 uncultured Novosphingobium sp. | reverse complement strand
ACTTCGGGTACGATCAAGTTTGACTTCAATTCGGTCACGCTTGCCATCAAAATCCCCCAGAACGGATCCTTATAGGCGTCAAAGTGACTGTGTCGAGAATCACATGGTGATTGCACGCCCCCGGCGATGGGCCGCAACGGATTTCCCTGCGCAAAATCACAGATCGCACCGTAAAAAAATCAGCCATGCCGCTGGGTTACAATTTTATTGTCTTATTCCAAGTAATTGCCGCATTTAAATCCATTTTGAATGGTTAATGCGAAATTTATTGCGATAATGGTTACAACCTGTGACCCTGCTGGCGATGGCGGGATGGCATGGGTTTCATCTAGCCAAAAATCGGGCTCAGAGGCTTTACGTGCAATTGGTGGGGCACAGCAATATCGGGCAAGCGTCGGAAAGAGCCGAGCCTGTTGACGTTGTGCCGAGCAAAATGCCGATTGCATTGGCCGATCACGCGCAAGGGTTTGCTGCCGAACTGGATTCGATTCGATTCGCGACAATTTTGTTTGCGGATATTGTCGGATCAACCCGGCTGCTTCGCGCACTTGACCCTGAAGACGCGCGCGATCTGATTGATGCCTCGGTCAAGCTCATTCAAGACGCTATTCATGCTTTCCAAGGCCTTGTTGTGCGTGTTCAGGGTGATGGCGTTATGGCCGTGTTCGGCATTCACCCCGCAGCCCAGGACCATGCCTTGCGCGCCGCTTTGGCGGCCCGGCAAATCGCCGATCGTATAAACAGCGACACCCTTGGCCTTTTGCCATCACCACAAGTGCGCATCGGCATTCATGCCGGACCAATCCTGCTGCGCCGACAGGATCACGATTTCGGTAGCATCGTGGATGTGGTGGGTCATGCCGCTCATGTCGCCGGCCAAGTGGAACAGCTTGCTCCTCCCGGCAGCGTTGCGATTTCGGCAACCACGGCTTCCCTTATCGCTGAAAACTGCAATCTGCGCCAGACAGGCAGACTGCCATCTGATGGCCATGACAGCGCCGATGATGGTGGCGAGGCGGTGTTCGAACTGGCCGCAATCAACTTTGCAGGCAGCGACCATGTCCCGGTCAAAGGCAACACCACTTACCCGGTGATCGGACGCGATGACGATATCGACAAAGTGCGGACAATGATCGCTGGCCTGCCCACCGGGAAGCCCGCCGCGCTCGGTTTTATCGGTGACGCAGGTATGGGCAAAAGCCGCCTATTGCTGGAAGCGAGCCGTCTGGCAGCGGGCTATGGCGTCACTTTCGTGGTCATTCGCGGCAACCCTGTGATGGCGGCAGTGCCGTTCGGCTGTCTTTCGCCAGCCGTACGCCACGTGGTTGAACTGCTGCGTCCGTTTTGTGCCGATCCTGCGCAAGCGGCGGGACTTTCAGCAGAGCAGGCCGAATGCCTTAATGGCTTTACCGGCGGCCATGGGGCATGGCTGCCCGGACTATCGCCAGGTGATCGCAGTCGCATTGCCACGCAGGCAATTGTCGGATTGATGCGGCTTGCCGTGGAAAACCTGCCGCTCTTGCTGCTGGTTGACGATATGCACTACATTGACCGGGAGACGCGATCTGTATTGGCAGGTATTCGGCAAGGCGCGGCGTTGGGCATTATTGCCGCTGGCCGTCCTGAAGCAACATTGCGCTTGACCACCCTATGCGGCCGACCTTCGCAACTCAAAGCCTTACCATCTGACGCCGCCCGCACCTTGATATCGCTGATAAACCGCGCAGCTCCGCTAGAAGATGGCACCGTTGAAAAAATCCTTTCCCGCGCCGAAGGTTTACCGCTGGCGTTGCAGGAATTTGCAGTTGCAGCGCTATCGGATCAGGGCACCGTTCGCCTCCCTGCCAGATTGGAGAATCTGCTCGCAGAACGCCTCGCGGCATTGGACGAGGATGCAACCCGGCTCTGCCAATTGTGCGCTGCGCTTGGCCCTTCATTTCAAGCAAGCCACCTTGCCAAAGGTGCGGCTCTGGTTTGTCGCAACCCCGCCGCCGCCACTGCACGGCTGGTAGAAAGCCGTGTTATCGAAACCGCGCAGGCCGATGTCGTGCGCTTCACCCACCAACTGGTGCAAGAAGCCGCTTACGCGACATTGACCAGACGGCGGCGCACAGCCATGCATTTGCGTGTGCTTGAGTTGCTGGAAGGAGAAAGCGCCACCCACGCCGAACTGGCCACCCACGCTGAAAAGGCAAACCTTCCCGATCGCGCGCTGGATCATCTTTGGAAAGCGTCTCTCGAAGCGCTGGGGCTTGCCGCCATCAGTTCCGTACTCGCACTATATCGGCGCGCACGTGATGTAGCGGCCCGGCTTGATAAACCAGCAGCACAATTCCATCGCGCGCGGTTTGCTCTGCTCGCCCTGGATACGCTGCAACAACTCTCGCTGGAACAGGAAGTCCGCGCTGATATCGAGGCTGTTGCCAACGGGCAAATTGACATGGGGCCTGGCATCCTCACAGTGGCGCGGATTAACATGGCTTTGCTTGACTGGATCGATGGCGCACCTGTTCGTGGCGCTGAATGGCTGGCACAGGCCGAAGCTGATCTAAACGATCATGAAAGCTTGCCTCGCAGCACATTTGCCGATGTCGTAGGGGCCTACATCGCCTTTTCGCGCGCTCGTCCACAAGAAGCCGTGATGCGGATCGAGCGGCTGGGCGCACGGCTGCAGGACGGATTGGATGGCGCGACATTCGGCGCGGTAGTAGTGATTCCGCACATCCTAGCACGGGCATTCGGTGCATGGTATCTTGTCGATCTGGACGATTTGGTGCGTGCGCGGCGATGGATTGCCGAGTCCGCTCGCCTATCCCGGCGCTATCACCATGATTATTCCCGCCTTTTGTCCCATCTTGCCCATGGTTACTTGCATTATCGCGGTGGCCATATCCAAAAGGCATTGGGCATCATGCGCCGCGCTCTTGCCGAATGCCTGAACCGCCGTTTTTTCGGGTTTGAACCGGTATGCGTTGGCTGGACGGGGCTGTGTTTGATTGAAGCCGGCCTGTTGGATGAGGCTGAAGTCATCATCACCCAATCGCTGGAGCGGGGCAACTATCGGCAGGTGCGCACGGCCGGAACATATTATCTTCATGAAGCGCGCGCACGATTGGCCATGGCACGCGGCAACGCTGCCGAAGCCACCGCAGTTGCGGCGCAGGCGCTAAGCCATTGTCGCGATTGCGGTGAGGTTATGCATGAATTGCATGCACTGGTGTTGTGCGCCGAGGTGCGCGCCGCATTTGCGCAACCCGTTGGCGACCTGAGCGACTTGCGCGCGAAGGTAACAGAGCTCGGGATTGCACCGCTGACCAAACGGTTGAACGCTTTGGCAGAATACGCGGGCTAAGCGATCATCAGCGCCTTGCTGCAACATGCCGCAAGCGCAGCATGTGTATCCTCTGGCGGAATTCCGGTTTCCAACGCTGCGATTTCTGCAATGGTACGTGTCCCGTCAGCAGCCATCAGCAAAGCGCGCAGTTCGGGCTGCTCAATCTTCAGCACGGTATGGTCAAGCGTACACAACATCGTCTCACCAAGCCCCAACATGCCGCGTACCAGCGGGCTTGCGCAAGGCTGGTCAGACGGTTGGTCCGGGAATGGCGCGGGGCCTGGATAAAGCATCACGTACCATTCCACGAACAGTTGCAGGATCACCCGCAAGTGCTCGGGATCATCAGTGATCGCGCTAATCGGCACGCGCTGCGGATAGACTGCCGCCACGCCGGCAATCGCTGCTGCCAGATTTTCATCGGCAATGTTGATGCTGTCCCCACCCTGGGAAAATGAACCGTCATCCAGCCGCTTCAACTTGGTGGATATCCACATGTCGGCAATGCGTGTGGCATCAATCGCGCGGTCCGGCTCCTGTTTCACAAACAGGCTTTGCCGGAAATAGCGCAGCGAGGCGTAATCATCGCGCGAGGCAGCAAGCAGGACGGCATATTCCGGATCATCCGGCACAGCGCTGCCATCGGGCAGGAAGCCGTCAAGGTGCCGGTTGCGGCCGGCATCGGTCAGGAACACCAAGCCGCTTTCGGCCGCCGCCGCGGCTACATCCATCAACCGCTGCGGATTGAAACAAGGCCCCAGTTCATCGTGGAACAACACCGCATCAGGGCGCTTGAGCATCGATTCTGCTTGCTGGCGCAGGGTCTTGGCCAGCGGCTCATCATCGGGTTGGGGCCGCGCATAAGCTTCCAGAAAATCGCGCACAGCGGCAATCCGCGCATCGGGATCATCAATCTCGCCAATCGCATCAAACAGCATTTCGCGCATGATCTGGCGGATATGTCCACCGGGCATGGCGTTATAACTGACAAAGCCGATCCCCCGATCCGAAAGGCAATGCGCGATCAACCGCATTGTCGCTGCGCGGACGTGATCCGGCACCCAGGCATAGACGCCATGGGCGATCACATAATCGAACGATCCCGCAGGATAGCGCTCATGCGCCTCGCAGATATCCTCCACTGCCAGCGTGACATTGGCAAGCCCGCTGGCATCGGTGATTTCCAGCCCGCGCGCGATGGCATTGACCGACAAATCAAAGCCATGCGCATCGCAATCCGGCCACATCGCCGCCATCGACAGCAAATTGACACAAGTCCCCCCGCCAATCTCCAGAATACGCGCCTCATGTGGCGGCACAGGATCAAGCCCCGCAAGCCGGGCGAGCACCGCCAGCCGCTCGGGATGCGTCTGCGCAAACATGGTCGTTGGATAAGCGACGCGATCATAGGGGGTGGTCAAACGCACATCCAATTCTGGTTACTTTGCACTCTGGCACCATCTTGGGCGATGGTTCGGGGCCTATTCAAGTGCGTTCTTATCGAAACGATGTGAATTTGCGCACATGATAGCGCGCAAATGCACGCCACAAGAGCTCTTCAGGCGTTTGAATACTTTGACCGGGGGCGGGCTGGTGAAACTGATCGAGATCAGACGCAGCAGCGGCGTGTTGCTCATTGGCCGCAAGGGCGAGCTCCCCAAGACCATGCTCAAAGCGAGCGATCAACAAAGCGCCAAGGCCACCTTGAAAGTACTGGAGCAAGACCGCGAAGCGATTGGCCAATTGCGCGCTCAATGGCGGCAAGTTTTTCCGGGACGTTCTCCTGAACACCTGGCGCCTGGGCAAATCGCCCGAATGCTCTACGATGTGATCGGCTCTGGCGCCGTAGACCTGGTGCTCTTGCGCGACACAAACATGCCGATCGAACCGGCAAACATTACGCCTGACACATTTCAAATAATCAATGTCGGCACCACTACGCGACGTTTGATAATCACAAGGCTAGGGGCACTCCCGACAGACTTGCACGGCTATCGTGATCCTACCGGAGCGATTTCCGTACTTAACAATTTGTCCGATGGCGATACCACTGCGGTGCAGCTAAATCTTCAGGTTCACAGGCTTGATCCCATTGGACAACCGGCGTTCACCGGGAAAACTTTGCGCCTGCAACTGGCCCAAAAAATCGGCAGCGGGGTACTGGACGCAGCGGTTATCACCCAAGCCGCCGCCGCCGGCATACTTGCGTCCCGTCCTGATGCGATAAGGCCGGTATCAGAGATGACGGTGGATGAACGCATCGGCGAAGCACTCAAGCGTTGTGTCCCCTACGCCATCGCTACCGGTGGCGAGGCGGTTGCCCAAGCCGTCAAAAATCTGGTGCAGCCCGAAAGCATCGCCGTCATCATTGGTCTGCTATCGGCGGTGGCGCTTGCGAACACCAACCCATGGACGGGAGCCGCTGTTGACGGCGGATTGGTTTTGCTAGCCTGGTACAACGGTGGCAAGACCGCAATCGAAGCGCTTGGCGCGATTGCCATTGCGACACTTGATGCTCAACAAGCCACGACAGAGGCTGAATTGGAGCAAGCTGCACGCGCTTATGGCGAGGCTCTTGGCAAGTTGGCGCCTGACTTGATCATGAAAATTATTGGCCGGTTCGTGCCAAAAAAGGGAGGCAAAAGCGACAAAAGCGGCAAAGCATCGGTTCAGTCCAAGCCAGGACCGGCAAAAATGGATGGACCAAAAGCGAAGCCAGCCCCCAAACCCACACGATCAGCTCCGCCACAACCGCAACGAAAAGCTCCGCCCACCAACAAGGCACCGACCCACCGCCCGCAGCATTTTTTTGATGATCTTGCCAAAAAGTCCACGCGCAATCCCGATAGCGATACGATGGTGCTGGGCAAGTTTAATGAAGGGGGCAAAAGCTACACCAAGGTCGCGGCGCACCACAAGGCGACCTATTTCAAGATGGAGAATTGGAAGCAAACAACCGCTGGGATGTCCAACGACGAGATTTGGAAGATCAATGAGTCGTTTCTCAAACAACAAATCCAGCAAGGCAAAAATATTGTGCTGTCCCATGATCCGGCCAAAGCAACCGGTTTTTATGCGCGCGAAGTTGAGTTCATGAAATCGCTCGGTTACCAATTCAAACAGGAAAACTGGGTCTGGAAAGCGGTGCGTCCATGAACAATTCGAACATACCAACCGATGCCGATTTCGCCGCCGCTTCCGCCCATATGGAATGGATTTCGCGCGGTACTGACGACGCATCCACCGAAGCCTTGGCTTGGCTATCAGCAAGCCACGAAATGTTCCGCGTCTATGTGATCGCCGAACGCGAAGAATCCATCAGGGTTTTCACCTTTTTCGAACATCAGGACGATTGCGAGGTGTTTATTTCACAAGCAGACGCAATCGCCGAGTACGAAGAGTTGATCCACAATGCTTTAACGACCTCGCGCAAAGTCGTGCCAGAGGCATTCTCATTGCACTTCGAATACGACTCAGCCGAAAATGTAGACGCCAACCTCGACGGTGATTTTTATCGCCGCATGAGCTGACGCATTTTACGGCAGGTCTTCGATCTCCCCCTGCACCACATCGACAAAACCGTTGAGTTGCCGCGTGACGCTCGTTCCGAAATCTTCGCTATCTGACACAGGTTCCTCCCTCCCCCAGACAAATCTTCCAGTCAAAAGTGACCTTCGTCCCAACGCTGAATGACGCAAATCAACCGTCTGCAGTCCATAGCCATACTTTACGCGCTCGTTTCACAAGCACGTTTCCGTTTGCTTCATGTCGATAGATCTCAAGACAGTTTCCGTCCCAGATATCTATATGATCTCCCGACATTTGGTTGGTTATACCCAGCGCGGCATGCAATTTTTCACCGGGAGATTGCCAGCAATCTTCAAGGTAAATCACCCCACGTTTGCCAGAAATGGTGCTTAAAGCATCGCGGCCCGGGATATTGAAATCCGGTGACCCGTATCGTTTAAGGATGGCAATTGCGAGGTCTGTTGCCTTGAGAAAGAACTTGTCGAGAAAAGGCTGGTTTTGAATGCCGTCATGAACGCCCTTTTGTCCTGCAAAGCTATGGTCATTAATGCCCGGTTGCAGTTTCAACGCGACTCCGAGAGCAAGCGCACAGCGATTTCCATCCGTTACGGAATTGCCCACCGACCGACCGAGGTCATGGCGCATTTTGAGGTCTTGGTAGGTCATTTTTATCGGCATCACCAATCTCCCTCAACCAAAAGTATACCCGAAACCGTCGCCCTCTACGGTGACGTCAATCACCTTCACTTCCTCGCCGCTCATCTGCCGGTTCAGCAGTTCGATCGAGAGATCGGGCAGCATGGTGTTGGTGAGGATCGCGTCGATCAGGCGGCCGCCGCTGGCGACTTCGTTGCAGCGTGACACGATCAGGTCGACCACGTCCTGGCTGTAATTGAAGGTGATGC
>CAZSTP010000124.1:4203-7836 GCA_964609325.1 uncultured Novosphingobium sp. | reverse complement strand
AAGAAGCGCGGCTGGCGGTGCTGGGCTGCCACATCCTGCTGGAACAGGGCGATGGCCCCGCGATGATCTTTGATATCGGCGGCGGATCGACCGAGATGGTGCTGGTGGAAACGGGCGAAACCGTGCCGCGCATCCTCGATTGGCAATCCGCGCCTTGGGGCGTGGTTTCGCTGACCGAAAGCATCGGCCCGATTGACGATCATCCCCAGGCGCGCGCCGAGGCCTATGCCGAAATGCGCCGCCGGGTGGACGAGGGCTTTGCCGACTTTGCGGTGCGGGTCTCGCCAATGCGCGAGGTGGCGCTGGCGCAAGAGCGGATTCGCCTGCTGGGCACCAGCGGCACCGTGACCACGCTGGCCAGCCTGCATCTGGAACTGCCGCATTATGACAGGCGCGCCGTGGATGGTCTGATCGTGCCGTCCGATTCGATGCGCGCGATCAGCCAGAGCCTTGCCAAAATGTCCTATGCCGAGCGCGTGGCCGTGCCCTGCATCGGGCGCGAACGCTCCGACCTCGTCGTGGCGGGATGCGCAATTCTCGAATCGATCCTTGATATCTGGCCGGCCGACCGCCTTGGCATTGCCGATCGTGGCATTCGCGAGGGCATTTTGCGCAGCCTTATGGCCAGCGGCGGCGAACCTTCCCGCGCGCCCGCCCAACAACGGAATTTTGCACCATGAGCCGATCCGGCAAAGACCCGAACGAGCGCTTGCGCACCGCAAAGAAGCGCACGGCCTCCTCGTCGCGCTGGCTGACGCGGCAGATCAACGATCCTTACGTCAAGCAGGCCCGCGCCGAAGGCTGGCGCAGCCGCGCGGCGTTCAAGCTGATCGAGCTGGACGAGAAGTTCAGCCTGCTGCGCAATGCCAAACGCGTGGTCGATCTGGGCATCGCGCCGGGCGGCTGGGCGCAAGTCGTGCGCAAGAAGGCTCCCTCGGCCAAGATCGTCGGCATCGATCTGCTGCCGACCGAACCGATTGAGGGCGTGGTCATCTTCGAGATGGACTTCATGGCCGATGAAGCGCCTGCCGCCTTGCAGGGCGCGCTGGATGGTCCGCCCGATCTGGTGATCTGCGATATGGCAGCCAACACCGTGGGCCACAAGCAAACCGACCATTTGCGCACGATGGGGCTGGTCGAAACGGCGGTAGACTTTGCGATTACTTCGCTGGCACCGGGCGGAGGGTTTGTCGCCAAAGTGTTCGCGGGCGGGACCGATGCGGAGCTGCTGACGATTCTCAAAAAGAACTTCACGACCGTGAAGCACGCCAAGCCGCCGTCCAGCCGCAAGGATTCGTCCGAATGGTATGTGATTGCGCAAGGGTTCAAGGGACGTCCCGAATAGGCGGCGTTAGGGTTTGCCCAAGCCGCTGTCACATCGCGGGACTCACGTAGAATCCCGTAGTCGCGCCCCGTGCGGATATGGTTATCGAAACATTACCCGAATGTTCCGGAGCCACCCGATGATGACCGTCCGCAATATGCTGCTTCCTCTTGCCCTCCTTGGCTTCTCCGGCGAGGCAGTCTCTCGTGAGGCGGCGGCACAAGGCTGGAGCGCGGACTGGAAAATCATCGGGTTGGCCGAGGATCGCACCGAGGTTCTCGTGCGGCCCGAATCGGTTCGGGAATTGCCCCCGAGTGCCGACCGCCAGTTTGCGGTGCGGCAAATATGGGCCGGTTTCGATCACGCTGAAGCTTCAAGCATCGATGCAGGACGCAAGATCGTGCTATTCCAGTACGATTGCGCCAGCCAGCGCATGCTGATTGCGGCGGCCACCGATTTCACCGCCGATGGCACAGTGATTGCCCGCAACGCCGTGCCACGCGACCGGGCCGACCTGTATGAGCCGGTCGAACCCGAGACGCTTGGCGCAACGATTATGGCGACCGCCTGCCCGGCTTAGTACGCTGCGGTAAATCGGGCGCGCGGGTGACGGTGCTGTTCCAGCTCATCCACCATGGCGATGGCATAATCGGCAAAGCTGATCCGGCTTTCGCCCTTATCATCGACCACAAGCTGGTCCGTGCCGAGGCGGAATGTGCCGGTCCGCGGGCCTTCTTCGATGAACGCGGCGGGTGAGAAGAACGTCCAGTCGACTTCGGTTTCCTTGCGAATCTCGTTGAGGAACGTGATCCCGCCCAGAATCGCGGGCTTCCATTCTTCGGGCAGGTCCATCGCTTCGAACAGGATCATGCCGGGCGCCACTTCAAGGCTTGCCGCCCCGCCGGTGATCAGGAGACGCGACACGCCTGCGACCTTGACTGCTGAAAGCAGCGTTTGCGCGGTAACGTCAAAGTGAAGCGCGCTGATCACGGCGTCTGCTCCGGTGATGAGGCCCGCCAGCGCATCGGGATTGGTGGCATCGCCTGCCACTGCTGTCACGCCGGGAGCGGCTGCAATGGCTTCGGGCTTGCGCGCAATGGCGGTCACTTCGTGTCCACGCCGGGCAAGTTCTGCGGTGATTTCGGAACCGGCGCGGCCACTGGCGCCCAAAACGGCAACTTTCATCGGGACATCTCCTTGGTGGTTTCCAATAGATACCAAGTGCGATATAGATGCCGTCCATGCAAGAAGGCACAATTTCCTCACCTGGTCACCACGAGGTAACCCCGTTCCCGCCAATCTATCTGCGCGGCGATGTCTATGCCGCCAATTGCCCGACGCGGCAGTTGCTGGACCGAATCGCGGACAAATGGAGCGCGCTGATCCTGCTGCTGCTTTCGCAAGAAGACCTGCGCTTCAATGCCCTGAAACGGCGGATCGAGGGCGTGAGCCAGAAGATGCTCAGCCAGACGCTGCGATCATTGGAGCGCGATGGACTGGTCAGCCGCGCGGTGGAGCCGACGGTGCCGGTGACGGTGACTTATGCGATCACGCCGCTCGGCCGCGGGCTGATCGTTGCCATGCGCGGGATGATCGACTGGGCCGAAACCTGCATGGTCGAAGTGGCCGCTGCCCAGCGCGCTTATGACATGCGCAACGGAATTGCGCCTGCCTGAGACGAGGTGTCAGCGTTTAGCGTTCCAGTTGAAAAGGAAATTGCGGTGTTCAGCCCAAGTTTGGCCTTCGATGTCATCGCCGACCAGACAGCCGGCTGTGTGGTATGGCCCTGCCCCGTCTGTGGTGCGAAAGCTGACGCAAGTACGACCGCGATCGGTTTTCCAGCGCCCTGCCAGGATGGCGCTTTCATAGAAGCTGCCGGTAACGGTTCCATCGGGCTTTAACGCCAATTCCATCGGCTTGGTGTAGGGTTGCCCCGGATCAGCGGAGAGATCGACCGTCCATTGACCATCCATGGGCTGCGCTGGCGGTGTAGCAGCCATTGCAACGGATGCGGTCAAGGCGAGCAGTAGAAAAGCAAGGCAATTCCGCACAGGGGCAACTCCGATCATTTCCTGACCCACACTGCGTCGCGTTCTATCAAATTGCAACGGGCCTCAAGCGCACGCAAAAGGCGCCGGGATCGCTCACGACGCCTTTTGCATGATTCGCGCTGCGCGAGGTTTACTGCGCGGCGGCTTCCGAAGGCGCTGCTTCGACAGCCGCACCCGAAGCGCTTGCATCAGCAGGCGCTGCGTCTGCCGCAGGAGCCGCTTCGGCGGCGGGCAGCGGCAGGTTTGAGCCGAGCGAGT
>CAZSTP010000124.1:0-4103 GCA_964609325.1 uncultured Novosphingobium sp. | reverse complement strand
TCTGCCGCAGGAGCCGCTTCGGCGGCGGGCAGCGGCAGGTTTGAGCCGAGCGAGTTGAGATAGAGGATCACGTTGGCGCGATCTTCACCCTTGGCGAGACCGGCAAACGACATCTTGGTGCCAGCGGCGAAGGCCTTGGGGTTCTTCAACCATGCATCAAGCGTAGCGAAATCCCAGGTGCCGCCATGGCCTGCAAGATCTGCCGAATAGGCAAAGCCTGCTGCAGCTTTGCCCACAGGCTTGCCGACAATACCGTAAAGCGCAGGTCCGATGCCGTTAGCGCCACCTTGGGTGGCAACATGGCATGCCTTGCACTTGGCAAAAACAGCTTCGCCCTTGGCGATATCGCCGGTGGCGAGCAGGGTTGCCAAAGGCACTTCCTTTTCGCCGCCAGCAGCAGCTTCTTCTTCTACGCCTTCAATCGCATAGCCCATCTTTTCTGGGCGATGCTCCTTGTCAGCGAGAAAATAGTGTCCCGAAAGGCTGGAGAGGCCCAGAGCAACAATGCCCCCGAACAAAGCCCATCCAGCGATGGTGTTGAAACGGTCGTCCATTTACGAACCCCATTGGCGCACGCCGACACCTTGCCGACCCCCGCGCGAGTTGCGGCTCGCTCTAGTCAGACCCCCGCCCAAGTGCAAGATGCTTTGACTCGCAAAATGACAAGAAGCGTGATCGCGCCCTTGCCGCAAGGGTCACAGCGGCTTAATCGCGCAAGCATCATGCAGAGTTATCCCGCACCCGCGCTCGTCCTTGTCGAACAAATGGCCGCCGCTGCCGCCGCCGATCCGGCGCGCGCGGTTTCGTTTCAGGGAGCTCCGGGGGCTAATTCGCACCGCGCGGCAATGGAAGCCTTGCCCGATTGCCTGCCCCTGCCATGCTTTTCGTTCGAAGATGCGCTGGATGCGGTGAAAGAGGGGCGCGCAGGCCAAGCGATCATCCCGATTGAAAACTCACAGCATGGCCGCGTTGCCGACATCCACTTTCTTTTGCCCGAAAGCGGTTTGTCGATTGTCGGCGAACACTTTCTGGAGATTCACGCCAGCCTGATGGCGCTGGGCGATGGCCCCTTCACCGCCGCCTACAGCCATCCGCAGGCGCTGGGCCAATCGCGATTCTATCTGCGGGAACGCGGAATCGTGCCGATGAGCTATGCCGATACGGCAGGCGCTGCGGCCTATGTGGCAGAGCTGGGCGATCCCGGCGTTGCCGCGCTAGCCCCGCGAATCGCAGCCGAGCTCTATGGCCTCAAAGTGATCGAGGACAATGTCGAGGACGCGCACGATAACACCACGCGATTCGTAGTCCTGTCAAAGACCCCGCTGGAGCCTGCCGCCATCACCGGCCCGGCGATGACCACCTTCGTATTCGAAGTGCGCAACATTCCGGCGGCGCTTTACAAGGCACTGGGCGGCTTTGCCACGAATGGCGTGAACATGACCAAGCTGGAAAGCTACCAGCGCGGCGCCAGTTTTGCCGCGACCGAATTCTTCGTCGATATTGTCGGCGCACCGGGCGATCCGGCGGTAGACCGGGCGTTTGAAGAGCTTGAGTATTTCGCCAAGCACCTGCGCATGCTCGGAACCTACCCGATGGAGCGAATTCGCGGTTAGTTATACTTGCCCGCAGCGCTTGTGCGTGTAACCACTGCGTTCGTGACAGCAGCGGCCCGGGCAAACACTTCAAGCGATGACGCTGCGGCGGCGGAAAAGGCGTGGGCCTCGCTACGCGACGCCGGAGACATCCAGTTTGCGCCCGTCCCGCCCGATCCGGTGCCGGTGACGCCCGAATGGCTCAAGGCGATTGGCCGCTTCCTTGAATGGCTCTTGTCCCCGCTCGGGCGTCTGCTTGGCGCAAGCTGGGGCTGGGTCGAGATGGCCCTGCTGATCGGTGCCGCGCTTGGCGTGGCGTGGATCGCGTGGGCACTGCTCTGGCCATTGTGGCGTGATCGCAAAGGCCGGATCGAAGCCGTCGCGCCCGATTGGACGCCAGCGCGCGAAGAAGCGCTTGCCCTGCTCGAAGATGCTGACCGGTTGGCCGCCGAGGGCCGTTATGATGAAGCAGCGCATCTGCTGCTTCAGCGCAGCATTGGCCAAATCGCCCGCGCGCGGCCCGATTGGCTATCCCCATCCAGCACCGCGCGCGAAATCGGCGCGATCATGGCCCTGCCGCAAAGTGCCCGCCACGCTTTTGCCGAGATTGCCGGACTGGTCGAGCGTGCCCGCTACGCCCTGCGCCGTCTGAATGCAGATGATTGGTCGGCGGCGCGCGCGGCCTATACCCGCTTCGCGCTGGAGCGGTTGGAGGCGCGCGCATGAGCACAGCGGCATCCCCCTTCCCGCGCTCTACCGTGATCGGCATCCTGCTTGTCGGGGCTCTCGCCTTTGTCGGCCTGCTGTGGTTCATGGGCAACAACACCGGCGGCAGCGGCAACAATGGCGGCGCGCACGTGGGCGGGCACGGGCTGAACGGCTATGCCGGGATTGCCCGGATGCTGGAGGACGAGGGGCTGGACGTGATCCGCCAGCGCAACCGCAAAGCGCTGGAAACCCAAGTCGGGCTGCTGATCCTTACCCCTCCGGCAGAGGCAGACGGCAAGGAGATTGCCCGGATCGTCGAAGCGCGGCGCTATATCGGGCCGACCATCGTGGTCACGCCAAAGTGGACGGCGGTAGGCGTGAATTCGCAAAAGGCCAAGCGCGGCTGGGTGCAGGTGATCGGTACGGCGGCACCGGACTGGCAAGGCTTTGCCGATGATGTGACGGTCGATATCGGCACCGGACAATCGCCTCCTGCGGGCGGTTGGCGCGTGGGCAACATGCGTGGGCCGCTGCCCGATGACGAGCGGGTAGAAACGGGAACTGGCAAGGGACTGGTCCCGATCATCAATGCGGGCAACGGCAAAGTGCTGGCCGCGTGGCTGGATGATGATGGCTATTACCCCGCGCTAAACACCTTTGCCGGGATCGATCCGGATTACGGCGGCGAGGATGAAGACCGCTATCCCGTGGTGCTGGTGTTCGAGCCGGACTTGCTCGACAACTGGGGCCTGGCCGATAAGACGACCGCGCTGATGGCGCGCGATCTGATCCTTGCCACGGCAGACAATCGCGCCCAGCCTTTTGCTTTCGACATGACATTCAACGGCTTTGGTGCAAACCGCAACCTTTTGACGCTGGCGTTCGAGCCGCCGTTCCTCGCCGCCACGCTCTGCCTGATTTTGGCGGCGTTGGCCGTGGCGTGGCGCGCGTTCCACCGCTTTGGCCCTGCGCTGCAAAGCGGGCCAGAGATTGCCAATGGAAAAGCCGCGCTGGTGGCCAATGCTGCAGGCCTTATCCGCCGCACCGGCCGCGTCCACCTTGTCGCCACGCCCTATGCCGATGCCGCGCGAGACCGGCTGGCGCTGATGCTCGGGCTGCCGCGCGGGCAATCGGCAGAGGCCATCGAAAAGCTGATTGACGCTGCGCAAGACCGGCGCGGCCTTGCTGGACCGCACTTTTCCGCCGCTGCCGTGCACTTACGCGCCGCGCGCAAACCCCATGACCTGACCCGGCGCGCTGCCGTGGTTCACCAGATCGAGAAGGACCTGATGTGAGCGATATGACCCTTGAGGAGCTGGGCGCGCTGGCCGCGAAGATTCGCAGCGAAGTGGGCAAGGCCGTGGTCGGGCAGGAAGCGGTGCTCGACCACCTGCTCGTCGCGCTGTTTGCCGGCGGGCACGTCCTGCTCGAAGGCCCTCCCGGCACCGCCAAAACATTTCTGGCGCAATGTCTTGCCGCCACACTGGGCCTCGATTTCGGGCGCATCCAGTTCACGCCCGATCTGATGCCGGGCGATATTCTGGGCTCTAACCTGTTCAACTTCCAGACCAGCCAGTTCACCCTTACGCGCGGGCCGATCTTCCACGAACTGCTGCTGGCCGATGAAATCAACCGCACCCCGCCCAAAACACAGGCCGCGCTGCTCGAAGCGATGCAGGAGCGGCGCGTGACGCTGGATGGCGAGGCGCATGCTCTGTCTGACCGCTTCATGGTGGTCGCCACGCAGAACCCGATTGAAAGCCAGGGCGTCTATCCCTTGCCCGAAGCGCAGTTGGACCGCTT
>CAZSTP010000123.1:1300-7874 GCA_964609325.1 uncultured Novosphingobium sp. | reverse complement strand
TTTTCACCCTGCTCGGCAAAGGCCGCAGCAATGGCATCGGCAAGCGCCCGACGATCAATAATGGCGCGCTGGTTGGCAATCCGGGGAAGCATCATGCCTCCCCTTTAACCATTCATGCTTTACCGTCCAATAACAACCGGCCTCAGGCAGACTGCGTGGCCAACCATTCTTTGGTATAAATTTCGCGCAAGCTGCGTTTATCCACCTTTTCGGTGCCCAGGCGTGGCAGGGGCTCATGCACCTCCCAGAACCGGACCGGGATATTGAACGGCGCGATATGCTCTTTCAAAAAGGCGCGCAGTTCGTCTTCACTGGCCGAACAATCCGCTTTGGCCAGATAGACAGCAGCCGGAACTTCACCCAACTTTTCATCCGGCAGCCCGAAAACGCTAACCTCGGCGATGCACGGGTGCGCATAAATCGCGCTTTCCACCTCGATGCAGCTGATGTTTTCGCCGCCGCGAATAATGATGTCCTTTTTGCGGTCAACGATGAACAGATAGCCTTCCGGATCAAGGTAACCCAGATCGCCCGTGCGGAAATACCCGTCCGGCGTCACCGCTTCGCGCGTCGCCTTTTCGTTGCCCCAATATCCAAGGAAGTTGGCGACCGAGCGGATCGACACTTCCCCGACCGCGCCTTGCGGAAGGCTGTTTCCCGCATCATCGAGTATCGCCAGATCCACCAGCGGACGCGATGCGGTGCCCGTGCTCCCCGGCTTGGCGAGATAATTCTCATTGAGATTGCCGCAGCCCACGCCGTTGGTCTCGGTCAATCCGTAACCCAAAATCGGAAACGCGTGTGGCAATGCGTTGCGAATGCGCTCGACATGCTCGACCGGACGCGGAGCGCCGCCTGCCGCAAAAGTCACGCAGGTGGAAAGGTCGTACTTGTCCCGATCCGGGTGGGTCGCGATCTCGAAGCTCATCAGTGGCACGCCGACGAAGTAGGTCGCCTTTTCACGCTCGATCAGGCGCATCGCCTCAACCGCATCCCACTTGGCCATCAGCACCAGCTTGCGGCCCAGCGCGAAGGATTGGAGGAAGACCGGAACCTCACCCGTCACGTGAAACAGCGGGACATTAACCAGCGTGGTGGGCTGCACATCGGGTGCCGGAGCCTGGCCCCGTGCGGTCAGAATGCCGAGCACTGCGGCAGATTGGACGACATAGTTCATCGTCCCTTGCACCACACCACGATGATCCGAATAGGCCCCTTTGGCAGCGCCGGTAGAGCCCGAGGTAAACAGGACCGTCGCAAGATCCTCGCCTGTCAAAGTTGGCAGGATCGTCTCCATGCCGCCGCCATTGCCAAGCAGCGCGGCCAAGCCTTGTTCATAGCTGCAATCATGCTCCATCATCAGCAGCGTGGCACCGTGTGCATGACCGACCAGCCGCTTGGCGCGCGAATCATCAGCGATCACAAAGCGGCATTCGACCAGATCGATCCCGCCCGCCAGTTCCTCGCCCAGCCACCAGCCGTTCAGCAAAGTGGCGCAACCGCCCGCCATCAGCACCGCCATATAGGCGACCACCCAATTGGCCGAATTGCGGGCGGCAATGGCGATGCGATCCCCCTTTTGCACCCCATGCCCTTCGACCAGACCGCCCGCGACATGGCGCGCAGCCTTGTAGACATCGGCAAAGCTCAAACGGATATCGCCATCGATGATAAACGGCTTGTCGCCATGTGTGGCACAGAAATAGGCAAAGTAAGCTGGCAGGTGTGGCGGTGCCGCTGCAATCATCGGCACATCGCGGCCAAACCGCTGCACCATAACGGTTTGGAACATCCCGCCCTCACCTGTGAGAGCGGTGAATGTGTTATCCATGGCATGGTCAAGCTCGGTCTTCATGGCGTCCTTTATATCTCCCAACCCCCGGCCACATTGCCTGTGCGCCTTTTCGGGTTTGCTTGTGGTCTTCGCCCTGTGCCAATACGATACCGCAAAGGCCGCATTTTGCATCAGGGAATTCGGCCCGTTCTTAAAGTTGTAGGGAGTTCCCCTCTTGCTGTCACTACTGTCAATAACAGCGTCGCTTGCCGTAGCGTCAGCATCGGCGGCGGGTATTGGTGCTCCGATTCGCTGGGAAGATCTGGGCGTTTCACCCATCGCGCTAGACTTGGGCTTCTTTGCCCTGAAGTGGTATTCGCTGGCCTATCTGGCAGGGATCATTCTGGGTTACTGGCAGTTGTCCAAAATGATCCGCCAACCCGGCGCCCCCATCGCGCAGCGCCACGCCGATGATCTGTTTTTCTATGCAACGCTCGGCATTATCCTTGGCGGACGGCTTGGCTATGCCGTGTTCTATGCGCCCGAACTGCTGACCGAACCCCAGAACCTGATCAAGCTATGGGAAGGCGGGATGAGCTTCCACGGCGGGCTGATCGGCGTGGTCCTGGCCATCGCCTGGGTATCATGGCGCGCCGGGCTCAATTTCGTGCGCGTGTGTGACTATATATCCGTCTGCGTGCCCTTCGGCTTGCTGTTCGGTAGGCTGGCAAACTTCATGAACGGCGAATTGTGGGGCCGTGAGGCTGGCTCCGGCGTGGCATGGGCCATGATTTTCCCCGGTGGCGGCCCCATCGCGCGTCACCCCAGCCAGCTCTACGAAGCCGCGCTGGAAGGCCTTGTGCTGGCCATCGTCATGCTCGTGCTGTTCTCGCGTACCAAAGCACGTTGGCGCACCGGCATGCTCGTGGGCACATTCACCTTCGGCTATGCCCTCGCCCGCTTCACGGTCGAGTTTTACCGCGAGCCGGATTCGCAACTGCAAGATTTCGCAATGCGCACCGGCTTTTCGATGGGCCAATGGCTGACCATTCCGATGATGGCCGTGGGCCTGTTCTTCCTGATCCGCAGCCTGATCGCCAAGCCGCTTTCCACCGCAGGAGCTGCGCCTGCATGAGCGGCTCGTTGCTCGAAACGTTCAAGCGGCTGATCACCAATACCGGGCCGATCAGCATCGCGCACTACATGGCCGAATCGAACGCGCACTATTACAACACCCGCGACCCCCTTGGGGTTGCGGGCGATTTCATCACCGCGCCCGAAATCAGCCAGATGTTCGGCGAATTGATCGGGCTATGGCTTGCCGACATCTGGATTCGCGCGGGCCGTCCGGACCCGGTTCATTATGTTGAGCTTGGCCCGGGCCGCGGCACATTGGCACGCGATGCTCTGGGTGCGGCCAAACGCTATGGCCTCGTGCCGACCGTCCAATTTGTCGAAACCAGCACCGCGCTCAAAGCGCTCCAGCTTGAACTGCACCCCCAAGCCCGCTGGCATGCCGATCTGTCGACCCTGCCCGGTGATGCGCCGGTGCTGATCGTGGCCAACGAATTCCTCGATGCCCTGCCGATCCGCCAGATGGTGCGCACCCAGGAAGGCTGGCGTGAACGCATGGTCGGCCTCGATCAGGACCGGCTCATCCCGATCGCCGGTTCGCAACTGATGGATAATGCCGTCCCGCAGGCGCATCGGGATGCAGCCGAAGGCGCGATTCTGGAAACGTCGCCCGCATCTGCGGCCATTCTCTATGAAGTTTCAGGCCGATTGGCAGCACAAGGCGGTGGGGCGCTGTTCATTGATTATGGCTATACACAGCCACGCTTCGGTTCATCATTGCAGGCGGTAAGGAATCATACGAAGGTGGACGCCTTTGCCACCCCGGGAGAGGCTGACCTGACCGCGCACGTCGATTTTTCGGTACTGGCGGCCATTGCCCAGTCCCGCGACTTGCGCTGGCTTGGCACGGTCGAGCAAGGGGCATGGCTGCGGGCTTTGGGAATCGAGGCGCGCGCAGATGCCCTTGCCAGCTTTGCGCCTGCCCATGCGCCAGAGATTTATGCCGGACGTGACCGGCTGATCGACCAGCAACACATGGGCACCCTTTTCAAGGTAATGGGCCTTGCCGCTCCCAATTGGCCCGACGGCGCTGGATTTTCCTGAACCTGACGTTATCGGACCCTTGCGCCCCGAAGGGCGTATAAAGACTCGGGAAACGCCCCCGTTTCCCACACCAAAATGCCTGTTGGCAAAGCCACGGCTTTGCGTCTATCAGGCCTCGCAAGTGGGGGCTGGCACGGTGCATTCGCGCGTGTCCGGCTCTCGTGTTGGTCGGGCATTCCCTCACGGGTTTTCCAGATCGTATCCAGTGGGCAAGTTGGACCGCGTGCGATGCGCGTGCGCGGCGGCAGCAGGCAGGGAAATTCAATGGCTGATGAGGCGAGCATCGACACTTCGGGCGTAACCGGAGAAGGCGTGCGCCGGCGCGATTTCATCAATATCGCGGCGGTGAGTTTTGCGGGTGTTGGCGGCGCTGCCGTCCTTCTCCCGTTGGTAAGTCAAATGGCGCCATCGGCGGACGTTCTGGCGCAAAGTTCCACCGAGATCGACATTTCGGCGATCCAGGCCGGGCAAGCGATCAAGGCCGTCTTCCGCAAGCAGCCGGTATTCATCCGCAATCTGAAGCCGGAAGAAATCAAGGCTGCCGACGCGGTTGACGCATCAACGCTGCGTGATCCGCAGACGCTGGAAGAGCGTACCAAGGAAGGTAAGACCAACTGGCTTATCACCATGGGCGTTTGCACGCACCTCGGCTGTGTGCCGCTGGGCGCTGGCGAAGGTGAAGTGAAGGGCGAATTCGGCGGGTATTTCTGCCCGTGCCACGGTTCGCACTACGACACCGCCGCGCGCATCCGCAAAGGCCCGGCACCCAAGAACCTTGAGGTGCCAGAGTATTCATTCATCTCCGACACTGTCGTGAAGATCGGCTGAGGACAGGACTTATGAGCTTTCCCTGGGCGAACGAATATAAGCCAGGCAATGGCCTGACGCAGTGGCTTGACGAAAAGCTGCCCCTGCCGCGCTTCGTTTATAACGCAGTCGGTGCCGGTTATCCGGTCCCGCGCAACCTGAACTACATGTGGAACTTCGGCGTACTCGCCGGGTTCTGTCTGGTGCTTCAGATCGTCACCGGTGTCATCCTTGCGATGCACTATGCCGCCAACGCAGGTGTCGCGTTCGATTCGGTCGAACACATCATGCGTGACGTCAACTGGGGCTGGATGCTGCGCTATGCGCACGCCAACGGTGCCTCGGCCTTCTTCGTGGTGGTCTACCTGCACATCTTCCGCGGCTTCTTCTACTCATCGTACAAAGCCCCGCGCGAGATGATCTGGCTGCTCGGCGTCGTGATCTTCCTGCTGATGATGGCCACCGCTTTCATGGGCTATGTGCTTCCCTGGGGCCAGATGAGCTTCTGGGGTGCCAAGGTGATCACCGGCCTGTTCGGCGCTATCCCGCTGGTCGGTGAACCGATCCAGATCTGGCTGCTGGGTGGCTTTGCCCCCGATAACGCCGCTCTGAACCGCTTCTTCTCGCTCCACTTCCTGCTGCCGTTCGTGATTGCCGGTGTTATCATCCTGCACATCTGGGCGCTGCACATCCCCGGTTCGTCCAACCCGACCGGCGTTGAAGTGAAGACAGAATCCGATACCGTACCGTTCCACCCGTATTACACGGCAAAGGATGGCTTCGGACTCGGCATCTTCCTGCTCATCTACTGCGCAATCCTGTTCTTCGCGCCGAACGCACTTGGCCATCCGGATAACTATATCCCCGCCAACCCGCTTTCGACGCCGGCACACATCGTTCCCGAATGGTACTTCTATCCGTTCTACGCGATCCTGCGCGCCTTCACGTATGACTTCTTCTTCATCCCGGCCAAGCTGATGGGCGTGCTCGCCATGTTCGGCTCGATCCTGGTGTGGTTCTTCCTGCCCTGGCTGGATACCTCGCCGGTTCGCTCGGGCCATTACCGTCCGCTGTTCCGCAAGTTCTTCTGGTTCGGTCTGATCCCGACCATGGCGGTCTTGTTCTACTGCGGCGGCGCACCGGCTGCGGAACCCTACGTGATGATCAGCCAGATTGCTGCCATCTACTACTTCGCGCACTTCCTTATCATCCTCCCGCTCGTCTCCTCGATCGAAAAGCCGGAACCGCTTCCGTTCTCGATCACCGAAGGCGTCCTGGGCAAGGATGAGAGCGCTGTGCTCAACGCCAACCCTACAGCTGCCTGACAGCAACGAAGCGTAAGAGAAAGAGAACCCCATGGTCCGTCTTTTTGGTCCCCTGGTAGGCCTGTTCTTCGCCGTCGCGTTGCTCTGGTCGTTCGGAAACGGCGCCATCACCGCGATTAAGGAACCTGCTCCCGAAACAGCAGAACACGCGTTCCACCTTCACCCCAAGGACATCAAATTCGCCAGCGATGGCGCGTTTGGCAAGTTTGACAAGGCGCAGCTCCAGCGCGGCTTCCAGGTTTACAAGGAAGTCTGCTCGACCTGCCACTCACTCAAGCATGTTGCGTTCCGCGATCTGGCTGCACTCGGCTATTCGGAAGCCGAAGTGAAGGCCATTGCCAAGCAATGGGGCGCAAAACAGCCAACGTTCGACGTCAAGACCGGCGAGCGTGGCGAACGTGACAACATCGCATCGGATTACTTCCCGACCGTGTATTACGCCGGTCAGGGCGTACCGCCTGATCTCTCGTTGATCACCAAGGCACGTCAC
>CAZSTP010000123.1:0-1200 GCA_964609325.1 uncultured Novosphingobium sp. | reverse complement strand
TCGCCGGTGACGGTCAGGTGACGTACTCGGACGGCACCAAGGCTACTGTCGACCAGATGGCCACGGACGTTTCGGCATTCCTGATCTGGACCGCCGAACCCAAGCTGGACAAGCGCAAGCAGACCGGTTGGGCCGTACTCGGCTTCCTGCTGGTAGCCACGGTTCTTGCCTATCTTGCCAAGAAGAACATCTGGGCTGACAAGCACTGATCGTTCAGCCATCGGCGAAACGACAAAAGGCCACCGGAAACGGTGGCCTTTTTCGTATCCGGCGATAGGTTGGCTTGCGATGACACCCGATGATCTCAAAGCGCTTGTTCGCTCGGTCCCAGACTTCCCTGCACCCGGAATCCTGTTCCGCGACATCACTACACTGATCGCGCATGGACCGGGTCTATCGGCCACAGTCGACCACCTCGCCGATCTGGCCCACCAAGCCGGGGCCCAGGCACTCGCCGGAATGGAAGCACGCGGCTTCATCTTCGGCGCGGCGGTTGCGGCCCGTATGGGCCTCGGCTTCGTGCCGATCCGCAAACCGGGCAAACTGCCGGTGCCGACCATCGGTGTGGACTATGCGCTCGAATACGGCACGGACCGTCTGGAACTAGACCCCACCGCGATCCCCGACGGACAGCGCGTCGTCATGGTCGACGATCTGATCGCAACCGGCGGTACAGCCCTTGCCGCAGCCGAACTTCTGCGCAGAGCGGGCGCACAGATCACCCACGCGCTTTTCGTGATTGATCTGCCTGACCTTAACGGCGCAAGCCGCCTGCGCGAAACGGGGCTAACCGTCGCCTCTGTGATGGACTTCCCCGGCCATTGAAAAAGGGCGGCCCAACCGGACCGCCCTCAATCAATTCCAGCGATGTGCGGATCAATCCACCAGCATCAGTGCGTCGAGCGCCACCACGCCCTCACCCACCGGATGCAGGATCACAGGGTTCAAGTCGATTTCGCGGATCGATGGTTCGGCGCGCAGGACTTGCCCGACCTTGACGATCAACTTGGCCAGCGCCCCCACGTCCAATGCGGGTGAGCCGCGATAGCCGCTGAGCAATGCCGCGCTCTTGAGCTTCATCAGTTCGGCCACAACCGCCTCTTCGGTAAGGTCCGCCGTCAACAAGCGCACATCCTGCAGGATTTCGGCGGTCACCCCGCCAAAGCCTGCCAGCACCACAGGACCCCATTCAGGATCGTT
>CAZSTP010000122.1:0-7880 GCA_964609325.1 uncultured Novosphingobium sp. | reverse complement strand
GTGGCAAGGGCAAACGCCGTCAGCGGATAGAACGCGCGCTGGAACGAGGGCTCGATATCGGTCGGGTAGGCGGCCGTGCAGAACACCACCCGGTCCGCCAGAACACTGCCCAGCGCCGTGCGGACACGCCATTGGGTGCCGACCCGCTGAAGAGACACAGCCTCGCTATCGCCGTGGAACTTCGCGCCCAGCCTTACGGCGGTTTCGACCATGCCGTTGGTGAACAGATAGGGGTTCACCCGCCCGCCGTCTTCAAACAAGACGCCATAGGGATAAGCCGTTGTGCCCAGCCGTTCCTGCATCTGCGCGGCATCAAGCGGGATCAGGCGCTGGATGCCCGCGTCTTCCAGATAGGCATGCTGGCGCAGGAAGGTTTGCTGCGCCTTCCGGCTTTTCATCCCGTTGATGTAGCCCGACCGCACCGCGTCGCAATCGATGCCGTGCCGGGCCGCAAGATCGAACGGGATCGTCAGATGCTGGCGGAACAGGTCGAGAAAGCGTTTTCCGCCATCCGGAAACCGTTCGAACAGCTTGAGATCCCGCATCAGTGGCAGGACATGCCCGGCATTGCGGCCCGATGCGCCCCAACCCGGCTGGCGGGATTCCAGCACCGTTACGGCAACCCCCGCCTCGGCAAGATGCAGCGCCAGCGAGGAACCAGCCAGCCCTGCCCCGATCACGACAACGTCGCTTGTGCTATCGCCTGTCAGCATGGGCCATTCGCGCGCCGTGCCTTGCGGCCTGGTCCACCCACTCATGGCCACGGGCACTTCGCCGCGCTCGAATGTGATTTTCTGAATCATCGGGACATCCTCAAAACCTGGCGGCGGCCACATGCGGGCGCGGTTCACGGCACCACAAAGCGGCAACAGCAGATGCAATCATGATCAGGCCGAACAAGGCGAAGGCGGAACGATAATCGCCCGTCACATCGCGCAGCCAACCGGTCAGCCCCGGCGCCAGCGCGCCGACAAAACCGTTGATCGTAAAGACGATGGCCAGCAGCGCCGGAAACTCGCGGCGGCCGGCAATTTCACGCAACATCAGCGAGCCGGCCTGTGCCGGCAAGCCTGCCACCCCGCCCCACAGCAGAACGAAAGCCGCCGTCGCCGCCGTGGCCATCAGCCCTGCATCGCCCATGCCCAGCAAGGCCAGCGTTCCCAGCCCCTGCACCAGCAGGACCGTTGGGAACAGGACCTGCACCCGGACGCGGTCAGATAGATATCCGCCGATCAGCAAACCGGGCAGGCTCATGAAATTGGTGAAGCTATACAGGGCCACCGCATCGGGCGCAGGCATCGCGCGATCCTGAAGATAGGTCACGATATTGAACAACACGCCGTTCATGCAAACCATGCTGAGTGTCAGGACCAGCGTAAGGGCCCAGAATGCGGGCGATCGCAATGCCGCCTGCCAGGCCAATCCGTCCTGCGCAGACGCTTTCCCACCATTTTCGCCCGCCCCATTTTCGCTCTCGCCATGTCCGTCATGCTCGCTGCCCGAGGCTAACCCACGCGGCAGGAACCACCAGAGCACGGGAACCAGCGTCAGCGCGGCCAGGCCCACGATCTCGAACGCCCCCCGCCAGCCGAAGCTTTCGATCAACAGGTTCGTGCCCATCGGCATCGTGGAACTGGCGAGCGAACAACTGCCGATGAACAGGCCGATGGCAAGGCCCCGGTGGGCGTGGAACGCCTGCGTCAGCAAGGCAATGCCCGGAACGATAGTGGCAAGGCCGCAGCCGATCCCGGCAATGGCCAGGGCCAGACTGAACCCTGTCAGGGTATCGCTCCACCCCGCTGCGGCCCATGCGAGCGCCGCCAGCAGGGCGCCGAGTGCGAACGTCCCGTTAACGCCAAGCTTGCGCAACGCGGGGCTGATAAGCAGATTGCCCGTGCTCATCCCGATCAGCAGGGCAACCGGACCCGCGCCTGCTTCGGCTGCGCTCCACCCCTGCAAGGGCTGGATGACAGAGACATGGACGCTAAGCGAAGTCAGCATGCCCCCGATCAGGAGGAAACCCGCCAGCGAGAGCGGCACCAGCAAGGCCCAGGGTTCGCGGGGTCCGGCGGCAGACGGCCTATTCGGCTGCATGCCGGAAGGAGTTGATGAGGCGACCATTTTCAGAATTGCTCCCGTTGGCATGGGGGGCCTTGAACTTGCTTGCCACCGCCCGGTAAGAGGCCGGCATGGTACGGGGTAGCATCAGGCCGGGCGGGCGCACGGAACGAGTTCGGCAAAGCGTGGCGAACGCGGTTTTGCAGTTCATCAAGGACGGCGAAACCGATTTTACGATGACCGACGTTGCCGAACGATCCGGCATCGCCCGGTCGACGATCCATGCCCGCTGGCCAACCCGGGACCAGTTGATGGCAGAGGCCTTGCGCGCCCATAATTCGACTTTTCAGATAGAGCCGCGGGACGACTGGCGCGATCATCTGCATCATATCGCCGTCGCTTTCCGTGACTTTTCGGCACGCCCCGATGAAATTGCCATCAACACGCTGACCACGCGCCTTGGCGGGGATTTTCTCGCCGAAGAAACGCACCGTCAATGGCAGTCCATTTCAGGCGGCATGGCGGAACCCTTGCGCAAGGCGCAACAGAGTGGAGAAATCCGCGCGGACATCGATCCGATCATCGTCATCTCCACCCTGTTCACGTCCATCGCCGGACACATCGTGATCGCCAAGGACGTGCCCTCCGACGATCACTTGCGCCAGCTTGTCAGCCTGCTGATCTCAGGATGTCAGGCCCCTGCCCTTAGTACCTGATCCGCGCATCCACCCCGAACGTGCGGGGTTTCTTGAACGATCCGCTGGCATAGCCAAGGTCGCCGAAATCGATCCCGAAATCGATGTTGCGCTGATCAGTCAGGTTGTCGCCCCAGAAGCCCAGCCCAAGCTTTGCGTTGCCAATCGCGATATCGTCGATCGCAATCCGCGCCCGCAGGTTATGGTCAGGCCGCGACCGGATATCGCGGTTGAACGGATTGAGGCGGTCCAGCGTGAACCAGTACACCGTGCTGCGGTAGGAGTAGTCCGCCCGCAACGATAGCGTGCCAAGGCCGATGTCCTGTTCATACTGCGCGCCGACATGGGCGTTGAACTTCGCCGCTTGCGACATGCGCGCTTCGGACGCCACGTTGACAAGCGTATCGGTTGCCGGATCGAGATAGAGATAGGTCTTGTACTTGGGATCGGTATAACCAATCGACCCGTCCAGCGTCAGGCCGGGAACCGGCACGGCGGTCACTTCCGCCTCAACCCCCCGATAGGCAACTTTACCCGCATTCACGATGGCAGATGTTGCCCCTTCGCTTCCTGCCAGAAACTGCGAGATTTGCAGGTTGCGATAGTCCACATGGAACACCGCAAGGTTGGTGCGCAGCCGCCGGTCGAACCATTCGCCTTTCAGACCAGCTTCATAGGAAACGATGGTTTCCGGCTTGAAGACGTTGATTTCCGAGGCCGAGGGATTGATCCCGCCGGCCCGAAAACCGCTGGACACGCGCACATATCCCATCAGGTCGGGCAAGAGCTGGTAATTGGCGGACACCAGCCACGATACATTATCATACGATACCGAACCATTGAGGTTGGGCTGAACGTCGCCCGCCAGCGTCAGCCACTTCTTGTCGTGGGTATAGCGCAGGCCCCCGGTCAGTTCGAAATCGCCCGCGCCCGGTGCATAGCTGACCTGCCCGAACACGGCGTGCGACTTGGCCTTGCCGTTGAAGGCCTGCAAAGGCGCAAGGTTCACCCCCGCAACGCCGCCCAGAGCATAGGTAAGCGTCTGGTAGTTCGCTTCAGACGAGGTTTCGTCAAAATAGAACGCACCCGCCACATATTTGAAGTCGCCGACACGGCCCAGAAGCTGCAATTCCTGCGAGAACTGGTGCTGCCGCTGGGTGGTGTAGCCATCGTAGAGGTTAACCGGGTTGATCCCTTCCGGAATCTCGCTGCCATCGACAAACAGCATCGGGCTGAGCGTAAAGCCCAGCAAGTTGCCGTTGCCCGACAGGCTGTTTGCGCCGTCCTGCCGGTATTCCCGATAAGCGGTGATCGACTTGACCGTCAGTTGCGGAGAGGTTTCCCAGTTCAGCGTCAGCGCATGACCCTGAACCTGCGCCTTGACGGTGAAGGTATCATTGCCGGCAAGGTCGGTGCCGGGCAATTGCTGGCCGTGGCGCAGGGCCGTGCTGCCAATCTGGAACGGCGCACCGCCATAGGATGCCGACTGGCCGAAATAATCGCGCACGCCATCCGTCGCGGCAATCGTCTGGAAGAACGCGGAAACGCCTTCGCGGGTATTGTAGTCAAACGCATAATTGGCGGTCAGATCGCCAAAGTCGCCTTGCACGGCGGCAGTCACGGCTTCGCTGTTCAGCGCGCCCGGATCACGGCTGGACGGGGCCAGCGTATTGTCGAAATACCCGTCACGCTGGCGATGCATGTAACTGATCGAGGCGCGCAGCGGCACACCTTCGATCATCCCGGTATCCAGCCGAAGCCGGCCGTACCAGTCGTTGAACGTTCCAAAGCCTGCTTTTGCTTCTGCGCCCATCGTTTCGGAAGGCTTGCGGCTGACAAGCTGAACCGCGCCGCCCACACTGTTGCGCCCGAACAGCGTGCCTTGCGGACCGCGCAGCACTTCAACCCGCTCAAGATCGACAAGGTCGAAAATCGCACCTGCCGAACGGGCGATATAAACCCCGTCGAGATAGATGCCCACGCCCTGCTCCGACACGGCGCTGGGCGATGCATTGCCGATGCCGCGGATATAAACGGACGCGGCGGTGATCGAGGCGGGTTGCGCCGCAATCGAAAGGTTGGGCGTGAACTGCGCCGTCGCCACGACATCGCGCACATTCAGCTTGTTCAGAAGTTCGCCGGACAGCGCCGTTACTGCAACCGGCGTCTGCTGCAGGTTTTCCTGCGTGCGCCGCGCCGTAACGACGATTTCGCCCAGTTGCGAAGCCCCGCCCCGCGCGGCTGACTGCTCTTCCTGCGCTGCTGCCTGATCATCCTGCGCGTTGGCCGTTGGCGCCCAGCACACAAGGGCCATAGCCGCGCAGCCCATCAAGCCGGCGCGCGTGGAAAAACGGCGCGGTTGCGCAGAACCTTCAATGTCTTTCATCCCAAACTCCCTGGCGACGCACCGTTATTCGCGGTGCATTTTGCGCCGCCCAAATGACACAGGCTCAATTTATAAACAAGACACAATGTAGCGTTAGCTGCAAAAGCATGGTACGAAGCGGCCTACCCACTGCCAGTTGCAGGTGGGACCCGTGGGAGATTGCAATGTCCGAATCCGGTTTTTCCTTGTGCGATGCGCGCCGCGCGAATGGCTTTCTGTTCTGTTCCGGACAGATCGGCCTGACGGCTGACGGCACAGTTCCCGATCAACCGGCAGACCAGTTTGCCGCGGCCTTTGCGGCGCTTATCGCCGTGCTGCAAAAGAACGGCTGCACTCTTGCCGATGTCGTTGATCTCACGTCGTTCCATGTCGGCTATCCGGCCCATATGCAGGACTTCATGAAGGTCATGGGCCAGGCGATGGCCGGTATTGAAACGGCGTGGACCGCCATCGGCGTTGCAGGACTTGGCTATCCCGGTTCGCTGGTGGAATTGAAGGCCGTAGCCTGCTTGCCCAAGGCCGACTGACGGTGGGGGAACGCTTCGACTATGTGATCGTCGGCGCCGGGTCTGCCGGATGCGTGCTGGCCCATCGCCTGTCGGCAGATCCGAAGGTGCGGGTGCTGGTGCTGGAAGCAGGCGGGCCAGACCGCAATCCCTTCATCCACATGCCGGCCGGGTTCTTTCGCCTGCTGCAAAGCGGCAAGGATAGCTGGCATTACCAGACAGAGCCGCAAGCCCATCTCGACGGCCGGGTGCTGCACGATGCCCGCGGCAAAGTTCTGGGCGGCAGCAGTTCGATCAACGGGATGTGCTACAGCAGGGGCAGCCCGGAAATCTTCGACCTGTGGGCGCAGGAGGGTTGCCCCGGCTGGTCCTATGATGAAGTCCTGCCCTATTTTCGCCGCGCCGAGGCCAATGTCCACGGCGACGAGCGATTTCACGGGCGCAGCGGGCCTTTGGCTGTCTCGCGCGCCAAAGTCACCAACCGCGGGCAACTGGCATGGCTGGACGCGGCGCAGGAAGCCGGGTTTCCTTATAGCGACGATCACAACGGCGCGCAGCCGGAAGGATTTGGCCCGGCAGAACATACGATCCGTTCGGGCCGCCGGATCAGCACAGCAGTCGCCTATCTTCGACCGGCGGCGCAGCGCCCCAATCTGGTGGTGCGCACAGGGGCCTTTGCCACTCGCCTCGTCATCGCAAACGGGCGCGCGCGCAGCGTTGAGTACCGGCAGAACGCGGAACTGCGCAGCGTTGATGCGGATCGGGAAATCATCCTGTGCGGCGGAACCTTCCAGTCGCCGCAGTTGCTGATGCTGTCGGGCATCGGCGATGGCGAACACCTGCGCGCCCGTGGCATTGACGTCGTTGCGGATCTGAAGGGCGTGGGCCGCAACCTGCACGACCACATCGGCACGCAAGTGCAGGTCTCCAGTCCGTTGCAGGTTTCCGATTTATCGATTGCGACCAATCCCTTGCGGATGGCTTTTGCCGGCTTGCAATACTTCATCACCCGAACCGGGCGGCTCGCCAGATCGGGAACCGAAGTGATCGCCTATCTGCGCTCGGGTGCGCCGGGCCATGCAGGGCTTGACCTCAAGTTCTATTTCCTGCCGCTGCTATTTGCGCCAACCGGCGGGATCGAGAAGGCCCACGGGTTTACAAACCTGATCATCCTGACCCGCCCGGAAAGCCGGGGTACGTTGCGGCTGAACTCTGCCGATCCGATGGATCAGCCGGCTATCGATGCCAATTATCTGGCTGCCCCGCGCGACCGGGCGGCCTTGCGCGAAGGCGTTCGGATCGCGCGGCACGTCATGGGCCAGACGGCCTTCGCGCCCTATCGCGGCACAGAACGGATACCGGGCGCAGGCTGCACAAGCGATGATGCACTCGATGCGTTCTTCCGGCAGACCTGCAACGTCAACTACGAAGCAGTCGGCACATGCCGGATGGGAAGCGACGAGGCAGCCGTTGTCGACCCGCAATTGCGCGTCCGGGGTGTTGCAGGCCTGCGCGTTGTCGATGGCTCTGTCATGCCGCGCATCACCACCGGCGACCCGAACGCGGCCATCATCATGATCGCGGAAAAAGCGGCCGATCTCATCCGTGCTGCCGCAGGGTAAGGAAGGGCTCCGGGCCAAAACCCGCCTGCGGAAAATGAGCAAAAGGCCCGCGCGATCCTCTCGCGCCGGGCCGCTCACCCAGAAACCGCCCCGGACGGAGGTGTCAGTCCGATGAGAACCGCTCTCCGATTGAATGACTCCTGCCAAAGGGCGCTGCGTCTCAGGCAGCGAGGTTCTGCCACTCGGCCAGAGCGACCGAGCGACGCTGCTTGTAAGTCTGTCGGTCGACGAGATGGCGTTCCTGGTTGAAGTGGTTTTGGATCGAGGCGTGGACCGACGCAAACTTCTGTAGCGACTTCATCTGCCTGAAGCGCTGCATCGCTCGTTCTCGTCGCCGGAAGGGGAGGTGGCTGTTTTCCGCCCGGTTGTTGGCGTGCCTGCCCATCTCGCGGCGGGCCTCATTCCCCAACTCACGCATCGCGGCAGGGTAGGATTTCAGCCCGTCGGTGACGATCGCCTCAGCCCGGCCGTGGCGCTTCAGGGCTTTGCGCATGAACCGCAAAGCTGCGGATTTGTCTCGGGTTTTAGTGACATAGCTTTCCAGCACCTCGCCCTCGGGCAGTGTCAAAAGGATTGCACCGCTAGCGATGGAGCCGCGCAAAGAGTAAAGTGA
>CAZSTP010000121.1:3600-8056 GCA_964609325.1 uncultured Novosphingobium sp. | reverse complement strand
TAAGGAATTCCTAATTCGCTGGCGGGCGCTACTGCTCGCACGCAACCGGGAATTGATAGATTGGCCCTTCCGCTATGGGGCGAACGCGTTATTGTTGGCGGAGGCGTTGCAGGGTCTGAAGTGAGAGCCGATGTGAACCACAAAAGAGCTCAACTATCCCTTGTTCTGCTGGCCGTTCTTCTTCACCTGCCCGCGTTATTCTTGTCCGACGGCGCATCCCATAGCAGCGTTTACAACTATATCTGGACCACCCAGTTCGCCGAGGCCTTTGCCAGCGGCGAATTTTATCCGCGCTGGTTCCCCCAGAGCTTCGAGGGGCTGGGCGGGCCGACATTCTATTTCTATCCGCCCCTTACCTATTGGGTATCGGGCAGCATCGCCGCAACGGGCCTGAGCGCCACGGTTGCCAATGTGATCGCGGCGATGATGTTCAGCGCTGTTTCAGGTCTGGCGATGTATCGCTGGCTGAAACCGCAAACCCCGCATGCGCTTATGGGCGCGCTTGCCTATATGGCCGCGCCCTATCACCTTTACGACTTTTACGTGCGCGGGGCGCTGGCGGAATATGCCTCGTTCATGTGGCCGCCGCTGATTGTGCTGGCGATCAGCAATTTGCGCGGCGCGCGCTCGATTTTCGCCCTTGCGGTGGTCTATGCCGGATTATTGATAACGCATCTTCCGGTCGCCCTGCTGGCCACGGTTTTTCTGATCGTACCCTTTGGCATCAAGACATTTCTGGACGACCGGCGGGTGCTGATGCCCGGCTTGATCGCGGGTGTGCTCGGCATCGGGCTGGCATGTTTCTATCTGGTGCCGGCGTTGCAGTTGCAAGGTGCCATTTCCACCGATCTGCTGTGGTCCGATTACTATAAGCCCGCGACATGGTTTCCATGGAACCGCCCTTATATCAGCTACTTGCTGGGCATTCCGGCGCTGGCGCTAGCGCTCATGGTGTATGGCGCTGCCATTCGCGGATATTGGGGTATAGCCACGGCCCTGACCGCTGCTGCCTCTATCGGGTTGATTCCGTTTGTCTGGGATATCAAACTCTTGGCGCAAGTGCAGTTTCCATGGCGCTTGCTGGGATTGGTCGAGTTTACCGCGATTATCGCCTACGCCCTGAAGCCACAGATGAAGCCTGTGCTGAAGTTCGCCTTCATCATCGCGATCCTGCCGGTCACGATGTTCAGCGTTGCCGCCATTGCCACGCTGCGGACACCGATGGATTTGGCTCTGGTTGAAAGCAAGCGCCCGGACGCGCCCGAATATCTGCCGCGCGGCATCGACAAACGCGGGATTACCGGAACGCAGCGCATCCCCGACCTTGATGCCTATGCGCATATTTCCCGCAACGCCACGATCACCGTTTCAAAGCCGGGCGATGTTGTGATGGGCCGCGCCGATTTCCCGATCTGGCAGGTCATGCACAAAGGCCGGGAAATTCCGCATTCCGGCCCGCTTATCCGGTTCCACGCGCCCGAACCTGGTGTCTATACGATCGAGCGCAAGACATTGCCCAGCGAGAGACTTGGGTGGGCAGCAACCTTGCTGGCCATCATCCTGCTCGCCTTGCTGTCGGGTTTTGCGGGCCGGTTTGACGCGATGTTCGGGCGCAGCCGCATTCAAGCTTCGGCATAATGCCCCCGCCGGTCTTGCGCGAAGTGCGTATAGCCGATTGCCGCCGATCGGCGGATTGTTCCTCCGATCACTGGACGATTTGACCAAAAGCCTGCGCCCAATCCTTTTTTGCAGATGCAAACAAAGGCGTTGACCAACTTTTGACATCTGTCCAGTCTTGCCTTGCTGCCGCTATCGACTCGTTTGAGGTGCGGCCCAGCCTTCAAGGGGGAAATTGCGACCATGAGCGTGGCCGAGACTGTTACCCGCGATATCGCCAATCATCGCTTCAAGCGGTTGTTGCGCAGCCGTCTTGTCCAGTTCGTCGGGCTCACCGCCCTGCCTGCTTCGCTCGTGCTGGCCCAAGCTGCCAAGGACACGGCGCGCGATCCTTCGAACCCGGTGGAAACCGAAGCCGGTATTCCGGTGAAGTCATCGGTGGTCACTGAAAAGTGCGGCACGTGCCATACCGCAGATGCGAAGGGGAACCTCTCGCGCATCTCGTGGGTGCGCACAACACCTGAAGGTTGGGCGCAAGTTATCAAGCGCATGGTCGCGCTGAACGGTTTGCAGATCACGCCATCGGAATCCAAGGCCGTCGTCCGCGCGCTATCGGCCAGCCATGGCCTCGCTCCGGAAGAATCCAGGCCGGTCATGTATTTGACCGAGCACCGCATGGTCAACGAAACCAACATTCCCAACGAAACGATCCGCCAATCGTGCGCAGCATGCCATGCTTTCGCACAGCCACTGTCATGGCGGCGTTCAAAGGCCGAATGGAGCCTGCTGACCAACCTGCACGTTGCCATGTATAGCCAAGCCGACGCGCAATATCGTCGTCCGGTAGAAGATCCCACCCAGCCCGTCCCCGCCGCTGGCGCGAAAAAGCCGCTGCCAGTCGAAGTGGCGCTGGAATACATGAACAAGACCGCGCCGCTGATCACGCCCGAATGGGCCAAGTGGGATGCGCGGGTGCAATCGGCCAAGCTTGGCGGCAAATGGCTGGTCAATGCCATGCTGCCCGGCAAGGGGCTCTATACGGGCGAAATGATCGTCACGCCTGCGGGCGCAGAAGATGATTACACCACGACGATCACGCTGAAATCGCTGAAGGATGGCTCAACCCTCACCCGCAAGGGAAAGGGCCTTGTCTATACCGGCTATTCATGGCGCGGCACATCATCAAGCGGCCCCGAAGGCAGCCGCGCCGATGCGCCGGAGGATCACGAAACGCGCGAGACGATGTGGTTCTCGCCCGATCGCAAATCGGCGCAAGGCCGCTGGTTCTGGGGCGATTACAAAGAGTTCGGCTTTGACGTAAAGTTGACCCGCGCCGCTGCCGAACCCACCATCGCCGCCGTCTGGCCTTATGCCTTGAAGGCCGGAAGCAAGGGCGCGACGCTTAAGCTCATCGGCGATGCCTTCCCCGCTGGATTGAAGCCTGCCGACATTGATCTGGGTAAGGGCGTGGTCGTCAGCAAGGTCGTCTCGGCCAGTCCGACCGAAGCCGTCCTGACGGTGGATCTTGCCGCAGACGCCGCCGTGGGCGCGCATGATGTGGGCCTTGGCGGATCGGTGCTCGCCGCAGGCCTGCCGGTTTACAAGAAGGTCGATTACCTCAAGGTCGTGCCCGATACCTCGCTCGCCCGCCTTGGCGGCAGCGAAAAGCATACGCCGGGTTATTCGCAGTTCGATGCCATCGGCTATGACAGCGGCCTTGATGGCAAGCCCTATACGGTGGACGACGTGGCGCTCGGCCCCATCGACGTTTCGTGGAAAATGGAAGAATTCCAGACCGTCTATTACGATGACGACGTCAATTATGTCGGCAAGTTGAGCGATAACGCGCTCTTCACCCCGGCAATTGACGGGCCAAACCCCGAACGCAAATGGGGCCGCAACAATTACGGCGAAGTCTGGGTCGTCGCCACCGCCAAGTCTGAAAAAGACGCGCTGGGCAAACCGTTGACCGCCAAGTCGTTCATGATCGTGACCGTGCCCGCCTACAAGCGCTGGGATCAGCCGGAGGTGGCCAAGTGACAACCGTTCTCGCCCCCAAATACCGCCGCGGTGACATCCACCTGTTCGATGCCCAAGGCCAAGGCTTTGTGTACCTGGCCTCGGCTGGTGCCATCTTCGCCCTTGATGAAGGTGCGGCCAGCGTCATGGCGCTGCTCGGCCAGAAGGAAATGGCCTATGGCGAGATGGTTTCGGCGCTGATCGAAGCGAACTATTCGCGCGCCGATGCCGAAGACCTGATCCGCGAATTGCGTGCAGTGCGCGGTATCGTCTCGGACGAAATCCGCGAAGCGCCGCTGGCCCCGCCTGCGCCGCCCGAAGACTATCCGTTGCAGGCCCTTGTGCTGAACGTCACCAACCAGTGCAATCTGGCTTGTACCTATTGCTATGAATTCGGCGCAGACAAGATCGCCACGCCTGCGGGCAAGCCCAAATACATGACGCTGGAAACCGCCAAGACATCGGTCGATTTCCTGCTGACCAGCTCGGGTGACCGCGAAGTGCCGCACATCACGTTCTTCGGCGGTGAAACGCTGATGAACTTCAAGCTGCTGCGCGATGTGGTGCTTTATGCCAATGAGGCCGCTGCCGCCAAAGGCAAGCGCATGACCTACAGCCTGACGACCAACGCCACGCTGCTGACCGACGAAATCATCCAGTTCCTTTCGGACAATGCGGTGGGCGTCACCGTATCGATGGACGGCCCGCCCGATCTTCAGGACAAGCGCCGCGTCTACAAGAACGGCAAGGGTTCTTATGCGGTGATGGAACCGCGCCTGCGCAAGCTGATTGCCGGACACAAGACCCGCGCGATCACCGC
>CAZSTP010000121.1:0-3500 GCA_964609325.1 uncultured Novosphingobium sp. | reverse complement strand
TGCCACCACGAAGCCTTCGTGCGCTATGGCGATACCGGCCATGCCAATCTGCATTATTGCGACTGGATCCGCGAATGGACCGATGCGTGCCTGAAAATCTACGGCACCGTCGCTGCGCGCAACCCCGAATTTCTTGAACGCTTTGCTGCACGAAAGGGCTTGTCATGAAGCACCTGACACCACTGAACAAAAAGGCCAAGCGGATCGAGGAGACAATCGCCTCGACCGAAGAAGACGTTATCGCGCTTCAGCAAAAGCCGATGCACACCCCGATGGGCTGCTCGATCTCGTTCTCGCCCGGTTGGGAAGTGGACGCAGGCGGCGGCACGGCAGGCCTTTGCCAACCGGCAGAGCGCGACATTTACGATTGCTACGTCACCTGCTTCTGGCCGGTGCAGGTTCCAGACCATGTGAACTATTCGCCTGACTGGGCCAGCAATTGCGCCACGGCGGCCAAGGACTGGCGGAGCCTCGACATCATCTTCCCGTGATGTTTTGCACCCGATCCATTCTGCCCTGATCATCTTGACCGGAAGAGCGTTTCCATGAAGAAACTCGGTGTTTTTATCGCTGTCCTCCTTGCCGGAACAAGTGCCGCGCAGGCCTCGACCCTGTTCATGGGGTCCTACCCGGACAAGATGCTGGTGCTGGATGAAGCCACCGGCGCGGTGCAGGATCGCCTGACGCTGGCCTCAGGGCTGCCAACCTCGATGCGCCTGTCGAACGACAAATCGAAGATTTACGTGACGACGATCACCACCAGCGGGATCGAGGTGATCGACACGAAATCCAAGAAGGTCATCAATTCGTTCAGCCTGAACACGCCCTCGGTGCGCTATCGCTTCAACGGCGGCGTGCCCGATCCTACGGGCCGTTTCTTCTACACCATGATCCAGAAGTTCGAAAAGCTTACCGATCGCTATACCGTCAGCCCGCAGATGTTCGGCGTGATCGATCTGCAAAAGAAGGCAGTCGTCCGCACCGTCGATGTGCCCGAGGAAGACGTGCGCAACGGCGGCGGGCGCGGCAATTACATGATGTCTGCCGATGGCAAGACCATGTTCCTGATCCGCGACAAAGTGCTGGTGATCGATACTGCCGATCTGAAGGTCAAAGACCGGCTGGAGTTTTCCAAGCCCGAGGCCACCGGCATCGAAGGCGTAAGCTTTGGCGGCGGCGTGGAAACGCTGCGCAACCCGAACGAGTACGTCTCGCTGTTCAACGCGCAAGACCCCTATATCCGCAACAAGATATTCGGCGTGGGCCGTTTTGATCTGGCAACCAAGACCTTTGCCTTCCGCCCGATTGGCCCCGCGCCGGTGGGTGGCGGCATGGCTGGTTTGCAGGTGTCAGCCGACATGAAAGAAGGCTGGACCGTGGTTACGCAAGAGAAGGTGGGCAACAAGCGGTGCGAATTCTGGCACTTTGATCTGTCGACCAATCTGGTGAAGAACAAGGCCGAATTCCCCTGCCGCACGCGCTTCCAGTTCGGCATGTCGGGCGATGGCAAGATGCTGTATATCTATGGCGCAAGCTACGACATCGAAATGTACGATGCGCAAACGCTGCAACACATCAAGACGGTCGACCTTGGCAATGACACTACCGGCGCGGGGATGATTATCACCCAGTGACGGGCAGCGTTCTCCTTCGCGGGCGCTCGATTGCGCTGCGCGGGCAGGGTGTGGCGGTAGCAACCGCCGCACACCTGCTTAACCGCGCAGGCGTTGCCTTGGAATTGGAACCTGGCTCCAGACGACCGGTGCCGGTCATCATGCTCAGCGATCCGGCGCTTGCGCTGTTACGCGATGTGTTTGGCAAGCCCCATTTGTTTGCTGACAAGGCCCGGATCGAACGCCGCGTGGTGCGCTGGGGTTCGGGTGAAGCGGTGGCCATGCCGCATGGCGCGGTGGTCATTTCCGAAGACGATCTGACCGATGTTCTTGCGAAAACTCCTCAGGCACAGTCGGCAGATACGGGCAGCATCAAGGCCCTCGCCACCATTCACGGGATGTCGCCGTTCCCGGTTTCCTGCATGCAGCGCTTTGGCGAACGGCTGTCCTCCACCGCGCGGGTGCGGCTTTCGGCCAAGGCTGATCCTGCCACGTGCTGGGTCGAATCCGTCGATGATGGCTGGCTGTTCCTGATCCCTGATGGCGCGGGCGGCGCATGGCTGCTCGCCGTCGGTGGCGCGCCCGATGTGCTGGCATCCCAAGCGCCAATGATAGCAACGCTGATCGAAACAATGGAGCCAGCCAGCGGCACGTTCGACACATCGCCGCGTATGCTGGAGCAGCTAGCAGGCGAAGGTTGGCTGGCGCTGGGCACCGCCGCGCTCGCGTTCGATCCGATCTGCGGCGATGGCACCGCGCAAGCCACGCGCGAGGCGATTTTGGCCAGCGCCGTTGTCACCGCGTTGGGACGGGGGGAAGATCAGGCCGCGCTCATCACGCATTACCATTCGATGCTGCTGGCCGCGATGCGCCGTCATTTGCAATTGTCGCTGCCGTTCTATGGCGGGGCGGGATCATCGCCGTGGTGGCGCGAACAATATGCTGCATCGCGCGCCGGATATGATTGGTGCACCGCGCATCTGGCGACAATGCCCGAGCCGCGCTTTGCCTTGCACGGCTTTGATCTGGTGCGCCGGGAACTGGCAGCGTGAGCGAAACGCCGACGCCCCCCCCTGCCCCCAAGATTGCACCGTGGAGCACTTACGGGCGGCTGTGGCCCTGGCTCAAGCCTTATGCCCCGCGCCTTGCGCTGGTGCTGCTCGCCAGCCTTGTGGCGACCGCGCTGAACCTTGCCCAACCGCTGATTTCCAAGCTGATGATCGATGAAGCGCTGATCAAGCGCGATTGGGACATGCTGGTGAAAATCGCCGCGCTGATGGTGGGCGCGACGGTTGGCGGCTTCGCAGTCAACGCGCTGGTGTCCTACCGCTATGTCGCGATTTCTGCCGCGATGCTGTTTGATATGCGGGTTGCGTTGCTGCGGCATTTGCAAACGCTCTCCCCCCGCTTTTACGGATCGTTCCGGCTGGGCGATCTGATGTCGCGCCTCAACAGCGATGTGTCCGATGTGCAGCGCGTGGTGGGCGATACGCTGCTTTCGGTGGTCAGCAATGTGCTGTTCTTTGCAGGCAGCGTCGGCATGATGCTGTGGCTCGATTGGAAGCTGTTTCTGGTGGGCACCGTGCTGGTGCCGCTGGCCGTGGCAAGCTTCCTGCACTTCCAGCGCCGGATGACCGACCTGTCGCGCCAGATGCGTGAAAGCGGCGCGGATATCGGCAGCCTGCTGGTTGATACGATCATGGGCATGCGCACGGTGAACACGCTGGGCGCAGAGGAACATCAGGCAGAGCGGTTTCGCGCGGCGAACGGCGGGTTCATCGCCACGATGCTGAAGATGCAAACCGTTTCGTTCATGACGGGCGCACTGCCCGGAACGATTGTCACCGCATCAAGCGCGGCGGTGATGATCTATGGCGGCAAGCAGAT
>CAZSTP010000120.1:0-8077 GCA_964609325.1 uncultured Novosphingobium sp. | reverse complement strand
TTAGCGGCCCCGGCGGTGCTCACCCTTGACCCAGCGTACTGTGCCCGATGATGCGCGCATCACCACGCTTTCGGTGGTCATCACGCCGTTCTTGTGAACTTTCACGCCATCCAGCAGCGAACCGTCGGTCACGCCGGTTGCGGCAAAGATGCAATCGCCCTTGGCCAGTTCGCTCAGGTCATATTGCTTGTTCAGATCGGTGATGCCCCACTTGTAGGCACGGCCGCGTTCATCGTCATTGCGGAACAGCAAGCGGCCCTTGAACTGGCCACCCACGCAGCGCAATGCCGCTGCGGCCAGCACGCCTTCCGGTGCGCCGCCCGATCCCATATACATGTCGATCCCGGTATCATCATTGGTCACCGCGATCACGCCGGCCACGTCGCCATCGGGGATCAACGAGATGCCGCAACCCAGCGCGCGCAATTCGGCGATCAGATTGGCGTGGCGGGGACGGTCCAGCACGCAAACGATGATGTCGCCAGGGGCAACACCCTTGGCCGCAGCCACGGCTTTGACGTTTTCGGTCGGCGATTTGTCGAGATCGATGATACCATCGGGGTAACCCGGGCCAACCGCCAGCTTGTCCATGTAGACGTCCGGCGCGTTCAGCAGGCCGCCTTCTTCGGCCACGGCCAGCACGGCAAGTGCGTTGGGGCCAGCCTTGGCGGTGATGGTGGTGCCCTCCAGCGGATCGAGCGCGATGTCGATCTTGGGGCCACGGCCCGGTGCCGCGCCAACCTTTTCGCCGATATAGAGCATCGGCGCTTCGTCGCGTTCGCCTTCGCCGATCACAACGGTGCCGTCCATTTCAAGCTCGTTGAAAGCTGCGCGCATGGCCTCGACCGCCGCAGCGTCAGCGGCTTTCTCGTCGCCACGGCCAATCAGGCGCGAGGCGCCGATGGCGGCGGCTTCGGTCACGCGGACCATTTCAAGCACGAGAACGCGGTCAAGAACTTTTGATGGGGCGGGGTTTTTGGGCTGGTCGGTCACGATGGCTCCCTATAGGTCTAAGCGGGCTTGATCACGCAGGCCGTATGTTCAGCCATTGTGCAGGGTCTAACCGGTAGTACCGGGTCGACGCAGGCCTTTGACTATGCAAACGTATGCGTGAACATCAATTTAAGACTGAGCAATAAATACGTGGCTCAGGTGACATGGGTATGACCCAGAGCAGTAGACGTGAGGGCAGGGTCTTGTCGAGACGCAGAGTAACAGTTCTGGCCGGCATTGCGCTTCTTTTTGCTGCAATGCCGACGATTGCACTCGGTCAGGCCGGTTCATCGGCAGCTGTACAGGGGCCAACCCTGCCCGGAAGCGCCGCCCCGCAAGATGATGCGGCGATGTCGCAACGCTTGCTCACCGGTCGTCAGGCCGAACGCTGCCGTCCGATGCAGCGCGCTGACGGCACTATTGTCGTGTGCGGCGGCAAGGAAGCCAGCGAGCGCGAGCGCCTGCCTTTGCGTGACGAAACCGACGGAGCAAAATCAACCGACGATGGCAGACCGCGCGCGCCCAGCGTCTCGGGTTTGCGCGATTGCAGTCGCGGATGCCTTGGTCTGGGCGGTGCTCCTGCGCCGGTCTATTACTTTGATATCAAGGCCTTGCCCGCCCCGCCGCCGGGATCGGACGCGGATCGCATCGCCAAGGGCGAAATCCCCGCGCCCTGATTCGGCGCTCAATCGCCCAGAATGTGCATGACCAGCGGCGCTTCGGCGAGTGCTGGTGATCCATCGAGCAGGCGCAGTGCCTCGGTGATCGCGCTTTCCGGACCCTCATGCGTGACCATCGCCACCATGACCTGCGCATTGTCCGAATTGCCCTTCTGGATCAGGCTTTCGATTGATACGCCTGCATCGCGCATAGCCGCGGTGATCTCGGCCAGAACGCCGGGACGGTCTGCCACGTTAAACCGGATATAGGCCTTGCCCGTGCGGTGCCCCACATCGGCAGGCGCAGCATGATCCAGTTCGGCCACGGGGATCGAGAACGGCGCGCCGATATCGCCGCGTGCAATGTCGATAAGGTCCGCCACCACCGCGCTGGCGGTCGGGCCATCGCCCGCGCCTGCGCCCTGAAACAGCAGGCGGCCCACAAAGTTGCCCTCGGCCACCACCGCATTGGTCGCGCCATCCACATGCGCGAGCGGGTGATCGCGGTGGACAAGGTGCGGGTGCACACGCTGGAACAGGCGGCGGTTGCCCTGCGCATCAACCTCGGTCTGGGCCATGCCGATCAGGCGGATGTAATAGCCCAGCGCATCGGCCTGCGCGATATCAGCCGCCAGCACGCGGCGGATGCCCGTTGCCGCCACCGGCTTGAAATCCACCGCCGTGCCAAACGCGATGGACGAAAGGATCGCCAGCTTGTGCGCGGCATCGATGCCGTCAATGTCAAAGCTCGGATCAGCTTCAGCATAGCCCTTGGCCTGCGCCTCGGCCAGCACATCGGCAAAGTCGCGTCCGGTGTCTTCCATGGTGGAGAGGATGTAATTGCAGGTGCCGTTCAAAATGCCATAGACCCGCGCGATCTCGTTGGCGGCCACGCCTTCCTTCAGGCCCTTGATCACCGGAATGCCGCCCGCAACCGCCGCTTCAAACTTCAGCGCCACTTTGGCCGCTTCGGCTTTGGTCGCCAGTTCCACGCCGTGGTGCGCGATCATCGCCTTGTTCGCGGTGACCAGCGCCTTGCCTGCCTCAAACGTGGTGCGGGCCAAGGCCAGCGCCGGACCATCCGCGCCGCCGACCAGTTCGACCACCACATCAACGTCGGGCCGCTCGCCCAGAATCACCATGTCGTCTTCCCACGCATAGCGCGAGAGATCGAAGCCGCGATCCTTGCCGCGATTGCGCGCGCTGACCACGGTAATCTCGATAGGCCGTCCGGCGCGGCGCGCGATCAGGTCGGCATTGGCCTCGATCACCCGGATCACGCCGCCGCCCACTGTGCCAAGACCGGCAAGTGCGATGCGCAAAGGTTCGCTCATATCTGTTCCGTCCGCCAAAATAGTCGCGCGCGCCTTAGGCGACAGGCGCGCGCGGGGCAACAGGTGGATAACGTCAGCGTACCACCGCCGCGCGGTTGCGGCTGCATTCGCCCAGTTCGCGCAAGACAAAGGCATAGTCTTCTTCGGCAGCGCGGTGTTCTTCCGCATTGCCGGACAGCGCCGCGCTGGCCGGGATTGATCGCGGCAGGAAGCAGGCGAGGCGATACCACGTCAGCGTATCGCGCAGCGGCGGGCGTGCGGCCTGGTCGACAATCTCCGACAAGCTCACCCCCCACGTCCGCTCCATGCCGGGGCGGCGGATCACCGACAGGGAAACCGGCGCGCTGCTTTCGGTCTGAAGGAACAATTGCGTTTCGCCTTCACCGGACAGATTGCCCGGCACAAACAGAACTTCGCGCAGCGCGATGATCCGGGGGGCTGCGTCAGGTGAAAGCAACTCGGCCAAAATCGTGCGCACCCGCGCTTCAACGCCGGTCGTCCAACCGATCTGCGCGCCCCCGTCAACCAGCCGCAATTCGCCCGGCCGCCCCGCAACACTGCGCGCAAAGATGAGCATTGGCGCTTTGGCCAGCTTTGGCAACTTGCCTTTGGCGTCAAGCGGAACATCGGCCAAATACCGCACAGATTCGCCCATAGCCGGACCAAACAGCAAGGCGGTGGTGCGCGCTTCGATCAGAACGCGCACCTGTCCGGGCTTCAAACCCGGCGCTTGTTCCGGTTTGAGGCGGGTCACTTTGCGGACCTGGACCCGCACCACCACTTCGGCTGAATCGGCCAGGCTGGCCAGATCGGCATATGTAAGCTTGTCCGAAACAGAGGTTGCGCTTTTGATTACACCTGTGTTGCCGGTTCGAATCGCAGCTTGCTTGGCGCTTGCCGACGTTGCTGGAATGCTGCCCAGCAACCCCGCAATCGCAAGGATTGAAAGCGCGGATCGTATTGCGGACATGGTCATTTTTGCCTCTCCGGCAGCGTGGTGGGCCGCCTCCATACTGCTATTTCCGTCAATTTCAGCCTGTGCAACCATGAATCGACAGTTAACGGATAAAGCATTTGCGCCCCTTTGGCTTCGCCGTTAAGAATGCACCCGTTCGGGCAATCCAAAAACAAGCAGCCCGACGCTTGCCGCCGCCAACCCACCCGGGTTGCGTCGGTGGACCGGGTTGCCGGCAGGGTGGATTGAAATTTGCTGGATTGGCTTTCGCGCGGACCACCGGTCTGTCGTGCTGGCCCCACCTTGGTCAGGGCCGTATCCGCGTGCTCTTGGTCCAGGGTGGACGATCAGGAGTATTGGAGCTGAATGGCATACGTTGACCAACAGATGAGCGGTAACAAGATCACCGCGCTCATCATCGTTGCGATCCTTCATGTCGTCATCGGTTATGCGCTGGTCTCCGGGCTGGCGAGCGAGGCGTACACGAAGGTGAAGGAGATAACCGCGGCGGTCAAAATCGAGGAAGAGAAGCCGCCGGAAGAACCGCCGCCTCCTCCTCCTAAGAATGACACGCCCCCACCGCCGGTCGTCGCGCCTCCGCCGCCGATCAGCTTTAACGCGCCTGCACCACAAGTGCAGACCGTTAACGAGGCGCCCCCGTTGCCGCCTCCGCCGTCGCCGGTGGCTTTGCCGCCGCCGCCAGCGGCACCGCCTGCTCCCCGGTTCCAACCGAAGGGTGCGGCACCAAAGGGCAATCCAGGCAACTGGGCGACTTCGAATGACTACCCGTCGCGCGCACTTCGCGAAGAGCGTGAAGGCACAACGGGTTTCCGTGTCACGGTGGGAACCGACGGCAAGGTGACTGACTGCCAGGTGACGCGTTCATCAGGCAGCCCCGATCTTGACGAAGCGGCCTGCGCCAACATCCGTCGCCGCGCGCGTTTCACGCCCGCTACCGACGGTGATGGCAACCCCACGACGGGCTCATATTCGAACTCGATACGCTGGGTCATTCCAAAGGACTGATTTAGCCGAACGGACACGAAAGCCCGTTCGACTGGCTTTCACGCACTTTGATTTGATTTGAAGAGGAAGACTCGCAATGTTCATCTACAACCTTGCCGCTGCGGCGACCAACGCTGCGCCAAAGAAGGCCTTCGGCCTGATGGAAGCACTGTTTCCGGATGGTAAGCCAAACTACATCGGCATCGCGACGCTCGTGATCCTGGGTATCATGTCGTTCGGTTCGTTCTACATCATGTTCACCAAGCTGTTCGAACAGAACAAGATCCTCAAGCAGTACGCCAACATCAGCGCGTTCTGGCGTGCTCCATCGCTCCGCGAAGGTGCTGCAAAGCTCGAAAAGAACAGCGCTTGGCGCCAGGTGGTTGATGATGGCCTCAACGCCGAAGACCAGCACGGCAAGATGACCGATTCGATGGAAGCCCATGATTGGCTCCACGGCTCGCTCGCCCGTTCGGAAGCGTCGATCAACTCGAAGCTTGCTGGCGGTCTGCCATTCCTGGCAACCGTGGGCGCAACCTCGCCATTCATCGGTCTGTTCGGTACCGTGGTCGGCATCTACAACGCGCTGATCGCCATCGGCCTTTCCGGTTCGGCTTCGATCGACAAGGTTGCAGGTCCGGTTGGTGAAGCTCTGATCATGACCGCACTCGGTCTGCTCGTGGCTGTTCCTGCCGTGCTTGCCTACAACTGGCTGCAGTCGCGCAACAAGAAGATCGCGGAACTGCTCTCGGGCTTCTCGACCGATCTGCTTGCGAACATCAATTCCAAGGGTGTCGTCAAGCCAGCTCTCAAGGCTGCGCCTGCTGCTACTCCGGCCGCTCCGGTCAAGAAGTAATTCTGTAACCTCTGGTCGGCGCATTTGACGCCGACCTGTTCTACGCGGGGCTTCTGCCGGAGCTCCACCCGCAAGGGAAGCTCCGGCAACTTCCGCGGATCAGAACAGATAGGATGTAACCCATGGCAATGTCTGTAGGCGGCGCTGGCGGTCAGGAACGCCCGATGTCGGACATCAACACCACGCCGCTCGTGGACGTGATGCTGGTGCTGCTGATCATCTTCCTCATCGCGGTGCCGGTGGCAATCCAGTCGATTGAAAAGCTCAAGGTGCCCATCCTTCCCAGCGAGGAATCGCAGGACAAGGTTGATAACCTGATGCTCTCGGTCGTCTCGACCGACGATGCAGGCCGTAGCCCGAAAGAACCCGGTTATGCAGGTTCCTCGCGCACCGGCCAATGCCGCATCTATTTCAACAACTCGGTCCCGGTAGATAACAACGAGCTGTACCAGCAGGCTTTCAATCGGCTTGATTCGATTGTGAAGCGCGAAGGCGGCGCGGCCAATATGGATCCGGAACAGATCCCCGAAGTGCAGATCCGTGGTGACGTTAACGTGCCTTGGAAGTGCATTGCTGGGGCAATCTACAACGTCCAGATTGCTGGCTATCCAAAGGTCGGCTTCATCTCAACCCCGGTCGATCCGAACGGCTGATCCCGCCAGGGATAACCGCACGAGACCGGGTCAGAGAACGAACAGGAGTACCTTAAGATGGGAATGAGCGCCGGAAAAGATGATGGCGAACCGATGATGGAAATGAACACGACGCCGTTGATCGACGTCATGCTCGTGCTCCTCATCATGTTCATCATCACCATCCCCGTGGCAACCCACGCGGTAAACATCAATCTGCCGCAGCCGAGCCCGCCAACCGACAATGTTCAGATCGATCCGATCAAGAACAAGCTGGTGCTGACGACGACCAACGCCATTCTGTGGAATGGCGCGACGATCAACGAAGGCCAGTTGGTGTCGATTCTGCAATCGACCAAGGCGATTAACCCCGAGCCGGAACTCCAGTTCCAGCCCGAGGAATACGCCAGCTACGAGATCACGAACCGCGTGATGAAGATCATCACCGATTCCAAGGTCACAAAGTTCGGCTTCGTCGGCAACGAAAACTTCGCGACCTTCTCGAAAGCCCAATAAGCTCTCCGGAAAGTCTGACGTTTTCCAGCCGCAAGGTTGCACAAAACACGAAAAGGGAGCGGCGCAATCCGCTCCCTTTTTGCGTTGGTTCTCGAATATTTGCGAGAGCGCCGGACACCCACCCCGATCCCCTCCCTCAATGGAGGGGCGCGAGACTTATCGAACCGCAGGTGAGATTAGTCGCAGCGGGGAGGGTCTCCCACGCGTCCAGGGAATAGCTGCTCAATCCGCCCGCATCGCCGCAGCCGCGAGGCTCTCGGCCTCCAGCAGCATCTCGTCATCCGCAGCCCCCGCAGGCAATGTCTCGCGTCCGATCATCACCAGCACCGGCACGGCCAGCGGTGAAACGCGCTCCAGCTTCACATGGACCAATTGCCCCGCAGCACGGTCCAGCAAGTCGCCCAACCGCCCAACGTCGGTCATCCGCGCGCGCGCATCGGCCCAGGCAGCCTCGATCAACAGATGGTCAGGCTCATATTTGCGCAACACGTCATAGATCAGGTCGGTCGAGAACGTCACTTGCTTGCCCGATTTGCGTTTGCCCGGATGCTGCCGCTCGACCAGCCCGGATATCACCGCCACTTCGCGGAAAGCACGGCGCAGCAAGTGCGATTCCTGCACCCATTCCACGAACTCGTCCGTGAGAATATCGGGCGAGAGCAGCGGCACCGGGTCATCCACCGCGCGCGCGCCCCACACCGCCAATGCATAGTCATTGGCGACAAAGCCCAACGGCATCATCCCGCGCTCGTTCATCCGCCGCGTGATCAACATGCCCAACGACTGGTTCGCGTTCCATCCCTCGAAGGTATAGTAAACCGTGTAATGCCGCCCGCCATGCGGAAAGCTCTCGGCCAGCAAATCACCCGGGCCGGGCAGGCGGCTGCGCCAATCCTGCATCTCCAGCCATTCGCGCACATCATCGGGAAACCGGGCCCAGCCCGCGCGGTCCACCATCAAAGCGCGCACCCGCTCGGAAAGATGCGTCGTCAATGGTAGCCGCGAACCCATATAGCTCGGGATCTGGCCCGCCTTCTTGGCGGCGCGCACGATCAGTTCCAGATCACGCACACCCTCCACTTCCAGATCCATTCCGGCAAAGCGGATCGTATCGCCCGGCGATAGCG
>CAZSTP010000119.1:0-8233 GCA_964609325.1 uncultured Novosphingobium sp. | reverse complement strand
ATGCTCAGCAGCATGTCACCCTCGGCAGCGCCACCGGTGCTGACCGAGCCATCAACGCTGACCTGCACGCCAGCATTGGATGCCGAATAGTCAACCGTATCTACGCCCGCACCACCGTCCAGAAGGTCCGGACCGACCCCGCCATCCAGCGTATCGTCAGCCGCCCCGCCAAACAGCGAATCCGCGCCCGCATTGCCGCGCAAAAGGTCATTGCCTGCACCACCGATCAGCGTATCGTCAGCCGTGCCGCCAGTCAGCGCATCGTCAAAAGCCGAACCGACAACGCCTTCGACCGAAAGCAGCACATCGCCCGAAGCATCGCCGCCAATCCCGAGCGAACCATCAAGCAAGACGGTAACCGCGTTTTCACTGGCGCTGTAATCGACCAGATCGTTGCCGTCACCGCCGTCGATTTCATCAGAACTGGCACTGCCCAGAATGCGGTCATTGCCGAGCCCGCCGAAAATCGTGTCAGATCCCGTGCCGCCGCCAAGCGTATCGGCAAAGGCAGAGCCGACCAGCACTTCGATCCCGCTCAGCACATCGCCCAGCGCATCGCCTGCACTGCCAACCGTGCCATCCAGCGCGACATTCACGCCAGCACCTGCGGTGTTGTAATTGGCGGTATCGGTGCCGCTTCCCCCGGCAAGGGTATCCGCGCCCGCGCCGCCGGTCAGCACATCATCGCCGCCACCGCCCAGCAATGAATCATTGCCGAGACTGCCGGTCAGCGTGTCATTGCCCAGCCCGCCGACCAGCGTGCTATCGGCTGTGCCTGCGGTCAGGCTATCGTCAAAACTTGATCCGGCGATGACTTCGATGCCGAACAGCGTATCGCCTTCAGCCTCTCCGCCAACGCCAACGCTGCCATCAAGGCCAACAGTAACCCCGCCGATGGACTGGGAATAATCGGTCGTATCAACGCCCGCACCGCCATCAAGGCGATCAGCGCCTGCACCGCCGATAATCGTGTCATTGCCTGCACCGCCTTCAAGCCGGTCTGATCCTGCGCCACCACGCAACGAATCATTACCCGCACCGCCGCTCAGCGCGGCAGCCGTGTTGCCCGCCCACAGCGTATCGTCAAAGCCAGAACCGGTCAGGTTTTCAATCCCGATCAGGATATCGCCCTGCGCGTCGCCGCCCACACCGGTTGTACCATCAAGGCCGACCGATACTGCCGAGGCCGAACTGGTGTAATCCACCGTATCGATGCCCGAGCCGCCGTCGAGCACGTCTGCACCCGCGCCGCCATCCAGCGTATCGTCGCCAAAATTGCCCAGCAGGTCATCGTTGCCATCACGGCCGATCAGCAGGTCATTGCCCGCCCCGCCGGTCAGCGTATCGTTATTGCTCGTGCCTGCCAGACGGTCATCGCCCGAAGACCCGATCAGCACTTCGATCGAGGACAACACATCGCCTTGCGCATCGCCGCCCTGGGCAGAACCGGCCTGAAGATCGATGTCGACCGCCATACCCGAGCCGCTGTAATCAGCCGTATCGGTGCCCGCGCCACCTTCCAGCGTATCTGCGCCCGATGCGCCGATCAGCGTATCATTGCCGCCACCGCCTTGCAGCCGTTCATCGGCATTGGCCCCCACCAGAGCATCGTTGAAACCGGTGCCGATGACGTGTTCGATGCCCAGCAGCGTATCGCCGGTGGCATCGCCGCCAAGCCCGGCTGATCCGTTGAGATAGGCCGTAATGCCCGCGCTTGATGTGGTATAATCGACCGTGTCGAAACCGGCCCCGCCATCCAGCGTATCGGCTCCCGAAGCGCCGATCAGCACATCGTTACCGCTGCCGCCGGTCAGCAAGTCCGCGCCCGCGCCGCTTTCCAGCGTATCATTGCCCGCACCGCCTTCAAGCGTATCGGCATTCAAGCTGCCGGTCAGCCGGTCATCAAAGGCAGATCCGACCAGCCGCTCGATGCCGCTCAGGTTATCACCTTCCGCATCGCCGCCAAGGCCAAGGCTGCCATCCAGCGCAACTGTCACGCCGATTGTCGATGTTTCATAGCTGGCGGTATCAAAGCCGGTGCCGCCGGTCAGGGTATCTGCCCCGGCCCCGCCATTGAACAGATCGTCGCCTTCACCGCCAAACAGGCGGTCGCCACCCTCGCCACCTTCCAGCGTATCATCGCCCGTGCCGCCAGACAGGGTATCGTCACCTGCCATGCCAACAAGCCGGTCATTGCCCGCGCCGCCTTCCAGCACTTCGGCCGCGCCTGCGCCAATGATCGTATCGTCATAAAGCGAGCCGATGACGCGCTCGACATTGCTAACGCGGTCGCCTTCGGCATCACCGCCCTGGCCTGAACTGCCATCAAGCGTGAGCTGGATACCTGCCGACGAAAGCGCATAAGTGACCGTATCAAGCCCCGCGCCACCATCCAGCAGGTCGGCTCCGCCGCCGCCCTGCAAGGTATCATCGCCAGCGCCGCCCAGCAGGGCGTCGCTGGCGCTGCCGCCGGTCAGGGTGTCGTCATGGATCGAACCAAGGATGCGTTCGATACCGTTAAGCTGGTCACCTTCGGCGTGCCCGCCAGAGCCTGTTCCGGTCTGGAGATTGACGTCCACCGCGCTGTTTGAAGCGCCATATTCAGCCGTATCAACGCCTGCGCCGCCTTCAAGGCTATCGGCTCCAAGCGAACCGTAAAGCGTGTCATCACCGCCGCTACCGCGCAGGATATCGGCATTGACCGAGCCATGCAGTTCGTCGGCAAAGCCGGAGCCGGTGATCCCTTCGATACTGGTGTAAACATCGCCTGCTGCATCGCCGCCGGTATTGGCGCGGCCATCAAGCCCAGCCACGATACCGGCATCGCTGGCAGAATAATCGGCGATATCAATGCCGCCGCCGCCATCCAGCACGTCGGCCCCGGCCATGCCCTGCAACGTATCGTCGCCAAGCCCGCCCAGAAGCGTATCGGCATCATCGCTGCCGCCCAAACGGTCGGCAAAGGCAGAGCCGATCAGCCGTTCGATACCGCGAAGGCTATCGCCTTGTGCATCGCCGCTTTGCCCGGGATTGCCATCAAGCGTGGCCGTAATGCCCGATGATGAGGTGGTGTAATCGGCGGTATCGATTCCGTCGCCGCCATCCAGCACATCCGCGCCTTCACCACCGGTCAGCGTATCATCGCCCGCCCCGCCGATCAGCGAATTGTTGCCGGTGTCGCCGGTCAGGATGTCGGCAAAGGCAGAACCGATAATGCCTTCGATGCCGTCTAGCACGTCACCTTCAGCGTCTCCGCCAGCGGCAGTCCCGGCCAAAAGCGAAATCTCGATACCCGCAGCGCTGGCAGAAAAATCGGCAATATCCGCACCGCCGCCGCCTTGCAGCGTATCGGCTCCTGCGCCACCCGCCAGCGTATCATTGCCGAAACCGCCGTCTAGCAGGTTGTCGCCCGCATCGCCGGTAAGGGTATCGGCCTGATCGGAACCGCGCACGTTTTCAATGCTGTCAAAACTATCCTGATCGGCGCTGCCGCCACGGCCGGTGCCTGTTGCAAGATCAACCTCAACGGCACCTGCGGAATCGGAATAATCTGCGGTATCGCGGCCCGCGCCGCCCATCAGCGTATCTGCGCCTGCGGCACCGCGCAGCGTATCGTCGCCCGCACCACCTTCCAGCACATCACCAGCGGTGCTGCCGATCAGAACGTCGGCAAAACGGCTGCCCACGGCGCGTTCAACCCCGCGCAAGACATCGCCTTCGGCATCATCCCCGCTTGAGGCATTGCCATCAAGACGTACCGTGACCGATCCTTGGGCCAGGGCATAGTCCGCGGTATCAAGGCCTTCGCCGCCCACCAGCGTATCAGCCCCAAGGCCGCCGACCAGCGTATCGTCGCCCGCTCCGCCGGTCAGGACGTTGGCGTCTTCGTTGCCTGAAAGGCGATCGTCAAACGCACTGCCGCGAAGGTTCTCGATCCCTTGCAGGATGTCACCTGTCGCATCGCCACCCTGTCCGGCAGAGCCGTCCAACGCTACGGAAACACCTGCCGCACTGCCGGCATAGGAAGCCGTATCAAGGCCCGATCCACCGTCCAGCGTATCTGCGCCAGCGCCGCCGGTCAGCGTATCGTCGCCCGCGCCGCCTTCCAGCAGATTGACGTCGGCGTTGCCAAGGACCGTGTCGGCAAAGGCAGACCCTGTGACCTGCTCGACATTGGTGATCACATCGCCCTGTGCGTCTCCGCCAAAGCTGCGGGTGCCGTCAAGGCGCACATCAACAGCCTGGAAGCTCGCCGAATAATCAACCGCGTCAAAGCCTGCTCCGCCATCCAGCGTGTCAGCGCCTGCGCCACCCAGCAAGGTATCATCGCCCGCGCCGCCGATCAGGATATCGCCACTCACGCTGCCGATCAGGATGTCGTCAAATGCCGTTCCTTCAAGGCCTTCGATGCTCGTATACACGTCGCCGATGGCATCACCGCTTTGCTGCGTGCCATCAAGCGAGACGGTGACGGCATTGCGTGCGCCAGCATAGCTTGCGATATCGGTGCCATCGCCGCCTTGCAGAATATCCGCGCCCGCGCCGCCCTCAAGCGTATCGTCGCCAAGCCCGCCGGTCAGAGTCTGTGCGCCGGTCCCTCCGGCCAAACGGTCATCGAATTCCGAACCGATCAGCACTTCGATGTTGGCGTAAGTATCGCCCTGGGCATCGCCGCCACGGCTGATACGGCCATCAAGATAGACTTCGACCGCAACGGTGCTGGCCGAAAAATTAATCGTGTCCTTGCCTGCACCGCCATCGATCTGGTCAGCACCGGCACCGCCTGCGATCAGGTTGTCGCCGGCATTGCCGGTCAGGACGTCGTCAAAGGCCGAGCCTTCCAGGTTCTCGATGCCTGCCAGCACGTCGCCCTGGGCATCGCCGCGTTCACCGGCGCGACCATCAAGGTAAGCGGTCACGCCGCTGGTGGCAGCGGAATAATCGGCAAGGTCTTCGCCCTCGCCACCATCAAGCCGGTCTGCCCCGCCACCGCCGATCATTACATCATCGCCAGCGCCGCCTTCCAGCGTCTCGTTGGCGGCGGCCCCGGTGATCGTATCATCCCTGCCCGAACCGATAACATATTCGATGCCGGTTAACTGGTCACCTTCCGCCTCACCGCCCTTGGAGGGCGTGCCGTCAAGATGGATCTCAAGCCCTGCGGTATCCGGCGGGGTTGCCCCCGGCACCGGCAGTGTGGCCTCAGGCGCGGGGAAAGCCTTGGAATAATCGACCTTGTCGATGCCTGCGCCGCCATCAATCGTGTCGGCACCTTTGCCGCCATCAATCGTGTTGTCGCCCGCATCGCCCGTCAGCTTGTCGCCTTGCGCCGAACCGACCAGCCCTTCGACAGACTTATACGTATCACCGCTGGCAGCGCCGCCCGAGCCCTTGCCAGCGCCCAGATCCACCGTAACGCTGTCGCGGGAATTGGCATAGCTGACGATATCGAAGCCGCTGCCGCCGTCCACTTCATCGGCACCGATCCCGGCAACGATCGTGTCATTGCCGTCGCCTGCATTGATGACGTTGCCCGGCGGGTTGGAGAACAGCACATAGATCGGATCGCCGCTGACCGGGTTCTTGACCTCCATATCGGCATCGTTGGCCACAACCTTGATGCCAAACGCGCTCGATACCGAAACCGCATTGACTGCCGTCTTGCCATCGGACGACAGGCCAAGCTGGACCGGCAGGAAAAACTCGTCCTGAAACCCGCTGGATGCTGCGGCCCGTCCGTCTGCGGGCACTTGATAGATCAGCTCTATCTCAAACGTGAAGCGGGATTGCGATGCCGGGACCGGCACATCAAGCCCGGTCGTCGCGTCCTTCATCGTGGTCACTTTTTCGATGCTGCCTGCATCGATATCAACCACCCAGCCACGCTCGGTTTTCACCCCGTTGGCAATGCCATAGCCATCGGGCAGCGAAGGGATCGTGATTTGCAGCAGATCAAGACTGCCCGCAGGCACCATCGCCTCAACCTTGAGCACACGCAAAGACGCGCCCTCGGGAGCCTGCTTCTGGCTATCGGCATAGATCAGGTCGCCACCCGCCGTGCCGGTAATCGTCTCTTTGGCCGATTGCTGCGGAAAGGCCGCATTGGTCGCACTGCCCGGACCGCCGGTCGATCCGGTCACCGTCGTCACGCCATTCTCGGTCGTGGTGGTGACGCCCTCCTTGTTGAAGAGCTTGTATTCCAGCGTCGGCACCAGTTTGCCGATACCTGCCGGCCCCAGCGCATCGTCCGGCGCTGGCGTGTCCGATGCTTTTGACGGCGGATTGACGTTGGCGGGCGCTCCGGCTGAAGCCTGGGTGCTGCTGATCTTGTCGGTCAGGCGCGATGCTTCGGCATCCGATTTGTGGTTGTTTTCCTCCTTGGCCGCTGCGCTTTGCTGCGCATCGGCTGCATCGCCCGGCTGGACAGCCCCCCCCGCAGGAGGCTTCTCGCCATCGGATTTGGCCGCATTGTCGCTGGGAGTTTCCGCATCTGCCGATGACAAAGAAAAATCGATGGCAACCGCACTCTCGCGGATTTCGCCAACGTCCGACAGCGATGCTTCGGCCAGCACCTCCTTGTCGGTAAACACCAGCAACGGCTTGCGGCCCGAAAAGGCCGCCAGCGCCATGCCCGGAATGATGATTTTCGTTCCGTCCGCAAACGTCAGGATCGCGTCGATATCGACGATTTCAACCTTGAACGGACCATAGGCAACGCCAAGCTCTGCCCGGTCATCCGCGCCAAGGTTGACCACTTTGGCCGTGCCGTACCCTTGTCCGGCCTGGCTCAGCTTCTCGCCCGCAGGCACGGCCTCGCCAACAGGCACGGCCTCATCAGCCAGCGGCGCAGCATTCTTGGGCAAAAGCTTTGCTCTCGCGCCGTTTTTGAATTCGCTTGCCTTGACCATTCGCCCAATGCCTAACCTGTTGGTGGGTCAAGTCTCTCCGGAAACAGCTACGGTCTGGTTCGCACTTGCGTACGTATTAACCGTAATTAGAGAGGGTGCCTTGACGGTTGCGCCTTGCGCTCACTCGAATTTATACCGTGATTAAAACGGCTTATACTTCAGTCGAGCTTTGATCGCGTCTGCTGCGGGCTTTGCGCCACAATGTTGGGCAATGGCTCGCCAGAGCTCAGGAGATCAAACAGCCCGCCCAGCTTTTGCAGCACGCGGAATTCAGCCAGTTGCAGGGCGATCTGGTTGGAATATTGCCGCGCGCGTGCCGCATGCAGGATTTGCTGGCTATCAAGCAGATCGAATACCGAACGACGGCTCTCGCGGAATTGCTGGCGATAAACCTCTGCGGTCTTTTCCGCCGCGACAATTTCGGATTCAATTGTCGCAATCTTCTCGCGCGCAAAGGCAAGACTGTTGAAATCGATGCGCAGATCCTGCTCGACCTCGCGTCTGCGGCGGTCAAGCTCGTAATCGGCCTCGCGCAAACGCGCCGAAATGCGGTTGCGGACCGCAATGTCGCGCCCGCCGTTGAAGAAGCTGTAAGACAGCGTGACCATGGCCCGCGCATCGCGGTTCAACCCTGTCGGCCCCGAAACGTCATCGCGCCAGTTGCCCTGCGCCATCAAGCCGATCTTGGGCAGAAAGGTTCCTGTCTGGCTGGCCTTTTGCCGCTCCAACGAACGCCGGTCCTCCCGGGCCTGCGCATAGCGCGGACTTTGCGTTTCGATCAGGGCAATGGCATCGTCCTGATTGGCAGGCAGCTTTCCGTTGGTCGATGGCAGATCGACCACTTTGCCCGGCAGATGGAACGTCAACCTGCGATAGGCTTCCTCCGCCTGCGCCAAGGCACTGCGACGATCAATCAATTCTGCCTGAAGCACTTGAAAACGCGCCTTGGCACGGCTCACATCGGCAGAACTGGTCAGCCCCAGATCTTCCTGGATCACCACCATATCGAGGATCTTCTGCGTCGCCGCGATCTCGGATTCCGTCAGCGCGATCAGTTTGGTGCGCTCCAGCATGGACAGGTACGCCGCGCTGATTTCGTAAGAAATCGCCTCGATCCGCTCCCGCGTGCCCCATTGCGCGCTGCGATAAGTCGCGCGGGCGCGCTTGATGTCGTTGATCGTCGTGCCAAAATCCCAGATGTTCTGGTTCAGCGTCACCACGCCTTCGGCGCGCCGCAGCATGGTCTGGTCGCCGGTTGATGGAACCGTCAGTTCACCGCCCAGCGCAACCTGCATATCGACTTTGGGCAAATAGCCCGACCACGC
>CAZSTP010000118.1:0-8241 GCA_964609325.1 uncultured Novosphingobium sp. | reverse complement strand
ATGTGCAGCCGATCAATTACCCGACCGTCCCGCGCGGCACAGAGCGCCTGCGCTTTACGCCGGGGCCATCGCACTCGGAAGCGATGATGACCGAGTTGACGGCGGCGCTGGTCGAGATTTGGCAGCGTATGGAGCTGGACTTGCGCAAGGCTGCTTGAGGCGGGTTTGCGATGATTGCGAGATTGAGCCCTTCCCTAGCCGGGAGGGCTTTTTCTTTGGTGACTATGGCATTTGCTAGCACCATCGCTGAATCCGCCCCTGACGCAGCGCCCCGGGGTGACGTAATCCGGAGCCGTTATGCGCCGCTCTGGATTGCTTCGCTGCGCGCGTAATGACGAAGTTTTGATTGCAAAAGGTATTATCGGAACGAAAAAGGCCCCACCTTTCGGCGGGGCCTTTTCAATTCCAGCGCAAGCCTAAGCGATCAGCGCAGTGATACCACGTTGTCCGAAACGCGGGGATCGCGGCGGTCACCGCGGTATTGGCTCGACATCGGTTCGTCAGACACTTCGTAGACTTCGGTTGCACCAAAGCCGTTGAAGGCGGTTTTCATCGCAGCGCCATAAGCGCCGAGCATGCCGATTTCGATGTAGTCGCCTGCGCGGATGTTCGAAGGCAGTTCGAACGGGCCGTCCATGTGGTCCATATCGTCGCAAGTCGGGCCGTAGAAGCTGAAGGGCTCCATTTCGATCTCTACGCCGTCGTTGGCCACTTCGTTGCGCAGGACACGCACAGGGAAGCGCCAGCCGACGTGGGCGGCATCAAACAGCGCACCGTATGCGCCGTCGTTGATATAGAGTTCGGTGCCACGGCGGCGTTCGACGCGTACGATCATCGAATTGTATTCTGCCGAAAGCGCACGGCCCGGTTCGCACCACAGTTCTGCCGAGTAGGACACCGGCAGCGATTCATAGGTACGGTCGATCACGCCGAAGTAATCTTCGAGCGGGGGCGGTTCCATGCCGGGGTAGATCGAGGGGAAGCCGCCGCCAACATCAATGATGTCAACGAGGACAGACGCATCGACGATGGCGGCGCGCACACGCTCAAGCGCCTGGACATAGGCGTGAGGGCTCATCGACTGGCTGCCGACGTGGAAGCACACGCCGAGCGAATCCGACACCTGACGCGTTGCCTGGAGCAATTCAGCCGCATTGGTCAGATCGCAGCCGAACTTGGATGCGAGGCTGAGTTCCGAATATTCCGATGAAACGCGCAGACGGACGCAGAGCGTCAGGTCTTCGGCCTGATCGGTCGCTTCGGTGATCTTTTCCAGCTCTTCAAACGAATCGAGGCTGAACACGCGCACGCCATAATCGAAATAGGCGGCACGGATCGCGCTGGAGGATTTGACCGGATGCATGAAGCACAGCGTGGCTTGCGGAAGCGTTTCACGCACGAGGCGCACTTCCACGATCGAGGCGACGTCGTAATGCGTCACGCCCGAATCCCACAGCACACGCAGCAAATCCGGCGAAGGATTGGCCTTTACCGCATAGAGCGACTTACCCGGAAACTTTTCGACGAAGAAGCGGGCGGCGCGCGCGGCAGCATGCGAACGGTTCAGAATGGCAGGTTGGTCAGGCGCCGAGGCGCCAACTACAGCCAATGCGTTAGGATAGATGTGCAACTCAAGGGACCCCCAAACGGAACGTTGAACAAGGCTGCCTTGCGGTTTGGAAGTCCCCATGGGGCAGCGAGAGGGGGTAAATAAAGCCCTCTGGCTGAACATCAAGTGAAAAAGGACCCCCTGCAAATGCGTGTCAGAAAAATGAAACATTTCTGGCCAAATCGCAGCATTTTCAGGGGTTCTTCGTGGCCTCAAGAACGGCCCCCGTCATTAAGGGCATGTCGATGATTGCCGAATCATTGCCGCAGATTCTCAGGAAAGCCGGTCGCGGAAATCCTGATAGGTAAAGCCGCGCACTTTTTGCAGGGCATCGGTGCTGCTGTTCCACAACCAGATCGAGGGCAGCGGGACGCCGTTGAAGGTGGTGGTCTTGACCATCGAATAATGCGCCTGATCGAGGAACACGAAGCGCGTGCCGGGTTCGGCTCCGTTCGGAAGACGGTAATCGCCGATCACATCGCCTGCGAGGCATGACGGACCGCCAAGCCGGACGGGTGGTGCCCCTTCCCCCGAATCTTCGTATTCATCGATAGGCAGCTCGCCCAGCATCGCAGGACGATAGGGCGCTTCGATCACATCGGGCATGTGGCATGTGGCCGAAATGTCGGTGACGGCCAGTTGCATGCCGTTCCAGTGCGTATCGAGCACGGTGCCGACAAGGATGCCCGCATCAAGCGCGACGGCTTCACCGGGTTCAAGATAGATCTCGCAGCCGGTTTGCGCTTTGACCGCTTTGAGGAAGGCGACGAGATCATCGCGCTGGTAATCGGCACGGGTGATGTGATGGCCGCCGCCGAAGTTCAGCCACTTGAGCTGGCCGAGGTAAGGCGCGATTCGCGGAAATAGCGCATCCCACGTGCGCTGGAGCGGCTCGAAGTCCTGCTCGCACAATGTATGGAAGTGGATGCCGCTGACGCCTTCGAAGTGTTCGGGCGCTAACTGGTCCACGGGGAAGCCGAGGCGCGAATGCGGGGCGCATGGATCATAGCGCGGCACTTCGCCTTCGGCATGGAGCGGGTTTACGCGCAGGCCGATATCGAAAACATCACCGCGCGCCTTGGCCGCTGCGATCTCGCCCTTGAAGCGCGCGTGCTGGCCGGGCGTATTGAAAATCACGTGATCGGACAGGCGGAGGATTTCGGGCAGGTCTTCGGCTTTGTAGGCCGCGCAATAGGTGGCGATTTCGCCCTTGTAATGCTCTGCCGCGAGCAGCGATTCCCACAGTCCCGAACTGCACACGCCGTCGAGGTATTCGCCGATGACGGGCGCGACTTTCCACATGGAAAACGCCTTCATCGCGGCCAGGACCTTGATCCCGGCGCGGTCGCGCACATCGGCCAGCACCGCCAGATTGGCGCGCAGCTTCGCCTCGTCCACGACGAAGGAAGGGCTATCGACACGGCTAAGGTCGAAGTGGGCAAACGCGCCCGGATCACCGGCTTTGGTTTCCATTTTAAAGCCCTCGTTTTAAAAATGTTTCGCGCAGAGGCGCAGAGGCGCAGAGGCGCAGAGATCGGGGAGCTTTCAATCGGCTTTGTAATTGTTGACCATCCGTTGAAACCCTCAGCGCTCTCTGCTTCCTCCGCGTCCCTGCGCGAAACCTCTTTCTTCTTACCTCAAAACTCCAGCGGACCTGCGAGTTCCTTGACCTGCCATGGCAGGCCGTGCTGGTTGAGCATGTCCATGTAGGGATCGGGATCGAGTTGTTCGATGTTGAACACGCCGGTGCCGCTCCAGATGCCCTGCACCATCAGCGCAGCGCCGATCATGGCGGGGACGCCGGTGGTGTAGCTGACGGCCTGGTTGCCGGTTTCGGCATAGGCGTCTTCATGATCGCAGATGTTGTAGATGTAGTAGGTCTTTTCCACGCCATCTTTGAGGCCGGTGGCGATGTCGCCGATGTTGGTCTTGCCCTTGGTGGTAGCACCCAGCGAGGCGGGTTCGGGCAGGACGGCTTTGAGGAACTGGAGCGGGATAATTTCCTTGCCTTCGTACATCACCGGATCGATCCGCGTCATGCCGACGTTTTGCAGCACAGTGAGGTGCGTGATGTAGGCATCACCGAAGGTCATCCAGAAGCGGATGCGTTCGATTTCGGGGATGTGATGCGCGAGGCTTTCGAGTTCCTCGTGGTACATCAGGTACATGTTCTTGGGGCCGACGGCTTCGAAATCAAAGGTTTCGCGGATGGTGAGCGCGGGCGTTTCGATCCATTCACCATTGAGCCAGTGGCGCGCGGGCGCGGTCACTTCGCGGATGTTGATTTCCGGATTGAAGTTGGTGGCGAAGTGCTGACCGTGATCGCCGCCGTTGCAATCGAGGATGTCGAGCGTGCGGATCGTGTCGAGCTTGTGTTTGCGCAGCCATGTGGCGAAAACGCTGGTGACGCCGGGATCGAAGCCCGAGCCCAGCAGCGCCATCAGGCCGGCTTCCTTGAAGCGCTCCTGATAGGCCCATTGCCACTTGTATTCGAACTTGGCCTCGTCAATCGGCTCGTAATTCGCGGTGTCCATATAGTTGACGCCAGCGGCAAGGCAGGCGTCCATGATGTGCAAGTCCTGATAGGGCAGCGCGAGGTTGACGACGAGGACGGGCTTCACTTCGTTCAGAAGCGCGGTGGTGGCGGCAACATCGTCAGCGTCGATCTGGTAGGTATCGATGCTGACGCCTGTGCGCTCCTTTACCGAAGCGGCGATGGCATCGCACTTGGCTTTGGTGCGGCTCGCCAGCGCGATTTCGCTGAAGATCCCGGCGTTCATCGCCATCTTGTGAACCGCAACCGAGCCGACGCCGCCTGCGCCGATGACGAGAACTTTAGCCATTGTATCTCCAAACCTTCGTTGCCGCGCGCTGCGGGCGCGGGGCATGTCATAGCGCGCCTTTAGGATATCGGCATGACAAACCCAACCCCCCCATTTCAGGGCATGTCGGGAAATGCCGGAGCGAGCCCGGATCGGGATAGCAGGGTTTGTCAGACAGCAGTGTTACAAGTGCAGCATTGCTGGCACACAACCGCAACATGGCGGTTCTAAGCGCGGTCAACGTTCAATCATACCGGGGTTTGCCATGCTCGAACGCGCCCGTTCGCATCCGATTACGCGTTCCGTTGTCCGCCGTGGGGCGAGCGCGACCAACCGTCTGTTAGACCACGCTTTTGCCCTGGCGTTTCGCGGGCTGGTCTATGCGCAGATCTGGGAAGACCCGGATGTGGACATGCAGGCATTGCAGATCAAACCCGACAGCCGGATGATCGCAATCGCCAGCGGCGGCTGCAATGTGCTGTCGTACCTGACGGCGAACCCCGAAGCGATCACGGCGGTTGATCTGAACACCGCGCATATCGCACTGAACAAGTTGAAGATCGGATCGGCGCGCTATCTGCCTGATTACGCACACTTCCGCCGGTTTTTTGCCGAAGCTGACAGTGCCGTCAACATCGCGGCCTACAAGGCGCATATCGCGCCGCAGATGGACGAGACGACGCGGCGCTATTGGGAAGGCCGCGATCTTATTGGTCGACGGCGGATCGCCGGTTTTTCAAGCAATTTTTACAAGCGCGGATTGCTGGGCAACTTCATCGGCGTGGCGCATTTGCTGGCGCGGCTTTACCGGATTGATCTTTCGACGATCCTTGATGCCCGCACGGTTGAGGAACAACGCGAGGTGTTCGAACGCGAAATGTCGCCGGTGTTCGACAAGCGTTTTGTGCGGTGGCTGACCGATCAACCCGCATCGCTGTTTGGCCTCGGCATTCCGCCCGCGCAATTTGATGTGCTGGCAGGCGATGAGCCGATGGCCGAAGTGTTGCGCCGCCGTCTGGCAAAGCTGGCTTGCGATTTTCCGGTGGGTGACAATTATTTCGCATGGCAGGCCTTTTCACGCGGCTATGGCCGGGGAGATCAGTGCCCGCTGCCACCCTATCTGCAAGAGGCGAACTGGGAAGTGGTGCGCGAGCGCGCCGACCGCATCGATGTGCGCCATGCCAACCTGACCGAGCATTTGTCATCGCTGCCCGACGCATCGCTTGATCGCTATGTGTTGTTGGACGCGCAGGATTGGATGACCGATGTTCAGTTGAACGATCTGTGGCGCGAGATTACGCGCACCGCCCGTGCCGGATCACGCGTATTGTTCCGCACGGCGGCAGAGCCAAGCCTGTTGCCGGGGCGTGTGGATGAAACGGTGCTGGCACGCTGGCGTTATGACGAAGCAATTTCGGCCGAGAGCACGGCGCGGGATCGTTCGTCCATCTATGGCGGTGTGCATTTGTACGAGCTGGTCTGATGGCGACGCTTGCCCCCTCGCCCTCTCCGGCCCCTGCCCATGGCGCGCTGATGGATGCGGTCTATCGTAACCAGAAGTACATTTATGACGCAACGCGCAAATACTATCTGTTCGGGCGCGACGGGCTGATCCGCAATCTGGAAGCCGCGCCCGGAATGACCGTGCTGGAAATCGGGTGTGGTACGGGGCGAAATCTGGCCTGTGCCGCGCGATCATGGCCGGGGGCGCTGTTGCACGGGCTCGATATCTCGGACGAGATGCTCTCGGTTGCGCGCAAGCGGATGGCAGGCGATTGCGGGTTGGCGCGTGGCGATGCGACCGACTTTGACGCGCTAGCCCTGTTCGGGCGGGCAACGTTTGATCGCGTTTTCATCTCCTATGCCTTGTCGATGATCCCGCAGTGGGAGCAGGCCTTGGACCAAGCGGCAGGTGTGCTCGCACCGGGCGGAGCGTTGCATGTGGTCGATTTTGGCGATTTTGGCGGGTTGCCTGCGCCTGTCCGCCATATGATGCGCGCATGGTTGGCCAGGTTTCACGTCAGCCCACGCGAGGATCTGGCCGCCGTTGCCGCAAAGATTGCACAGGATCATGGGCTGACCGTGCGCACCTTGCGCGGGCGGTTTGGCTATTACCGGCGGATCACTTTGCGCAAGTGACAGCGCGAATGCGCCCCATTAAGTTGCGATTGACAATCTAAATCCCTTCACCCACTTTCTCGCGCTGGGTCGAGGGAGAACAACGATGCAAGGCGCGATATTGATGCCGGCAGCAGCGCTTGTGCTGTGGTCGTTGGTGATGCTGTTCTGGATGGCGGGATCACGCCTTCCGGCGCTTTCAAAACTGGGCGGACTGGGCAATGCCAAGCCCGGCGGGCGCGGGCAGGATCTTGAGGGGGTGATCCCCGATGAGATCAACTGGAAGGCGCACAATTATGCCCACCTGATGGAGCAGCCGACGCTGTTCTATGCCGCCGTGATGATCCTTGCGATCCTCGGCGCAGGTTCGCTCGATGTGGCGCTGGCCTGGGGCTATGTGGGTATCCGCGTGGTCCATTCGGTGTGGCAGGCGACGGTTAATCGCGTGCCGGTGCGTTTTGCACTGTTCCTGCTTTCCACTTTTTGCCTGATCGGGCTGGCCATTCGCGCCTTTGGAGCGACGCTCGGGCAGGCCTGAAAACACAAATATTCGGGAGAGAAACAATGAAAGCAGCAATTCTGCAACCCGCCGTCGCGTTGATGGCGTGGACCATGGTCATGTGGCTGTGGATGTATGCCACGCGCCTGCCTGCAATGACGGCAGCGGGGCTTGATCCCGATGCCCTGGCCAAGGACCCGACCAAGACACTCGATCACATCCTGCCTGCGCACGTCCAATGGAAAGCGCACAATTACAATCACCTGCATGAAGCGCCGACGCTGTTCTATGCGGCGTGTCTGGTTCTTGCCGTGGCAGGACAAGGCAACGGGATGAGCGCGCAAGTGGCCTGGGCCTATGTTGGCATCCGCGTGGTGCATTCCATCGTGCAGGCGACCATGAACAAAGTGACGGTGCGTTTTTTGCTGTTCGTTCTGTCATCGATTGTGCTGACGGCGCTGATTTACCACGCCGCGCGCGTAGTGTTTTGATCCGTCAGTCGCGGACGAACAGGCTGGCCAGTTCCACGTGGGTTGACCAGCGGAACTGGCCGACCGGGCGCAGTTCTGCCAGCCTGTAGCCGCCTTTGATAAGGCGCAGCGCATCGCGCGCCCAGCTTGCCGGATTGCAACTGATATAGACAACGCGCGGCACGATGCTGGCCGCGATCTGGTCGATTTGCTCCTGCGCACCGGCGCGCGGTGGATCGAGCAGGACGGCGGCGAAACGGTCCAGTTCCTCAACGCGCAGCGGGTTGCGGAACAGATCGCGGTGCAGGCAGTGAACCGGACGCCCGTTCATGCGCGCCGCCGATTGACAGGCAAGATGCGTATCGCGCGCGGCCTCTACGGCAAGAACTTTGGTGGCGGGGCCTGCCAGCGCAAAGGCGAAAGTGCCGAGGCCCGAGAACAGATCGGCCACGGTCGGGGCCCCGCCGAGCCATTCGCGTGCCGCGCTGACGAGGGCTTCCTCGCCATCGCGCGTGGCTTGCATAAATGCGCCGGGGGGCAAGGAAACGGGGGTTCCGCCTAGCGTGATCGTGACCGGTTCCGGCTCCCACGTGCCTTCGGGGCCATAGCCGCTATCGATGGTCAGGCGGGCAAGGCCGTTGTCGCGCGCGAAATCCAGCAAAGCTTCGGTGCGCTTGAGGCCTTCGACTTTGAGGCCTTTGAGGCCGACCGAGAGGCCTTGGT
>CAZSTP010000117.1:0-8261 GCA_964609325.1 uncultured Novosphingobium sp. | reverse complement strand
TGTCGTAATTGCAGAAGTCGGCCAGCCAGCGGTTATAAGCGCGATAGCTTTCGATATAGAGTTCCGAATTGCCGGTTCCCAATGGGCCGCCGCCATAGAGCACTTCGACATCGACGCCGTCTTCGTCCATCACCGCAAGGCGGCGGGAAGGCGTGACGCTGTCGTGCAGGTCGGCCAGCTTGCCCATGATCTTGAAATCCTGGCCGGCGCGGCCCGCCTGGTTGGCCAGCATGATCAGCGGACGCTTGCGGCCCTCGAACACCACGAAATCGCATTCGTCGCCTTCTTCGATGGTCGGTGCCAGATCCTTCAGGTGCGCCGGCAGATATTCCGCCCAGAACGTGTGTGGAGGATCGATATGGGCGTCAGCATCGACGATCCGGAATTTGCCGCGCGGGATCGGCGCGGGCAGCGGCTTGGAAAGTTCAACGGTTGCCATGGTATCCATCTCCTGTCTTGGAAACCGCGTTTGATGCGGCCTGGCGATGGAATCGGGATGCCATATGTTTGTGCGGTCAGACTTGATGCGGATCAAATAATGAAATACGATTGTCGCATTATAATGGTGTCATCCGCAGCAGATTCCCGCCGCGTGGGGCATCGGCATTTCAGCAAGCGACCCATATCAAGAAGGTCTTGGAATGCCGATTTTTAATATTTGAAAGAGTCTGCTGTCGGGTTTAGATTTGACCCAGATCAAATCAAGGGAGATTGCAACGTGAATATCGCAACAAAGCTGCGCATCGTGGATGCCGACGCGCATGTGAATCCATCGCACGACATGTGGGCCGATTATCTGCCTGCCGAGTATCGCGACATGGCGCCAAAGCTCGAACATGGCGAAGACTGCGACTACATCGTTTTCGAAGGCCATCGCCGCAAGCTGAACCTGATCAGCGCGCTTGGCGGCCGCGAAGGCAAGGATTTCAAGATGCATGGCCGTGCGTCCGACGCGCGTTCAGGCGGGTGGATGCCGAAGGCGCGCCTTGATGATATGGACACCGATGGTATCGATACCGCGATCCTGTTCGGCGGCGGTCCGCTTGGCACGACCAACCATGAACTGCACATGGCCAGCTTCAATGCCTATAACCGCTGGCTGGCCGATTTCTGCAACTACGACAACAAGCGCCTTGTCGGCGTTGGCTATGTGCCGATGCGTGATGTGGATGAAACCATTGCCATGATCCGGGACTGCGTTGCCCGTGGCCTGAAGGCAATCAACATTCCTGCGTTTCCGATGTCCAAAGTCGGTTCGCTCAACGGCGGCGATGCCCAGACACGGGCTTTGACCGGCGACGTGAACAGCGACCGCAGCTATGCCGATCCGGAATTCGATCCGCTGTGGAAGGCTGTTTGCGATCTGGGTGTTCCGCTGACCATCCACCTCGGTGGCCGCGCAGTGCGCTTTACCGAGCCGAAGTTCTTCCTGTCGGATCTGCTGATGTCGAAGTTCGGCATGGGTGAACCACTTGCCATCATGATCTATGGCGGTGTCTTCCAGCGCTTCCCGGACCTGAAGATCGCATCGATCGAAAGCGGTACGGGCTGGCTCGCATTTGCGGCGAACTATATGGACGAAACCTGGCACAAGCAGCGCCACTGGGTGAACAGTGTGCTTGAACATGCGCCAAGCTACTTCATGGACCGCAACATCTATGCCTCGTTCATTCATGACCGCGTCGGCATTCTGACGCGCGACTTGCCCGGCGCCGGCAACATCATGTGGTCATCGGATTACCCGCATTCGGAAACGACCTTCCCGCATTCGATGCAGAAGATCGAGGAACTGTTCGAAGGCGTTCCTGAAGAAGACAAGGCAATGATCGTTGGCGGCCGCGCAAAGCAGTTGTTCAATCTGTAATCGACCATCGCCGGGCCGCATCACCACGATGCGGCCCGGCTTTGTGTGTAAAGCATAAGACGGGAATGGGTAAGGATATGGCGCTGGATACAACGATGGCAACCAAGGTGGTTTTGCAAAGCTACCCTGAGGGTAATTTGCGGACATCGGATTTCGCTGTCGAACAGTTCCCCGTGCCAGAAGTGCCCGATGGCAGCTTCCTTGTCCGCAACACATTCGTGTCTGTTGATCCGATGCTGCGCATCTTTATCGACAAGAAGCCGCTGGGCAGCAGCGCCATGCCGTCCTTGCCGCTGGGTACAGTCATTCCCGGCGCGGCGGTGGGCGAAATCATCGAATCAAAACATCCCGATTACAAGGCGGGCGACATTGTCGAGGGCCGCTTTGGCTGGCAAAGCCATGCGGTGTCTGCGGGGCAGGGTGTGGTCCGTGTACCGCAAAGCCTTGGCGGCCATGAAAACGCGCTTGGTATCGGCGGTTTGCCGGGCTTCACGGCCTATATCGGCCTGAACGTTGCAGGCGGGGTAAAGCCTGGCCAGACGATCCTTGTCAGCGGTGCTGCAGGCGCGGTGGGTTCTGCGGTGGGCGCGCTGGTCAAAGCGCGCGGTGGCCGCGTTGTCGGCATCGCCGGTGGCCCCGAAAAGATGCGGTATTTGCGCGAAACCGTCGGTTATGATGCCGTAATTGACCGGAATGCCCCCGATTTTTCCGGCCAGCTTGCGGCCGCGGCACCCGAAGGCGTGCATGTCTATTTCGACAATGTCGGCGGGCCGATGATGGCACAAGTCGCACCGTTCATGGCCTATGGCGGGTTGATCCTGATTTCCGGCCTGATGGCGCAATATCAGGATGCCAGCGCAGGCTCACAGACCGACAGCCTGCCTGCGGTGCTGTTTGCGGTGATGGGCAAAGGCGTGCGCATCCAGGGCTTCAGCCAATACGGTCAAGATGCCTTGCGCCCTGGCTTTGAACAGGAAATTTCAGAACTGCTGGCCAGTGGTGCGATCAAGCCCGAAGTGCACATTGTCGAAGGCATCGAAAACCTGCCGCAAGCGCAAGTGAACTTGTTCGAGAAGAGCACGACTGGCAAAGTCGTGGTCAAAGTGGCCTGATCGCCCAGCTTCCAAACCCTTTTACCATCACGAAATTTCAGGAGTAAGAACTTTGGCAACGCACGCAACTTCGCAAGGATCATGGCTGCCAACCCGCATGCTGATCGGCGGCACGCTGTGTGCAGGCGAGGGCGCGCCAGTGGTGGTGCGCAACCCTTCAACCGGTGAAGTGACCACCGAATTTGCGGGCGCATCGCTGGACCAGACCAAGGCCGCTATCGCGGCCGCACGGGCTGCGGCAGACAAGGGCGAATGGGCTGCAACACCCCAAAAGGTGCGCGTGGCCAAAGTGCGCGCCTTGCTTGAACTGTTCATGGCACGGACCGATGATCTGCGTGATCTGATCGTGACCGAAACCGGCATGCCGATCAAATCCTTCGCCTTGCACGCACAGGTCGGCGCGCCAATGGCGCAAATGGACGTGATGCTGGACTTGTGCCTCAAGCTTCCGGAAATCGAAGAAAATCCGATCTCGCTTGAAGAACGCATCAATAACATGGGCGGCTTTGTGCAAAGCATCCGCCGTTATGTGCCGGTGGGCGTGGTCGCTGCCATTTCTGCCTACAACTTCCCGCTGCACATCAATCTGTGGAAGATCATGCCTGCGCTTGCCACGGGCAACTGCGTGATCCTGCGTCCCAGCCCGCTGACACCGCTGAGCGCGCTGGCGCTGGCCGAAATCGCTGCAGAAGCTGGCCTGCCCGAAGGCGTGTTGAGCATTCTGGCCGAAAGCGGAGCGGAAGGCGCACAATTGCTGACGACGGACCCGGCGGTCAACATGGTCAGCTTCACCGGATCGACCGAAGTTGGCAGCATCGTTGCAGGCCAGGCAGCTCCTTCGATGAAGCGGTTGCAGCTTGAACTGGGCGGCAAGTCCGCGCAGATTTTCCTGCCGGACCGGGTTGAGGCTGCATACAGCGCCGCCATCGGCGTATGTATGGCCCACGCCGGACAGGGCTGCGTTCTGGGCACGCGCATTTTTGTACCACAGGAAGAAAAAGCCAAGGTTCTGGGCGCTATGGCCGCCAGCATGGCCTATGCCAAGATCGGCGATTCCACCGATCCTGAAACCACGATGGGCCCGGTCATCAGCGAAGCGCAAGTCTTGCGTTGCGAACGCTACGTGAAGCTGGCGGTTGAAGCAGGCGCCACGGTCGTATCAGGCGGCAAGCGCGCGGATCGTCCGGGATACTTCTTTGAGCCGACGATCCTTGATGTGCCAGACAACAAGAACCCTTCGGCACAGGATGAAATCTTCGGGCCGGTGGTGTCGGTCATCGGCTACCGCGATGTGGATCATGCCATCGAAATGGCCAATGACAGCTCGCTTGGCCTTTCCGGCTATGTCTTTGGCAAGGACGCCAAGGCAGCGCTGGATGTGGCGCGGCGTTTGCGCACCGGTACAGTCAACGTCAACGCCTTCTTTGCCAGCGCCAACTCGTCATCGGGCGGCGTCAAGATGAGCGGCATTGGCCGTGAACGCGGCGTCGAAGGCATTCGCGCGTTCCAGGACGTGCAAGTGATGAACCTCGGTTCTGCCGTCTGACGGCGGCCTGGCCATGTCCCTGACACGAGGTAGCGTGATCCTTGTGACCGGGGCCAGCGGTGCCATCGGGTTCGAGATCGCCGCGCAGGCCGCTGCTGCAGGAGCAGTGGTGGCCATGCACGGTTCTCGGCCCGAAAGCGTTGCTGCGGCAATGGAGCGGTTGGTCCTGCGCGTTCCGTACGCCAGCTTGATCGCCGCTCCTGCCGATTTCCGCGAAGAACAGGCCATTGCTGAAATGGTGGGCCATGTGGTTGCCATAGCGGGCAGGCTTGATGCCGTGGTCCATTGCGGCATTACCGGCGCATCGGGCGTGGCGGGGCCGCTGGCGGCGGCTGATCCGGCCCAGATGGGACGCCATGCCGCGCTCGTTCTGGGCAGCTTTGCGCAATTGTGCCATGCCGCCCTGCCACACCTGGCGCAGCAAGGCGGCACCATTGTCGGCTTTGCATCGGACGCAGGCAAGTTTGCCTCGCCACGACAAGCGGTGATTGGGGCGGCTTTTGGTGCCATAATGACTTTCGTGCGCAATCTTGCGCTTGAAGTGGCGCGGCAGGGCGTGAGGGTGCATTGCATATCGCCCAGCTTCGTGGCGGAAACACCGGTATTCGAAGCCCATGCCGCACGCGCAGGCGCAGCACGGGACCGCGCTGGACTTGGTCTGCCAACGCCAGCAGATATTGCGCCGATGGTCCTGTTCCTGTGTGGAACCGGGGCAGCCAGGATCACGGGACAAGTGATCAGCATAAACGGCGGATTGAACGCCTGAACCAATCAGGCGCACATCATTGAGGGAACAGGAACACGACATGGGTACCAAGACAGCCGATTACGTGATTGCAGGCGGAGGCAGCGCAGGCTGTGTTCTGGCCAGTCGTCTGTCCGAAGACCCGAATTGCTCGGTCATCCTGCTGGAAGCCGGTGGTCCGGGCGATGGCTTTCTGGTCAAGATGCCGTCGGGTTCCTACAAGCTGCTGGGCAAACCCAATGCCGACTGGATGTACATGACCGAACCCGACCCATCGCTGAACGGGCGGCGGGTGATGTGGACGGCAGGCAAGATGCTGGGCGGTGGTTCGTCCATCAACGGCATGATGTACATTCGCGGTTCGCGCGCCGATTACGATAGCTGGGAAAAGGATCTGGGCTGCACAGGCTGGGGCTGGAACAATGTCCAGACCTATTTCAAGCGCTCCGAAGGCTTTGATGGCGCGCCCAGCCAATCACATTCCACAGAAGGCCCGCTGGGTGTCGCGCTGCCGCGCAAGGTTCATCCGCTGTCGCATGCCTTTGTCGATGCCTGCGCCGATCTGGGTATGCGCAAGGTTGACGATTATTGCGCCGGTGATGTCGACGGTGCGTTCATCGCCTATGTCACTCAGCGCGATGGCCAGCGTTCCAGCGCCGCGCTGGCGTTCCTGCAGCCTGCAATGAAGCGCCCCAACCTGACCGTCATCACCGGTGCATTGGTGGACAAGGTGCTGATCGAAAATGGCCAGGCCAACGGCGTGCAATATGTGAAGGACGGCATCGTTCATCAGGTGGCTGCGCGGCGCGAGGTTATCATCAGCGCCAGCACCATGGCATCGCCCGCCATCCTGCTGCGGTCGGGCATCGGCCCTGCCGAGGAACTGCGCAAAATGGGCATTGCCGTGCAGGTTGATTCACCTGAAGTGGGCAAGAATCTGCAGGAACATGCCAGCGTCCAGACCAGCGTGTCGGTGGATATTCCCACGGTCAACATGACGATGGGCCCACTGCATCTGGCCAAAGGCGTGATTCAATATCTGCTGGCAGGCCGTGGCATCATGTCGATGACGCCGGTTGAAGGCATGGCTTTCCTGCGTTCGGAACCCGGCCTTGCCGAACCGGACATCAAGCTGCAATTTGGCGCCTTCGCCTTTGATCCGGCCACGCGCAAACCCTATCACAAGCCCGGCATTGTGGTTTACACCAATGTCGCCAAACCGCGCAGCCGGGGGGAAATCCGTTTGCGCAGCGCTGATCCGGCGGATGCGCCCGTGATTGACCACCGCCTGCTGGGCGATCCCCAGGACATGGCAGCGCTTGTCCGGGGGTTGAAGGCGGTGGATGACATCCTTCATGCGCCGAGTTTTGCCAGACACATGACCGGCAGGATTGCGCCTGCGGAACGTCCGCGTGATGATGCCGAATGGGAAGCGCGCATCCGCAATACATCGGGCATCGGCTATCATCCGGTGGGCACATGCCGGATGGGCGGGGATGATCGCTCGGTCGTGGATCCGCGCTTGCGCGTGCGCGGCGTGAAGGGGCTGCGTGTGGCAGATGGGTCGATCATGCCGATCATGCCTTCTGCGAACACCAATGCACCTGCGATCATGGTCGGCGAAAAAGCCGCGGACCTGATCCGCGAAGACGCGGCCTGAACCATGGCACAGCACAGCGCACCGCAAACGGTTTTCACCCATTGCCTGATCTGCGAACAACTGTGCGGGTTGGAAGCCCAGGTACAGGACGGGGTGATCCAATCGATCCGCCCGGACAAACAGAACCCCTATACCTGGCGCGATTTCTGCGTGAAGGGCCAGCAATCCCATGAAGTGGCGGCAAGCCCCTATCGTGTGAAGGCGCCGATGAAGCGGGTGGGCGACCGCTATGTCGAAGCCACGTATGCCGAAGCGGTGGACGATATTGCCACGCGTCTGCAAGCCATCATCGACGCCCATGGCAAGGACGCGGTTGCCGGGTATCTGGGCAATCCGATGGGTTTCAGCGCAGGCGCAGCGGCATGGCACTTCGGCTTGCTTGCGGCTATCGGAACGAACCAGCGCTATGGCGTGCAGTCGATTGACAGCAACGCAAAGCACGTGGCTTGCGATCATGTGTTCGGGCTGGAAACGCTGGCGCTGATCCCGGATATTGATTCCACCGATTATGCGCTGCTGATCGGCACGAATCCGGCGGTGAGCAAGTTCAACTGGGGCGGCAAGGTACCCAATGGCTGGCGACGGCTGAAAGACCGCGCAAAGGCGGGTGCGGAGATTGTGGTGGTGGACCCGCGCCGGACCGAAACTGCCGCAGGGGCCACGCGCCATGTTGCTGCCATGCCTGAAACGGACTGGGCCTTTCTGCTTGGCGTCATCAAGGTAATCCTTGATGAAGGGCGTGAACGGCTTCCGCCCGAATTGGTGGTTGAAGGCCTGGGCGAGCTTCGCGCAATGGCGGCGTCGATCACGCTCGGCCAGCTTGCCGCGATTTGCGATGTTCCAGCCGATGACATCACCAGCGTTGCCCGCGGATTTTCCAGTGCAAAGCGCGCGTTTGCTTTTGCAGGTACCGGCCCGGCTTTGGCACGGCACGGCGTACTGACGCATTGGCTGACGCTGGCGCTGAACGTGCTGACCGATCGGGTTGACCGCGAAGGCGGGCGTTTTGCACCGAACTGGCCCTACAATCTGCCGATGGCCAATGCCGGCAAAGAGCCCAAGCGCCGCAGCCGCGTGCGCGGCATTGAAACCGTGGTGGGGCAATACAGCCTGGCCGAACTGGCTGATGAAATTGCCACGCCGGGCGAAGGGCAGATCCGTGCGCTGATCCTTGGCGGCGGCAACCCCGTTTCGACAGGCGCTGGTGGCGCAAAACTGGCAAGCGCGTTGGGCAAGCTTGATCTGCTGGTCAGCGTCGATCTGTTCCAGCGGGAAAGCCACCGGGATGCGCACTGGCTGATCCCTGCAGTGCATTTCCTTGAACGCGATGAATG
>CAZSTP010000116.1:5977-8284 GCA_964609325.1 uncultured Novosphingobium sp. | reverse complement strand
CCGCCGCGAATGATCATGTCCTTGATCCGCCCGGTAATCCGGACATAGCCATTGGCGTCCATGGTCGCCAGATCGCCGGAATGCATCCAGCCATCGGCATCAATCGCCTCGGCGGTCTTTTCCGGGTCGCCCCAATAACCGGGCATCACCGCATAGCCGCGCGAGCAATATTCGCCCTGCTGGCCAATCGGCAGCGTCTCGCCGTCAAAGCCGATAATCTTGGCCTCGGCATGGGGGTGAATGCGGCCCACCGTGCCAACCCGCTCTTCCAGCGGATCGTCGGTTGCGGTTTGTGTGGTCAGCGGGCTGGTTTCGGTCATGCCATAGCCGATGGTCACTTCCGTCATGTTCAGATGATCCATGACCTGGCGCATCGTCGATACAGGGCAGGGCGATCCTGCCATGATCCCGGTGCGCAAAGTGGAAACATCATAGCTTGCCAGATCGGGCTGGTTCAGCACGGTGATGAACATCGTTGGCACACCATAGAGCGCGGTACAGCCCTCGGCCGCAACCGCTTCCAGCGCAGTTTTCGGATCAAAAGATTCGCCGGGATAAACCATCGCCGCACCACTGCTCAGCGCGGCAAGGTTGCCCAGAACCATGCCGAAGCAGTGGTATAACGGCACCGGAATGCAGATACGGTCCTTTACACCCAGCTTGATGGTGCGCGCGGTGAAGTGGCCGTTGTTCAGGATGTTGCGGTGGGTCAGCGTTGCGCCCTTGGGAAAACCGGTCGTGCCGCTGGTGAACTGGATGTTGATCTTGTCTGTGGGGTGAAGCGCTGCCTCGGCGGCTGAAAGACGCACAGGGTCAGCCTCGCCGCGCAAGCTTTGCCACGGCTCAAAACCGTCAAACCGGTCATCGCCGATCACGATGATGCTGCGCAACATGGGCAGCTTTTCCGCACCCAGCTCGCGCAGCATCGCAACATAATCGCTGGTCTTGAACTTTGCGGCGGTGACCAGAACCGTGCAGCCCACTTTGTTAAGCGCATATTCCACCTCGCTGGTGCGATAGGCCGGATTGATCGTGACAAGGATCGCTCCGATCCGCGCCGTGGCGAATTGCAGCACCGTCCATTCGGCGCAATTGGGCGCCCAGATGCCCACACGGTCCCCTTTGGCCACCCCGATATCCAGCAGGCCCGTGGCGATCCTGTCCACTTCGGCATCAAGCTCGGCCCATGTCCAGCGTATACCCTGATGGCGCGACGAAAGGGCAAGTTCCGCCCCCCACATCGCGCCGGCATCACGCAAGGCCTGCCCGATGGTCTTTTCCAGAAGCGGCTCGTCCACCGGGCCTTTGGCATAGGATAGCTGCGTCATCGCTTGATATTCACCACCTGGGTCTGGGTATATTCGGAAAGCCCCTCGACCGACTGTTCAACGCCCAGACCGCTGTTCTTGAACCCTGCCATCGGAATGTGCGGGCCAATCGCGATATGCTGGTTCACCCAAACTTGCCCGCTTTCAATCCGCGCGGCAATATCTGCGGCACGGCCAATGTCTTTTGACCAGACCGAACCGCCAAGGCCGTATTCCGATGCGTTGGCGCGGGCGATAACGTCCTCGATATCGTCAAACTTCACCAGTGGCAGGATCGGCCCGAACTGTTCTTCATCAACGATCCGGTCGCCATCGGTCACATCGCGCACGATGGTGGGGCTGATGAAATAGCCTGCCCGCTCCATGGCCTGTCCGCCTGCCACAATCGTGCCCTCGGCGCGCGCGGATTCAAGAAAGCCTTTGACCTTTTCGAACTGCGCCTTGTTCTGGATCGGGCCGATCTGCGTGCCTTGCTGCAATCCGTCATCCACCACGGCGGCTTGCGCCAATCGCGCCAGCTCCCCGCACATCGCATCATAGATATCGGCGTGGATATAGGCGCGCTTGATCGCAAGGCAGACTTGGCCGTTGTTCAGGAAGGCATTGCCAAAGATCGCCTGCGCTGTTTCGCGCACGTCCACGTCCTCCAGCACAATCGCCGGATCATTCCCGCCCAGTTCCAGCGTCACGCGTTTCAGCGTGTCTGCGCCGCTGGCGGCAATGCGTTTGCCGGTGGCGGTCGATCCGGTGAAGCCCACTTTGGCCACATCGGGATGCGCCGTCAGGTGCGGCCCGAGATCGTTGGCATCGGCAATCACGTTGACGACGCCTGCCGGGAACACATCGCGGCAAATCTCGCCAAGGATCAGCGCGCACAGCGGCGTTGTTGGCGCAGGTTTCAGCACGATGGCGTTGCCTGCCAGAACCGCAGGGCCAATCTTCCAGCACGCCACCAGCAGCGGGAAATTCCAGGCGATGA
>CAZSTP010000116.1:0-5877 GCA_964609325.1 uncultured Novosphingobium sp. | reverse complement strand
GAGCCGTTGCAAACGGCTCCCCTGTGGCGGGATTGATAACGTCCATTGTCATGTCGCCCGCAACGAGCGCACCGCCAATGAGCAGCTTGTAATCCGTCATAATCCTCTCCTGACCGCTCTTTGGCCGGTCTTCATTGGAATGCGTCAGAACTTTGCGCCAACCGTGATGCCATACGTGCGCGGGTTGCCGATGTGGTTGTAATCAAATCCAAATCCGGCCAGCAGATCAACGCGCGAGGTGAAGTAGAACTTGTCTGACAAGTTCTTGCCCCAGATCGACGCGTTAAAGCGCCCGTTCGCGCTTTCCCAATCGATATGCCCGCCCACAATCGCATAGGATGTCTGACGCAACCGGGGGATGTTCAGCACTTCGAAGAACTGGCTGGTCTGGTAAGCGATATCCGGGTGGATCGATAGCTTACCCATGTCTCCGTCAAACAGCGTCAAGTCCACTGTCGTGTTGAACGTCAGGCTTGGCGCGTTTGACAAGCGATTGCCGGATACGTTGTTACCACTGACAATGCCCTGCTGGATCTTGGTGGCCAGCAGCCCCATGCCGCTGTGGATGGTCAGCTTGTCGGTCGCCCGGATCGTCAGTTCCGCTTCACCGCCATAAATCCGCGATTTGGGAATGTTCAGCAGCGTTTGCGCCGCCGTGTTGGGATCGATATTGATGAATTGCTGGTTGCGGTAATCGTAATAGAATCCGGCAAGGTTCAACGTGATCCGGCGATCCAGAAACTGCGTTTTGACACCCATTTCATAAGCGGTGACTTGTTCGGCCTTGGCAACCGAAAGCTCTGACGGATCGAAAAATGCCTGCGCGTTAAAGCTTGGCGCGCGATAGCCACGGCTGACATTGGCATAAAGCAGATTGCCATCAGCCATCTTGAAATCGACGCCGATTTTGCCCGACAGGTTGTCTTGCGAATACCGGAGCGCCGAAACCGGGATCAGGTTGGCGATCAGTGATCCGTCCACGCCCAAGGCGTCTGATTTGAAGTCGGTCTGTTGCCCGGTATCGTGCGTATAGCGCAAGCCGCCGCGCAAGGTGACCGCATCCGACAACGCGTATTTTACGTCGGAATAGATCGCATAGCTTTTCTTCACTTGGGTGAAGTTGTTGCGGAACAGGCAGGCCAGCGGCAGGCCGACCGCACAATCGTTGGCGGTTATGCCTGCCAAGCCATCGGAATCAATGTCTTTGCCGATCTCGAAAGTTGTTTCGTTGAACACCTTTTCGCGATGGAAATAGGCGCCAAGAATGAAGTCAAACGGGCCGCCGGTGTCGCTGGTCAAACGCAGGTCCTGCGCGAACTGGCTGGCACGGTCGGTATAGGGTATTTCGAGCAGTTCCGAGGCTGTGCCGTCGGTGTCCTCATAGAAGAACAGGTTGCCCTTGTCCCACGCGGTGATGCTGGTGATCGCCAGCGTATCAGAGATATCGAACGTGCTGGTCAAAGCCACGGAATAGGTCCGTGCCTGACGCTTGGCATCAAGGTTTGAAGCAATCTCACGGCGACCAAGTCCCGGGCGGTTGACCGCTTCGGGCTGGGCATAGATGCCGTAATTCTGGGGGTTCTGATAGCTGGTCGAAGCGCGCAGCACAAAGCGCACGCTATCGCTGGCTTCAAAATTCAGCGTGCCACGGATGGCATATTCATCGGTTGAAGCAAGATCGGGCTTGCCGGGGACGACATTCTTGAACCAGCCATCGGCGCGGGCATAAGTGCCGGCAATGCGCAGCGCGGCCTTCTCGCCCAAAGGCACGTTGAACGCGGCATTCAGGTCTACGCGGTTGTAATTGCCATAGCCTGCGTTGACGTAACCGCTGGTTTCACCAAGCTTGGCGCCGCTGGCGATGATGTTCACCGCGCCGCCTGTGGTGTTCTTGCCGTAAAGCGTGCCCTGCGGCCCGCGCAGCACTTCCACGCGCTCAAGATCGTACATCGTCACGCCAAGGAACGCGAAGTTGCCCTTGTAAACTTCATCATAATACGTCGCGACAGGGCTGGACTGGTTCAGGCTGTAGTCCGACATCGAAACGCCGCGCAAAGCGAAGATCGGCGTGTTGTCGCCCACGATCGACGTCAGTTGCAGGTTCGCAACCTTTGTCACCAGGCTGTCGACGCTATTGACCCGTGATTTGGCCAGTGTGTCGCCGCTGATCGCCGAAACCGAGATCGGCACCGCTTGCAAGCTTTCAGACCGCTTGGCTGCTGTCACGACAATCTCGCCTTCGGGGAAGCTGTTGTCCGCCTGCGCGGTTTGCGCCATGGCCGGTGTCATGTGAAGTGCGGATGCGATGGCTACCCCAGCCAGCGCGGTTCCGCGAAAAAGACGTTCCCTCATCATATATCTCCCAATTTTTAGGGTGAGTGTGTTTTTGCTCGGTCCTGCGAAAAACCTTTCACCAGCCGCGCTCTTGTTCCGGCGCGTTCGAGGCGAAGGGGATGACGGCGCAAATGTCCGATTTCTTCAGGGCTATAGGGCCGGAAGTCTGCGGGCATGTGAGCCGGATCAAATGTGTAAAGCGTCCAGTTGACGAGGTTCGCCAGCCGCGTGTCATCAAGATCGACTGTGGAAACGCCGGGCACCCGGGCAAGGAACTCGCGTCCGCCCGGCACGCCCAGAAAGCGCGCCACTTCGTTTTTGATCGGAGGGTTCGAGTGATCGTCTCCCGCTCCGTCGGGGCGATGGCATCCCTGGCATTTCAGGATGTAGTCGATCCGCGCTTGTTGCGGGTTGCTGACCCCGCGCATCTGCATTTCACCCGCCCGGACGCCCGCTCCTGCCACCAAAAGGGCACAAAACGCCACCAAACCGGATGCGGCAAGCTTCATTTGCCACCAACTTCTGCATGAATTCTGGCCACATCACCGGCGGAAAGGCCTGCGCCGGAGGACCGGTGGCCCTCTACTTCTTTGGCGGTGAACAGCTTGAATTCAGGGCCTATTTTGGCAATCTGCATACCAACATGGTTCAGCACCGCCGCCGTCCCTGCATCGTCCAGCATCTGCGCAGGCATAACCCCCCGATAGCCCTTCCCCTCAACCGTCATCGGCCCCGAAAGCCCGCGAACCACGGCCAGCGATAGGTAGCGCCGCCCGTCAGGTTTTGCGGCAAGATTGCGGAAATCGGTGCCCAGCGGCGGAAATGCGCCGGGAACGCCAGCGCCTGTCTTGGTGTGGCATGCGGCACAACGTGAATAGATGGTTGCTCCATCCGGCGCGGCCACAGCGGGCAGGGCCAGTGCCAGCACCGCCATCGCCGGGACTACGCCAAGCAGCGCCTTCATCTCGGCTGGTCCAGCGCCACGCCCACGATGATCGCAGTCGAGCAGTTATAAACGCTGCTCTGCGTGCCCAGACACCAGTTGTAATCGTTGTTCGATTGCGGCCGCACTTGCGGGCGATCGCCTTCATTGCGGTTGCAAAGGCATTGCCCACACGAAGACGTACCGCAGCAGTCATTATAGCTGATGACATAGGCGCGGTTGTCGGCAGGGTTGGTGCAGGTGCCAATCCACGTGATCGGCGACATTTCGGTGCCGGGAGGGCAAGTGCTGGCCGATCCGCCACAGCACGAACACAAAAAGCCGTCGATGGCGCAATAGCGCCAGTAATCGCACGATGTTTGATCACCGGGATCTTGCGGGTTGGCCGATACCAGCGGCGCATGTCCCGCCCCGCCACCACCGTGGGGCGAACCGCTTGCTGCGCGGGCAACCGGCAAAACAGGGATGGTGGCAGCACCGGTAATGGCAGCGCCCAGCCAGGCCAGCGTGCTGCGGCGCGATGTGCGGCGGGCAACTCCGCGCGAAAGGCGCTCGGTCCATTTATCAAAACCAGCCATGGCTCAGGCCTCCTTGTTGCGGCGCGAGAGGAAATCCTGGATCGAGGCAACGCCACGTTCCTTGGCTTCAAACAAGCTTTCGAGATGTTCGCGGCTGTTGACCAAACCGAGCGATGCCACGCGGCCAGCCTCGTCCAGGAGCACCGCATAGGGTAGCTTTGACACGCCGAATGCACGGCCAAGCGCCTCTGACAGAACAGTCGGCACACCGCTAAGGCCGTGCTGGCCGATCAAGCGCTGATAATCCGCTTTCGATCCGTCACCGGCGATCACGATATCAAGCCAATCGGCCTCTGCCGTTGCAGCCGACCGCACAACTGGCAGCAATGACTTGCAAACCGGGCAATCGGGCGATGCGAAAAACAGCAACTGGCTGCGTCCGTCACGCTTGCCGCCAATTTCAATCGGCGCGCCATCCATCGTCGTCACGGTCATGGGCGAGGCGACTTCGCCCACGTTGACGTTCTGGTGCAGTGTCAGCGCGCCAGCGGGGGCTATGCGTTCGTGCAGAATGCCGACTTGGCGGGCAAGGGCGGCGATCAGCAGCGCTTGCACGATCACGGCAGTCCACAACAGGATCTGGGATGTCAGCATCATGATTTCCTCCAGCGAGGGTGAGGAATGGCAAGGAGTTCCGACCCGGCGAGATAGAGCGCCAAAAGCCCGGCGGCGGCGAAAGGCGTATCAATGCCGAACGCTGCCACCGGCAGGGAGGAAATGATAAGGGCCAGCATGGCGAGCACTGCAGGGCGTGCGATCAATGGCCAGTCGACAGGCTTTTTCCGCGCCACCAGATCGCATCCGCAATCCAGCGTTTCGCCACGCCGCCGCAGCAAAGCACCAGCATATGCCAGCCATACGACAGCAGCCAGCACGGCTCCGGTCTGGTGCAAAGGTGCGATCATCAGGCACATCGCGGCGACAAACTCGATCGTACCGGCAACGATCAGCAGCAGCAGGCCTTGGCCCTGCGCGCCGACAAGTTTGGCCGCCACCGGTGCCAGACGATCGCGTGCGATCACTTTGTGCAGGGCAGAACCTGCAAGCAAAAGCGCCAGAAATGTGGAAATTTCCATCATTTTACGGCACCGTAATCAGGATGGGGCTTTCCCCGCCAGCGTTGCCAAGCGTGCGCAAGAAGGCCCCGCTAAGCGCATCGTGGACATCAATCACGCCATCGGTGCGTGCTGCAATCAGGCGGGGCGTGGCTTCTTTCGTCACGCCAATAGCGGTTGCGTTGGCGCGCAAGGCAATACGCGCCACCCTTGCCTTGGTTGACGGATCGACGACCCAGACTTCAGTACCGCCATCTTTGTGGCTACCCTCGCGACCGTTGGGGCTCATCAGCACATAGAGTTTACCGGCAGCATCGGCTGCGATAACTTGCCAGCCACCTGGCCGCCATTCGGGAGCCGCAGCATCAGCCGTGCCCACGTTGAACGTGCCGGGGATGGTCTTGGCGACGTCGCCGGAGAAGTCAAAGCCTTGAATCTGGCCGTAATAGCTGACGAACCAGGCCTGCTGGCCGGTCCACGCTGGCGTACTGAACAGGGGCTGCTTATCGATGTCCTGCACGCCCTCGATGGTTTTCGAGGACATAGCCTGTCCGTCTGCGCCAAGCTTTACCGACAGCATCGCGCCATCGGCGCAAAGGCTGGTAAAGCCGCGCAGTCCCGTGGGATAAAGCTGCGCGCAGCCGGGCAGATCGATCTCGGCTAGGATTTTGCGTGCATCAAGATCGAGCACGCTAACCGATTGCGCGGGCGTGAAATTCGCCACCAGCGCCCACTTGCCGCCATTGGTGAACTGGAACAGCTGCGGATAAGTAACCGATTGCTGGCGCTTGCCGCCGGGCAACAGGATCTCGGCTTTCGGCTCCAGCGTGGCCATGTCCCAGATCGTCACGGCATCGGTGCGCTCGCCCCGTGTCAGGCGGGAATAAAACGTCTCTGACGTCAGGATTTCCTTGCGGCTGGGCGACACCAGCATATTCGCAAACTGCGCTGCGCGAACCATGCCGCG
>CAZSTP010000115.1:0-8449 GCA_964609325.1 uncultured Novosphingobium sp. | reverse complement strand
TCTGCCCACGCCACCGCCAACGCGGTGGATATCGCCGCCTTCCGTCTGGCAGACGGGCGGCGCATCAGCGTACTGGGCGATTGGAACGCCACCTCGCCCCAAATCCGCGCCTTCCTGCGCACCATCCGCGATAGCGCCTGCAAGCGTTTCGGCACCGTCCTCACGCCCGATTACAACGCCGCCCACCGCGATCACCTGCACCTCGAAACCAGCGCCACGCGCCCGCTCTGCCGCTAAAAGCACAAAAAAAGGCGGGGTTTTGCGCCCCGCCCGTTTCATAACATGCTGATCGGTAAAAAGCCTCAGGCGGCGATATCGTCCAGCCCCGTTGCCTCGATCCGCAACCGCACCGCTTCAGCGGCGTGGCGTGCGCCCAGTTTGCCCATCATCTTCATGCGGTGGATTTCCACGGTGCGCGGGCTGATGTCCAGTTCGCGCGCGATGGCCTTGTTGCTGCACCCTTCGGCCAGCCGGTCCAGCACCTCACGCTCGCGCGAGCTAAGCCGCGCGATACGCTGGCGCGCTTCGGCGGCGCGGGCGCGTTGTGCGCGGAAGGAATCGGCTTCACGCGCCGCTTGCGAGACCGCTTCGTTCAACGGTGCAATCTGCGATGGCATGGCCAGATAATCCAGCGCGCCTGCCTTGATCGCCCGCACGACAGCCGATGTCTCGGGCGCTTCCGATATCGCGATGACCGGCAGCCAGTGCCCCGCGCGCATCATCGCGGCGATCAGGTTGGGGATGCCCTCCCCCACCGGATCGTCTTGCGCCAGCACAAGGCCGCCGGATGGCGCGTGCGCCAAAAGCTCCTCTGCGTTGGCATAGATTTCAGCATGATGCCCCGCTGCGAACGCAAGACGCGCCAGTTGGGCCCTGCGGGCGGTGTCACCATCTAGGATGTGAAGTGTTACGCGATCAGCCATGCATACATTTAGTCACCCGTATGCAAAATAAAGCCATAGGGGTTAGTTTCGGAATGAACCGATTGCGCAGCAGATTCAGCAATCATACAGGTTTTTGCTTAGGACTATCGCTTCGGGAACGGATCATTCCCTTTTGCTTTTTTGTTAGGGTGCAGAAAAATACCCCCGAAATCAGGGTAAGCGTATGGCATCACAGAAAAAACAGATGCTTTTTGTTAACCATTCCATTGCGCCCTGATGCGGCAAATCGATCGGGAATGCGTGGTCAATTCAATCCGGTTTTTCACCATCCTGATCGAATGTATATTCCGGCAAGGAATGGAACGCCTGCCGCAGGGCCTCGCTCCAGCTTGATGAAATGGCCGTAAAGTATGGGTCGTTGGCCAAGATCCGGCGCTGGTGCAGCGGCTCGAAACGGTCCCGCTCGATCACCATGAGATCCAGCGGCAGGCCCACCGAAAGGTTCGCCGCCAGCGTGGAATCGAACGAAACCATTAACAATTTGACCGCATCTTCAAAGCTCATCGTCCGGTCATAGCCGCGCAAGAGAATCGGGCGGCCATACTTCGTCTCGCCGATCTGGAAGAACGGCGTATCAAAACTCGCCTCGATGAAATTGCCTTCGGGATAGACCATGAACAGGCGCGGTTCCATATCGGCGATCTGGCCCGCCACAATCATCGATGCGGTAAAGCGCGGCCCTTCGGATTGCATGCCGCCTTCCTGCCGCCCCTCGATCACCGCGCGCAGCAATCCGCCCACTTGCGTTGCCACCTGGAACATCGTGGGCGCTTCAAGGATAGAAGGCCGACGGTCGCTCGGCGCTTTGTTGCGCTCTTCCAGTTGCGAAATCACCGCTTGCGTGGTGGCCAGATTGCCCGCCGTCATGATCGTGATCTGGCGTTCCCCCGGCACCGACCAGTGAAACATCTTGCGGAACACCGATATATTATCGACGCCCGAATTGGTGCGGGTATCGCTCATCAGGACAAGTCCCTTGTCGAGCACCATTCCCACGCAATACGTCATTGTCTTGCCCCGATTTTCCCTGTCGCGCTCTTAACCCGGCATGCTGCGCTTGGCAGCCATAGACCGAATCCGGCGTCTTTCCCTCGTTTAGCAGCTTTATTGCCCGGCGTGCTGTTGTTCCACAGCCAGCTTGACATGCATCGCTTCGTCACGCGCGCCATATCGTATCCCGGTGATCGGTGCCGCATCCTTATAGTCGCGTCCGGTCGCCACGCGAACATAGCGCGCATCCGGGCTGATCCCGTTCGAGATATCGAAGCCCACCCAGCCCAGCCCGTCCACGTGCGCTTCGGCCCAGGCGTGGCCCGCATCCTGTTCGATCCGGTCATCCATCATCAGATAGCCGCTGACATAGCGCGCCGGTATGCCCATGGAACGCGCTGCGCCGATAAACACATGGGCATGATCCTGGCACACCCCCCGCCCAGCGGCCAGAACGCCCTCTGCCGTCGTCGCAGAATCGGTATGTCCTGCGGCATATTCCACCCGCTCGCGGATCAGCGCCGAAAGATTGTGCAGCGATGACAGCACATTGGCCTCGGCGGGCAGACCCGTCAGCATGCCGCGCGTGCGTGGACCGGTGCGCGTCAGATCGGTCTGCTCCAAAAACTGCCACATCGGCATAAAGCCCGAATGGCGGCCAATGATCCCGGCCTCGTCATTGGTATCAACCAGCCCCTCGCACCGGATGGTCACTTCGCTGGTCCCTGCATCGAACGAGATCAACGAGACGTGGTTGCAATTGGCATCGTCATATTCGGCCTGCAATTGCGCGCCTTCGAAGGTCATATTCCATTCGATCACGCGCTGCCCGGACGTCGTCTTGGGCATCAGGCGCAAGCGTTGCAGCCCACGGCTGACAGGCCCGGAAAACACGTAATGCGTGGTATGGTCAACGGCGATGCGCATGGGCGGCCTTATTCTGTAAAACGGTAATCACGCTGGATTTGCAGCGCGAGCGCGGTGTTGGCGCGGATAAACTTGCCGATGAACTCGTGCAGCCCCTGCTCGAAAATGCTCTCGATCGTAGTGGTGTGGAATTGGCACGCCGCATCGCCCAGCATTTCATGGCTCTTCACCTCGCTGCCATATTCGCGCGCAAGGCTGGCCAGATTGGACCGCAACTTGGAATAGCAGAACGCCAGACTGCGCGGAAAACGCTCATCCAGAATCAGGAACTCGGCGATCCCGCGCGGGTCCATGCGCCCCGCATTCAGCCAGCGATAGGCGCGCTCACCGGCAACCGATCGCAGCACGTTTTCCCACTGCACATTGTCGAGACTAGACCCAACATAGGATACCGAAGGCAGCAGCACGTAATACTTCACGTCCAGGATACGCGCGGTATTGTCCGCCCGTTCGATAAAGCTGCCCATCCGCGCAAAGTTGTAAATCTCGTTGCGCAGCATGGTGCCTTCCATCGCCCCGCGCACTTGCGTCGCCTGCCGCCGCACCAGATCCAGCACCGTGCCCAGCCGCGTTTCGGTGACAGGCCGCGCCAGCGCCTCGCGCAATTGCATCCAGCCGTCGTTGACCGATTCCCACACCTCGCGCGTGATCCCGCCGCGCACCATGCGCGCATTGGTCCGCGCAGCCTCGGTGATCGCCAGAATGCTGCCCGGGTTTTCCTTGTCGCGCAGAATAAAGTTGAACACGTTAGGGCCGGTATATTCGGTCCCGTGCCGCAACTCGAACGCCTGCCGCAACCCCAGTGTGACGATCAACGAGCGCCACTCGTCCATCGCGTCCGATGCCGAACGCGTCAGTGCCATGCGGAACCCCGCCTCGATCAGGCGGGAAACATTCTCCGCCCGCTCAAGATAGCGGAACAACCAGAAGATGCCGTTTGCCGATCTACCTAACATCAGTCGTCCAGTACCCAGCTGTCCTTGGTGCCCCCGCCTTGCGACGAATTGACCACCAGCGATCCCTTTTTCAGCGCAACCCGCGTCAACCCGCCCGGCGTAATGTCGATCCCGTTGGGGCTCACCAGCACGAAGGGCCGCAAATCCACGTGGCGCGGCGCAAGTCCCGCCTTGGTCAGGATCGGCACAGTAGACAGCGCCAGCGTCGGCTGCGCGATATAGTTCTCCGGCCGCGCCCGCAGCTTGGCCTCGAACGCCGCCAGTTCCTTCTTCGATGAAGTCGGCCCGATCAGCATGCCATAACCGCCCGATCCGTGGACTTCCTTGACCACCAGCTCGGCCAGATTATCCAGCACATATTGCAACGCTTCCGGCTCCGAACAGCGCCATGTCGGCACGTTCTGCAAGATCGGTTTCTCGCCGGTATAGAACTCGACGATTTCGGGCATGAACGAATAGATCGCCTTGTCATCGGCAATCCCCGTACCCGGCGCATTGGCGATGGTGATGCCGCCTGCGCGGTACACGTCCATGATCCCCGATACGCCCAGCATGCTTTGCGGATTGAAGGTCAGCGGATCAAGGTACTCATCGTCCACCCGGCGGTACAGCACGTCAATCGGCTCATACCCGCGCGTGGTGCGCATCGCTATGCGCCCGTTCTCCACCCGCAAATCGCTGCCATCAACGAGTTCGGCCCCCATCTGGTCGGCCAGAAACGCATGCTCGAAATAGGCCGAGTTATAAATCCCCGGCGTCAGCACCGCCACCAGCGGCTTCTTGCGATCACACGCGGGCGGGGCGCAGGCAGCAAGGCTGCGGGCCAGACGGCGCGGATAGTCCGAAACCTCGCGCACGCGCACCCGCGTGAACAGTTCGGGGAACATTGCCATCATCGTCTCGCGGTTCTCCAGCATATAGGAGACACCGGACGGCGTGCGGGCATTGTCCTCCAGCACCATGAAATCATCCTCGCCCGTGCGGACAAGGTCGATCCCGACGATATGCGTATAAACCCCGCCCGGCGGCGTGAAGCCCACCATCTCGGGCAGGAATGCCACGTTGTTTTTCAGCAAGCGCGCAGGCAAACGGCCCGAACGCACAATTTCCTGCCGGTGATACAAATCGTGCAGAAACGCGTTGAGCGCCCGCACCCGCTGTTCGATCCCGCGCGATAGCTTGCGCCATTGCTGCGCGGTGATGATCCGGGGGACCATATCGAACGGGATCAGCCGTTCTTCGGCGTCCTCGTTCCCGTAAACGTTGAAAGTAATTCCGGTGCGGCGAAAGAAGGCCTCGGCCTCACTACCCTTGCGCCGTAACAAGTCGGCTGGTTGTTCATCATGCCATTGGCAGTAACCGGCATAAGCAGAGCGCACCGAGCCATCGGCATCGAGCATCTCGTCATATGACGCGGGCAAGTTTTTTTTCATAGGCACATCCCGTCTGGTGCCCAAGCTTGCACAACCAAACAGGTTTGCCAAGCGCATCCATGCTGCACTTGCGAAATAAATTTGATGCGAAATTGATCTGTCCGGCAGGCGGAGCCGGATCAGTAAACAGCAATCAGCCGGTTGACCATCGCGGCCACATCAGGATGTGCGGCAAAGCCCAGATGCGTGCAGCGCATTGGCACGGCCAGATCACGCTCGTCCTTGCGGCCACAGGCGGATCGCGGCGAAACGATGCCATCGCGCGCGCTCCACAGCGCCACCGTGGGCACCGGCGGCTTGACCGACATCTCGCGCCCGATCGGCGGTTCGTCCACCGAATGGCCGGTAATCAGGTGATAGGCCCGCCACGCATTGTTGGCGCGGCGGTCACCCGAAAAGGGCGTGCCCATCGTGATCACCATGCGCACCGCTTCGGGATGCGTGCGCGCCACTTCGCGCGCAAAGATGCCGCCAAGGCTCCAGCCGACCAGCACCAGCGGCTCGCCCTCGCGCCGCGCCATCGTGCAAACGCGCTCGCACAACCGCTCGAACCGCTCTTCGCTCGGCCCGAAGTTGAAGCCAAGGCCCCAGTCGCTCACGCGGTGTCCTGCGGCTTCCAGCACTTTGCCCAGCGGCTTCATCCTTGCCGGATGCGTGCCAAATCCCGGCAACAGCATCACAGGGCGCGAAGGTCCCGTGCGCAATTCATCCACGCACGAACGCCGCCCCAGTTGCCGCACCGCCTGCCAATGCTCGATCGGCGTGCGAAATTCGCCCAGCAACCGCTCCCACGCCGGCCCGCGCGTACCCTCCGGACGCGGCTCGAACACCAGCGCCCGCCGCCGCACGATTTCGTCGCGCAGCGCGGCCAGCCGGGCCAAAGCATGGCCCTTGGCGGCTGCGGCTTGTGGTTGTTCGATCATCATTTCCATTGCCTGCGCTCTATCGGCCTAACGCCGGATGAACGCCAGCATTTCAGAAATGTTTCACACCACTGTCAAGGTTCTCAAAAATGTCTTAAACCGGAGATCAGGATTTACGACTCTTCATCACCCCTGCATTCACCCACATGCTTGGACGCGATGGCCATCGTCATGTTCATGTTTTTGCCATTGGGCGCCGCGCCTTGCATATCCATGGTCATGTCATAGGTGTCTGCGCTGTACGTCCCTGCCAGCTTCATCTTCGCCTCGGTCGTGCCTTCAGGTCCCTCGCCCTTGCACGTCATGGTCGCATCCACTTTGCCGCCGCCCATCTTGAACGTGTCGTACCGGCAATTGGCCCCCTCCTGGCCGAAGAAGGATCCGTCCGGCTTCTCGGCTTCTTCCTTGGTCAGACAATTGGAATAGGTGCGCCCCTTGCCCAGCATCTGCTCCATCGCCTTCTTCGCTTCGGGCGGCATGCCTTCAATTTCAAACTTGGCGAAGTTCATCGTCAGTTCCCACCGCCCCGGATTAAGCTTCATCCCCGCATCGGCGACAGACTTGGCCACTTCGGCGGCAGAAGCGTCCTTTTTCTCCACGGTCTTGTCATCCCCGCAGGCAGACAAGGCAACGGCAAGCATCAGGGCATAAGCGGCGCGCATCAAACTCTCCTCGGCAGATTTGCACCCAAGGCTAGCAGCACCAAAACAAAGCGCCAGTGTCTCCCGTCACATGGTTGCGCGGGCGCGGTTTGTTCCCCATATCGCACCCATGGCCGAACTCGTTATCCGCAGGGGACTCGAAGAGCCCGACACATCGGGCACTTTCGTGCCGCACCGCCCCGCCCGGCCTGACAAGGTCGAAGGCGGCAGGCCGTTCAAGGTCGTCTCGGAATACCAGCCCGCAGGCGATCAGCCCACCGCCATCGCCGAACTCGTCGCAGCAGTGCGCGAAGGCGATATGACGCAAGTCCTGCTCGGCGTCACCGGCTCGGGCAAGACCTTCACGATGGCCAAAGTCATCGAAGAGGTACAGCGCCCCGCCCTGATCCTTGCCCCCAACAAGATCCTCGCCGCGCAGCTTTATGGCGAAATGAAAAGCTTTTTCCCCGAAAACGCGGTGGAATATTTCGTCTCGTACTACGACTACTACCAGCCCGAAGCCTACGTCCCCCGCTCGGATACCTACATCGAGAAAGAAAGCTCCACCAACGAGGCGATTGACCGGATGCGCCACTCGGCGACCCGCTCGCTTCTCGAACGCGATGACGTGATCATCGTCGCCTCGGTCTCGTGCATCTACGGCATCGGCTCGGTCGAAACCTATTCGGCCATGATCTTCGATCTCAAGGCCGGCAGCACCGTCGATAGCGGCGAAATCATCCGGAAGCTGGTGGCGCTGCAATACAAGCGCAACGATCTGGGCTTTGGTCGCGGCAACTTCCGCGTGCGCGGCGATAATCTCGAAATCTTCCCCTCGCACTATGATGACACCGCATGGCGCATAAGCTTCTTTGGCGACGAGGTCGAATCCATCGCCGAGTTTGATCCACTGACCGGCAAGACCGGCACCAAGCTCGAAAGCGTGCGCGTCTACGCCAATTCGCACTACGTCACCCCCGGCCCCACCATGCAGCAGGCCGCCAGCGCGATCCGCTTTGAACTCACCGAACGGCTGAAAGAACTCGAAGCCGAAGGCAAACTGCTCGAAGCCCAGCGGCTCGAACAGCGCACCAATTTCGACCTCGAAATGATTGCCGCCACCGGATCATGCGCGGGAATCGAAAACTACAGCCGCTTCCTCACCGGACGCCTGCCCGGCGAACCGCCGCCAACCCTGTTTGAATACCTGCCCGAAAACGCGCTGCTATTTCTCGATGAAAGCCACCAGACCGTGCCGCAAATCGGCGCGATGGCGCGCGGGGACCACCGCCGCAAGATGACGCTGGCCGAATACGGCTTCCGCCTGCCCAGTTGCATCGACAACCGCCCCTTGCGCTTCAACGAATGGGACGCAATGCGCCCGCAGACCATCGCGGTCTCGGCCACACCTGCCGCATGGGAAATGGAACAATCGGGCGGCGTGTTCGCCGAACAGGTCATCCGCCCCACCGGCCTCATCGATCCGCCGGTGGAAATCCGCCCGGTCGAAGATCAGGTGCAGGATTGCATCACCGAATGCAAAAAGGTCGCCGCCAACGGCTACCGCACGCTCGTCACCACGCTGACCAAGCGCATGGCCGAAGACCTCACCGAATTCATGCACGAAGCAGGCCT
>CAZSTP010000114.1:0-8544 GCA_964609325.1 uncultured Novosphingobium sp. | reverse complement strand
GTGTTCATCACTTGTTTGAGCCGGTCCACAAACCGCGTCTGGCCTTCAACGGTGTTCAGGTCGGCACAGGCTTCGGGCCAGACCGCTGCGATGGCGTCGATCACGTCCTTGGGGAACGGGCCGACAATGCCGCTGTCGCCCGCGGTTGCGAGCTTTCGGGCAAGGTTGGCCCCGACAACCGGAAAAGTGCCGATGGTGCTGGCGGGCAGAATCCCGTTTTTGGGCCGCGCAACGATCTTCAACTCGGCCAGATCATCTGCAGCCAAGGCACCTGCGGGCAGATCAAGGCTGAAACCGCTTGTCGCCGCGCCCTTCATGGCGGGGAAAGCCTGTGCAACATCGGGCCGCGCGATGGATGGCAAGCATGTGGCGACACGGCGGTTGCCAAGCCAGACTTCAACCTCGACCGGGCCTTTGGCGCATGCCCAACCGGCAACACGCGTGTCCGCCAATGCATCGACACTGCCCACAGGACGAAGCGAGCGCTGCAACCGCTTTGCGGATTTCACCATGGAACGGATCATTTCATAGAGCTTTCTTGGCGGCGTTTGCGGCGGAAGGGCAGGGATTGGCCTATGCGCTTTGCCCATGGCAATGGCGCCTGGATCTCCTGCGTAATCTCTTCTCCGAGATAGAGGTTCGGCTTGGGCGATCCGTCGGCCACGCTGACAAGATTGCGCAGCGCCAGACGGCCAAGATACTCGTCCGAGAAAGCAGGGGTATAATAGACGCAGTCATCAAAGAAATAATGCGTGACCTGTGACCAGCGGGTAAGGCGCGGATCGTTTTGCATGCTGCCGCCGTGCAGCAGATTGGCAGACCAGATCAGCGCCTGCCCCTTGCGGGGGAGGAACTGTTCGGGCCGGGCATCGTGCTCGTCCATCAAGGCGGCCCAGGCATCGTGGTACGGCGTTTGTGCGGATGTGTCGGCAGCGCCGTGCCCTTTGCGTCCGATCATCGCATTATCGATCATCGGCCATTTGTGCGATCCGCGCACGTAATGCAGCGGGCCGGCATCGACGTTGATATCTTCCATCGCCAGCCACACACCGCACATGAATCTGGGCGGTATGGTGGAAAAATGCACGGCGTCGGTGTGCAAGTGCTGCTGCGTGCCGACGGGGAAATTCAGGGTCTGGAACGGGAAGGCTTTGCGTCCGTAGAGCCGTGACAACAGATCCAGAACGGTGGCATTTGCAGCAATGGCGCGCACGTCCTCGTTGGTTTGCCATGCATCCTGGATGCGCCCGGGACCGCTGAATTTAGAGGACTCCGGATCGGCATCGTCCACGCCCAAGTCGACGCTCAAGGTCTTGCGGATACGCGCGATCCGCTCGTCAATAACGGGATCGGGAAAATCGAAGATTGCAAAACCGTCACGGTTGAGAGCGATAGCAATTTCGATTTCAGCGTCCGAAAGCCCCATTAGGGGAAGTTCCTGGCGAAATATCGGGGATTCCACCAATGGAATACCGGGAAATAGACGGTCTTGTTCGGACATCAGGCTCGCCGTTTGGTGCTGTGCTTCAATACTTGCAGTATTCAAGCGTGTAACGTCAAACTTCGAACCGGCACAAGCAGGATATGAAACTTACCTCCACAATCGGTGTTATCCGGTTATCAGGGCCGGTCGAGCACATATCCCAATGAACGCACCGTCCGCAGGGGTGATCCCGCCCCCACATCGCGCAAGGCACGGCGCAAACGGCTTACCCATGCATCGACCGTACGCTCGTCAATCGGCTGGTCGTGTTTGCCAAGGGCTGCGATCAATTGCTGACGGCTGAACACGTGGCCGGGTTGTTCCATCAGGTAGCGCAAAAGGCGCAGCTCGTTCGGCATCAGGATCAGCGCCTTTTCGCGCCAACGGGCTTGCAGCGCGGCAAGGTCGAGCGTCAGATCGCCCAGTTTCAGCGTGCGGGCAGGGGCATCGTGTTCGGGCAATTGCACCGAGAGCACGCGGTCGAGCAGGGCCGCACGGTCAATCGGGCCCATGATGTAATCATCGGCACCGGCGCGCAGCGCACGGCGCTTGGCCTCGGCGTCGTCGTCTTCAAGGATCATGGTGATGTGCGCGTTCTGGCCTAGGCCATCGACGGCGCGGAAACGGCGGCACAATTCAAGGCCTGACATATCGGGCAGGACCCAATCGATAAACGCCCAGGGCTGACCTTCCATCAAGGGGAGCGGCGCGTCCGGTTTCCAGCGATGAAACACCACGCGCAAGTCGGAGTGCGCAAAGGTCTCACGCCCTCCGGACAATTCCTCGGTCAGCAAAATATCGATATGCCGCATGCAAAAAAGCCCCTGTCCTACAGGGGCTTTGTGTCGCGATAATGTGACGGACGCGTGACGATGTTACAGCCCTGGCCAAGTTCCCCTTCCCGTTTAGGGAAGGGGGCGGGGGAGGGCGTGTTTTTACGAACCGGCCCCCATCATACCGGCAATCCGACATAATTCTCGGCAATGCTGGTCTGGGCGGCGACGCTGCTGGAGATATAATCGAGTTCCGCCACCTGCATCGCACGTTCGAACGGGCCATCTTCGGGGAAGCGGTGCATCAGCTTGGTCAGAACCCACGAGAAACGCTCGGATTTCCAGACGCGGGCGAGGGCTTTGGCGGAATAGCCGATCACCGCATCGTTGTCCGCCCGCTTGAAATAGGCGCTCAGCGCCTCGGCGGCATAATGCACATCGCTGGCGGCAAGGTTCAGGCCCTTGGCCCCGGTTGGCGGCACGATATGGGCAGAATCGCCGCACAGCATCAGGCTGCCGTGGCGCATCGGTTCGAATACATATGACCTTAAGGGCGCGATCGATTTTTCGATCGACGGCCCGCGCGTCATCGCGGCTGCCGCTTCAGGACCCAGCCGCACGGCCAGTTCGTCCCAGATGCGGTCGTCGCTCCAGTCCTCGACCTTCTCGGTCAGCGCCACATCGACGTAATAGCGGCTACGGGTGTGGCTGCGCATCGATGCCAGCGCAAAGCCGCGTTCGTGGTTGGCATAGATCAGTTCGGGGTTGCACGGCGGCACATCGGCCAGAATGCCCAGCCAGCCGAACGGATAGACCCGCTCGTATTCGCGCGCCACGCTGGCGGGGATCGCCCGGCGCGAAGGACCGTGGAAGCCGTCGCAGCCGATCACGAAGCGCGCATCGATCCGCTGGCCTACGCCATCGACGGTATAAGTTACATAAGGGGCATCGCTTTCGATATCGAACAGCGCCACGTCTTCTGCACCATAAATGACGGGCAAGCCGCGCTCGGGCGCGGCGTCCATCAGGTCCTTGGTGATCTCGGTCTGGCCATAGACGACCACGGTCTTGCCGGTCAGGTTGGCCACATCGATGCGGATCAGGCGTTCGCCATCGGCAAGGTTGAAGCCTTCTTCGACCAGCCCCTCGGCCTTGAGCCGCGCGTCCAGCCCGAGCCGTTCCATCAGGCCGACGGTGATCTGTTCGAGCACGCCTGCGCGAATGCGGCCAAGGATGTAATCGGGCTGCTGGCGTTCCACCACCACGCAATCGATGCCTTCGGCCTTCAGCAAGTGGCCCAGCAACAATCCGGCAGGTCCGGCACCAATAATGGCGACTTGTGTCCTCATCATCTGTCTCCCACGCGCCCGCTCTGGTTGCCGGCACCATGCTTGCGAAGTTGACAGACTGCGCGCGAAAGCGGAATGCAGGCTCAGGACAAACAACTGGTACTTTCGGGACATGCTGGCAGCCATTCCCACTTACGCGCTCTATGGCGAAGGCGCAGGGCAGACCCCCGGCGGTTTCGCGCATATCGAGACGATTGCCGAACGCAGTGCGCTGCATGATTGGGAAATCGGCGTTCATCGCCACGATCACTTCGTCCAGGTGTTGCTGGTAGAGGAAGGACACGCCGAGGTGATGCTGGAGGGCGTGTCGGCAGGCCTTGAAGGGCCGGGCAGGGTGATCGTACCGGCTGCCGCCGTCCACGGCTTCCGCTTTCGTGAGGGCACGCGCGGGTTTGTCCTCACCTTGTCGACAGACTTTTCCACAAGGAGCACCGGCCCCGCCGATCCGCTGCTCGCGGCGCTGGCGCGCGGCGGCCTTGCCCTGTTGCCGCCACAGGCAACCGCCCGCGCGTTCTGGCTCGCCCGCGAAATGCTCGATCTGCAACAGCAGTGGCAAGAGCAAGACCCGCTGTTCCTTGCGCTCGCCGAGGCGCTGATCCGCACGCTGGCGATGGATGAACCCGGAGCCGCCCCGGATGCGCGGCAGGACCGCCGCCTCGACCGCTTCCGCCAGCTTGTCGAATTGCACTATCGTGAGCACCGCAGTCTGGATTTCTATGCCGATGCCCTGGGCATGACCCGCCGCACCCTGACCCGTCTGACCACGGCGCAACTGGGGTGCAGTCCGCTGGAGGTGATCCACCGTCGGCTGGCGTTGGAGGCCCATCGCTTGTTGCGCTTTACCAATGCCACCGGAACCCAGGTTGCGACCGAACTCGGCTTTGATGATCCGTCCTATTTTTCCCGCTTCTATCAACGCATGACCGGGCGGCGGCCCGTTGAGGAGCGTCGGGGATAGCCGTTTTTCTTCCCGCGTTTACCGATTTTTAAACTCTATTAAGTAATTGTGAAAAATCATTACTGCACAGTGGCTTGGTATGACTACCTAGCGCTGGCAACACCCGTTCTTCAATCGGCAGCGCCCATGGTTTCGCATCTTGGGAGCGCGCTTGATGACTGTTGTGAAAGGAGGACCGACCTTGCGCCGCGTCGCTGCTCTTTTCAGCCTCGATCTTGATGATCCCGATCTGGCACGCGCGCAATTCCGCTCCTTCTCCCACCAGATGCCGCTGCTGTACATCATCCTTGTGCTCAACGCCTTTGCGCTCATGGTTGATTTTTACCAGCCCGATCATTTGGTAAAGACATTCGTTGTACCGTTGATTATCTGCGTTATCGGGCTGGTCCGCGCGCAATGGTGGTGGCGACAGGATGGCGCAACGACACTTCCCGACCCGGAAATCGCCTCCCAGATCAGGCGCACTTGCGCGCTTGCGGTGATGATGACCCTCGCTTTCGAAGCGTGGGGCTTCTGGATTTACGATCTTGGCGATGCTTATGCACGCGGCCACCTTACCTTTTTCCTCGCACTCACCCAGGTCAGTTGCGTTTTCTGTCTGATGACGATGCGCGCGGCGGCCATGCGGGTCGCACTGGCCAGCACGCTGACATTTGTCGTCTATTTCAGCTTTGTCGATGACGGGAAGATGCTGGTCGAGGCGGTCGTATTGTTCTTCGTCGGCGCGGGCATGATGGTGGTCACCTATCGCTTCAACCTCGATTTCGCGAACCTCATCCGGTCGCAGCGCAATCTCCGCATGCGTCAGGCCGAAACCGAGAAGCTCAGCGAGGAGAACCGCCGCATCGCCTTCACCGACGCGCTGAGCGGATTGCCCAACCGGCGCAAGTTGCTGTCATTCCTCGCATCTCTGGAAGCAAGAAGCGATACGCAGATCGATACGCTGGCGATCATCTTCATCGATCTGGATGGCTTCAAGGACATCAATGATGCCCACGGCCACCATGCCGGCGATATCCTGATCAAGAGCATCAGCGCGCGGCTGATCAAGATTTGTCCCGAACAGGCCTTGCTCGCCCGCGTGGGTGGCGACGAATTTGCCATCCTGATCAATATGCCGGGCGCCACTGCCCAAGCCGCGCAACTGGCCGAACGCATCGGCGAGGAAATCGCTCTGCCGGTGCTGGTGGAGCGCCACGTGCTGCAAGTGGGCGCGAGCATCGGCATCGCCAGCAATGCCGGGGGCGCGGTTGATGCCAACGAGCTGCTGCGCCGCGCCGATACCGCGATGTATCACGTCAAGACCCGCGGCAAGGGCGAGGTCGCGATCTATGATACCGCGTTCGACGAAGGCCGCATCCGCCGGCTCGCCATCGGGCGGGAAATCGGCAACGGCCTCGCCAACGAAGAGTTCGAGGTGTTCTATCAACCCGTTGTCAGCGCGCAAACCGGCGCCATCGCATCGGCAGAGGCGCTGATCCGCTGGCCACGCCGCCCGGATGGGCCGCTCGAACCGCAGGAATTCATCGATATCGCCGAAGGCACCGGGCAGATCCACCCGCTGGGCCTGTTCGTGCTCGAACGCGCCTGCCGTGATCTCAAACCGTTCAGCCATCTCAAGCTGAGCGTCAACGTCTCGCCCGCACAGTTTCGCGATCACGGCTTTGAACGCCAGGTCGCGCATGTGCTGGAGCAGACCCGGTTCGAACCGCACCGGCTCCAACTGGAAATCACCGAAGGCTATCTGCTCGCCCAGCCTGAACGCGCGATCCGCGCCATCGAACGGTTCAAGGCGATGGGCATGTCGATCGCACTGGATGATTTCGGTACCGGGTTCACCAGCATCCACTATCTGCAATCCTACGGCTTCAGCCATATCAAGATCGACAAGTCGCTGCTGTCCGGTTTGCAGCCCGGCAGCAAGGCATCGCTGCTCGTCACCGGCACGATCTACCTCGCATCCGGCCTTGATATGCGCGTGATCGCCGAAGGGGTGGAGACCGAGCAGCAGGCCGAAATTCTGCGCGAGGCAGGGTGCCACAAATTGCAAGGCTTCCTGTTCGGCCGCCCCATGCCGATTGCCGAATTCCGCGAGGTATACGAAGCCCAGCCCGAAAGCCTCAAGCAGGCGTTGATCGGCCCGCCTCCGGTCGTCGTCCCCAAACGTCCCGCACTCCGGTCACTCGCGCGCAAATCAGCTTGAGGCCACCTCGCGCCATTCGCCTTGCGCCAAACCGTCAAGGTTCCAGTCCCCCACCGTCCAGCGCACCAGCCGCAGCGTCGGATGGCCAACTGCAGCGGTCATGCGCCGCACTTGCCGGTTGCGCCCTTCGCCAATCGTCAGCCTGATCCAGCAATCGGGCACCGTCTTGCGAAACCGCACCGGCGGATCGCGCGGCCACAGCGCGGGATCGTCGATCCGCTCGGCCCCGGCGGGCAGGGTCATCCCGTCCTTCAGCCGCACCCCCCGGCGCAAAGCCTCCAGCGCAGCCTCGTCGGGCGCGCCCTCCACTTGCACCAGATAAGTCTTGGGCGTCTTGAAGCGCGGATCGGCAATGCGCGCCTGCAACCGGCCATCGTCGGTCAGCACCAGCAAACCCTCGCTATCGGTATCCAGCCGCCCCGCCGCATAGACCCCTGGCACGGCAATGAAATCCGCCAAAGTCGGACGCGGCGGCCCTTCGCGCTCATCGGTAAACTGGCACAGCACGCCATAGGGCTTGTTGAACAGGATCGTCGTCATCGCGTCAGGCCTAACTGTGGCAGCCAAAACAGGCCCGCCGTTCACGCCGACCAACACACGAACAAGGGCGATGTGGCAAGCTTTGTGTTGCTGGGCAGGGCGGCGCAACAAGTGGCGCTCAACCGATCCTCCCTGTTTTCACCGCAGGTGCAAACGGGGAGGGGGACCGCCAGCAAAGCTGGTGGTGGAGGGGTAAAAAGCCCCTCCGTCAGTCACCTGCGGTGCCTGCCACCTTCCAGTTTGTGCTACGCAAAAACAGGGAGGACATTCGGCAGCAAAGGGGCGACTCCGATCCCCCACCACCGTCACCCAGGGCTTGTCCCGGGGTCCCGCTTTATTTTTCGCGCAGAGACCGCCAAGAGCGCAGAGATGTGGTGAGTCAATGTCTTGTCAGAGAACCTCCCACCGAATTGCGATCCTCCGCGCCTCCGCGCAAAGTGCCTCCGCGGCCTCCGCGCTCTCTGCGCGAACCCCTTTTCTTGCCTCACGCCGCAAAAAAAGCCTGACCCCGAATCAAGTCAGGGGCGACGAGAGGGGGCGTCTGCTCTTGGGGGGCGTGCCGGGACTGTTACACTCCACATTCTTCGTCACCCTGAACTTGTTTCAGGGTCCATCCATCCGCTCGAACGGCGGCTTGCGTTGAGAAATGGATCCTGAAACAAGTTCAGGATGACGGCGGTTTTTGGAACTTGGGCGGGATGTGTCGGACGGCTGTAAGTGGGTGGAAAACTGACTTCGAAAGCGGTAGCATGAAAAGAATGCAAAGAGGTTTCGCAATCATACTATCCGGGTTCTGCATGGTGGCTACGCCAGCAACCGCGTCAGACATTGAGGGACCTGCTAGATTTTGCGGCTATTCTCCGATCATTGATCTGCAATCTGGTGAAACAATCACCACCCTTCAGGGTGGCATCCACGGCGGGAGTTTCCAGTGGGACGGCGCCTTCGGTTCGTTAATTGTCCGTGGTATAGGTTGGGCTAGCCGCCCGAAGGGCCGACTTGCTGTCGAACCATCTGAAGGGAGTCCCGGACGCTTTGCCGCACGAAAAAGCCGCGGGAAATTCACCATAGCAATATGGAACGGTCGCCAAGGCGCTGCCTATTTCGAATCCGCTACCCGCTTCACTGATCTGCAACTTGCAGCAATTGAACGGGTGCGCTTGTTTCAAGAGGGTGAGGAGCCATCGGATTGCGATCTGCGGACGGTTTTTTCTTGGGATTTTTAGGACTGATCACTA
>CAZSTP010000113.1:5650-8590 GCA_964609325.1 uncultured Novosphingobium sp. | reverse complement strand
GCCGGACTGGTGCTCATGATCCGCCCGGCAATTTCAACACCGCCAAACGTCAGCGTGATCGGCACATCGCGGCGGTCCATGATGTAAAGCAGCTTGGGCCGGAATTGCGCGCCGCCACTCGAAAAATCGGTCACGATCCCGTCAAAGTTTACCAGCCGGTCGCCCACCACAAGATTGCCCTCGATCCGGCAGTTATACCGACGCGCCGAGCGGCTGAAGCCTTTGCGCTTGCGCTTGAAGATGTTGCCCAGAGCAATCATACCGAACGACCTCCATCATTTGCGCGCAACCGTTCCGGCTCAGGCACCACCCGGTATGCATCCGTTTGCGGGCCACCACCGTCTTGCGCCGCCTGCAAACGCTGGCGCAGCACCGCCAGTTCCAGCCGCGCGCCATAGAGGCTCGCCGCGGGTGAAGCGGCGCTATAATCGTGGCCTGTCACTTGTTCAATGCTGCCCAGTCGCCGCGAAAGTTCGGCCAGAATTTCGCTATTCGCTTCGGTTGTTCCGGCAAGTTGGGCCAGCTGGCGCGCATTTACCGCACGGTCCTGACCCAATCTTTCCATGCCATCGCCAATCGTTGCATCCACCTTCCTCACCAGACGGCGTTGGGCGGCGTTCATGTGCCGGATATCGCGCAAAAGCTCCCGGCGCGCTTTGGCCACAGCCCGATCATCGCCGATGCGCAAAATCCAGCGCGTAATCGATCCCAGCCAGCCGGTACGCGCATTTTCGCTCAAGGCGCGGGCATTGGTGGCAAGGCCAACCTCCAGCAATTGCGCATTCAGCGTGCCGATGCGCTCAAGCTGGTCGTGCAACCGTTCGGGATCAAAGGCTTGCGCGGCCACATGCTGCGCGCTCATCCGGGTTAGCGTTTCCCGGATGAACCGCCGGTCTTCTGCGGCCTGTTCATGCAAGGCCCTGAATTGCTGCACCAGCACCGTCTGGTTGTGCGCAAGGTCTGCCACACAGGCCGTAATCGGCTTCAACAATGGCTCGGGATCATAGATCCGCGCCAGTGAACCGTTCAGCACTTGAATGGATTGGGCAAGCCCCATCACCGCACGGTTGGTCTCCTGCCCCACCATCGCGGAATCAAGGATCGTTTCGCGCAAATCGCGCAAGTGCCTGCCGCCCAGTTCCAGCGCACGAACCACCCCGGCGCTGGAGCCCTGGCCTTGTCCCTGCCCCGCCCCTTCCGATGCGCTGGTTTCCAGCGATGAGACGTTGGCCAGCCAATGCTCGAACTCATTGCGCACCACTTTCATCGAACCGGTCATGAACCGTTCGAGCGCGCCCAGCACCATTGATGTCAAAAGGCCGAACAAGGATGACGAAAAGCCGACCGACATGCCGTTCAACGGCGCTTTCATGCCCTCGATCATCTTGCCGAAACTGTCGGCACCGCCGTTCAGGTCCATCGATCCGATCAGATCGCTAACCGAACTCACCGTCTTCATCAGGCCCATGAACGCGCCCAGCAGGCCCAGAAACACCATCAGACCCGAGAAGTACATCAGCGTCGATTTGCGATCATTGATGCGCATATCCACATCGTGCAGGATCAACTGCGCCGACGCGTCCGAAATCTTCAACGTCTCCTGCTTGCCCATCTCTTCGGCGATCATGCGATAGCCCTGGCCAAGCAGCGATGGTTCCTTGAACACGATTGCCGGTGTCTTGTAGGGATCAAGCGGGCGCTGATCTTGCGATCCGTAATCGATCTTCAGCGCCTTCATGGCGAGAATTTCGTTCTTCAGGCCCAGCACGTGCTTGAACGCAATACCCGCTGCCACGCCGAAAAGGCCAAAGATCGAAAGGTTCAGGGCCGCCTTTGCCATGATGCCTTCGATCACGAAGTCACGGGCATAGATGCCAATACCGACCAGCCCGACCATGATCGCGATCATCTTCAGAAGGTCAGAACGTATCTTCTTTTCCATGACTTAAAACTTTCCCGCTTCCTGCTACACGTCAGGGCTTGATAACAACGCGAACGGTGTGGCCTTCTTTCGACCGCAAATCCGTGACGCGTACCTGCGTTGTAATGCTGGATGGTTTGATGCCGGCTTTCACCAGCAAGTTTCGTGTTACTGCGGCGCGATAGAACCCGATCCGCTGCGCTTCTGACAGAGACGCATCCTGCGGCGTCAACGCCCAGATTTCGAACTTCATGCCATCCTTGGCATGTTGTCCGACAAACTTGACGATGGCTGCGGTATTGTCTTCGCTATACCGTATAGCCGTCGGTTCGAAATCGATCTGCAACAGCATGTCGGCCGTTTTCACCTCGACGCCGGTGGTGGCATCGGGGCGTTCCATCGCCTTGACTTTAACCTTCAGCAGGTCCGGGCTTTCGCGCGTGCGGATCGTCAATTCATCGCGCCCGGTCACCGGGTTCTGCGTGCGCAGCACATCGCCCAGTTCGGCAATCGACGTGCCCTTTTCGGCGTCGATCTGCGTCCCTTGCGATTGCTGTTTGGCGCTTGCGGCATCCTGATTGCTGGCAGCGCCCTTCGCCTTGCCGCTCGCCGCCAATTCGGCCGCCATGCTGGTCTTCAACTGCGCCACCACGCGCTGCGATAGCACCATCACCGCCGCGCTCATGATGACGAGCAGGAACGTGACGACCATGATCACCGTCGTGAGCACGTCAACGAACGCTGGCCAGTGATTGACTTCACCTTCTGATGATCCGCCTGCCACTAGCTGTTTCCTGCCGGTTTAGCGTGTTGGATGAGCCGCTGATGTGTCATGCGGCCCTCGGCATCGGACGCGATTGCAGCTTGGCAATCACTTCTGATTTCGGCGCATCGGCAATGATCCGGCCATTATCCATCCAGATCACGCGGTCGACGATATCCAGCAGCGCAATGCGGTGCGTCGCGATAATCACGGTCTTGTCCTTCGTGGCCTGGCTCAAACCGGCCATGACCGTTTT
>CAZSTP010000113.1:0-5550 GCA_964609325.1 uncultured Novosphingobium sp. | reverse complement strand
CCGAGCAGGATGTTGTCCCAGATGCTCGTGTCGAACAGTTGCGCATCCTGGCCACAAAACACCACCTTTTGCCGGATTTGCGCCACCGAATAGTGCGCCGCGCTATAGCCATCGATCAGATATTGGCCGGATTTGGGCTCCAGCATCCCTGCAAGCACCTGCAAAAGCGTCGATTTGCCCGACCCCGAACGCCCGATCAACGCCACCTTCTCACCCGGCTTGATCGTCAAAGACACATCTTGCAGCGCAAAAGCGGCACTATCCTCATGCCGGTAACCCACTGATGAAAGGGTAAATTCACCCTTGATCGCCAACTGCCGCACACCGGGATCAGGAATTTTACGCTCGGATTCAAGCTCCAGCAATTCCGCCAACCCCGCAAACTGCGTCCGAGCCTGCTGCACTTTCGAAAGCAGCGATACCGCTGTCGTAACAGGAGCCATCGCCCGGCTGGTCAGCATGCTGACGGCAATCAGCGCGCCCGTTGTCATCACGCCCGCCTTGATCTGGAAAACGCTGATGATCACCACCAGCACCGTAACCAATTGCACCAGCAACCCGGCCATCGATTGCGGTAAGTCATTCCATTTGCGCGCCGATTTCGCGGTCACGCCGATATGATCGGAAACTTTGTCCCACTGGCCCAGAAAGTGGCCCTCAGCCATGTTTGCCTTGATTGTCTCGATGCCGCTGGCCGCATCAACCACCAGATTGTTGCGCGCATGCATCAGCTTGGAACAGCGCGTGGCCGATAGACGGGCGGCAAAACTGGCCACCAATCCAACCGCCAACAACGCCCCCGCACCAATCACCGGTGCAAACGCGGTATAGCCACCAATCAGGGCGATCAGCGCCACAAACAGCAGGAAAAAGGGCACGTCGATCAGGAACGTCACGATCAGTTGCGGCACAAACAGCGCGATGGAATCCACATCACGCAAAGCGTTCATCATCGAACCGACGCTCGATTTCCGGCCGCCGATGCGTGCGCTCATGAAGCTGTTCATCGCGCGGTTCTGGACGACCTGCGCAACGCGCACGCCAACGGCATCGACAAAACTGGAGCGGATCTGGCGAAAGGCAAATTCGAAAACCAGTGCCAGCACGACACCAGCCGATAGCGCCCACAGCGATTCAATCGCCAGATTGGGCACAACCTTGTCGTAGATCGCGCGCATATACAAAGGCAGAGCAAGCCCGCACACATTCAGCAAGGCTGCGGTAAAAACCATCTGCACCAACCGGCGGCGCTCGGACATGAAGACGCCCAGCATCCACAACCGGGGGTTTTTGCGGACGAAGCTACGCTCGTCTTCAAAATCCAACCCGTTCTGCGGATCGCCATGACCGCATGCCAGCAGCGTAATGTCTCCCAGCACGCCCAGATCGCTTCGCAGGACCTCGCGCTCGCCCCGGCTATCGATAATGGTAAATGTCGTGCGGCTTGGTGCGCCTGTAATGATGATAGCGCCATCACCCCCTGCCATCGCCAGCAATGGCAGATCTTCCAGAGCAGCATCGCCCAGCCCCGCGCCATAATCGCGGGTTTCGATCCCGATCCTCGCCAGCGCAATCGGCACATAGCGCGGATCAAAAAAGCCGTCGTTCACGGGTAGCGCTGCGGTCAGCATGGCGGCATTGGCGGTATAGCCGCAGTGGGCTGCCAGACGTTCCAGAGCCGCAACAACGCTCAACGGGTGGAGCAATTGCCGCTCATGCGTCGGCTGGCCATAGCGCGGTGTCTTGCCGGTAAAGAACAAGCAGGCACGGTCCAGCAAACTCATTTTAACTCTGGCGGCAGATGTTTGCATATGTGGCCCAACCCCTGTGATCTGCCCGTGTTTCCTTGTCGGAGAATTAACCAAACAAAGGTAAATTGGGGTTCACGGCCTATTACGCAGATTCCCATAGCCGCGCGTTTTCTGCCTTTAAGCATGATCAGGCCTAACTGCTCTCGATCACACGAGGGCCAGATTCATGTCGTTTGCAGGAATACGAGACCGCATCATTCGCAAGATGGGCGGCGCTTTCCTCTATGAGAACGTCTCCAACCGCGAACTGGCCAACGCCTTTTCCGGCAAAGTCATGGGTGTCACCGATCACGAACCGGCGCTGAAACCGTGGAGCGGGCGCATCAAGACGCGCAAATCCAGCAAACTGCTGGTCGTCCTTGGTGTGATGATCGTCAGCTTTTTATGCTGGGCCAGCATTTTCGAGATCGAAAAAGTCACCCGTGGCTCGGGACGCGTCCTGCCCTCTGTGCAGAATCAGGTAATTCAGCACCTTGAAGGCGGCATTGTGCAGCAAATCCTCGTTCAAGAAGGCCAGCGCGTTGAAAAAGGCCAGATCCTGATGCTGGTCAAAAACCAGATCACCGCATCCGACCTGGAAAATGCGCGGATTGACGTCACCGCCAAGAAAATCATGCTCGCGCGAATGGACGCAGAAGTGGGCGGCGCGCGCTATTTCATAGTGCCGCCTGCACTGGCCGCGCTCGCCCCGGAAATTGCCCGCTCCGAAGAGGCCCTGTTTGCATCGCGCATCATGCAGCGCGGTTCGGTCGATGGCATTGCCTCGGGTGAAGCCAACGCCAAACGCGCACAGCTTGCTTCGCTCAGCGCCAGGCTCGCCAATCTGCGCAGCGAAGAATCCCTGCTCATGGTGCAATTGGGCAAGCTTGAACGCGCCTTCCAGGCCGAAGCCATTTCCGAACGCGACGTTCTGGAAAAGCGCTCGGCGCTGCTATCCTTGCGCACGCGCATTGCCGATGTGCAAAACCAGATCCCCGAAACCCGCGCCCAGATCTCGTCCGCTTCTGCCCGTCAGGGCGAAGTCTGGACGCGGATGGTTCAGGAAACCGAAGAGCAGGCCTCCCGCCTCAGGCTGGAATTGGCCAAAGCCGATGAAGCCATGCTGGCGTTTCAGGACAAGGCGCAACGCGAGGAAATCCGCGCGCCGATGGAAGGCGTCGTCAACAAGCTGTTCATCCAGACTGTCGGCGGCGTGATCCGCGGCGGCGAGCCCTTGGCCGAGATCGTGCCCGTCGACAAGATCATCATGATCGAGGCCCGCATCGCACCAAAGGATCGCGGCGAAGTGTGGGACAAGTTGCCCGCAACGATCAAGATTTCCGCCTATGATTCAGCCGTCTACGGCAGTCTTACCGGACAGGTTTACGATGTCTCCCCCGACGTTCTGCAAGACCCCAAGGGCGAAACTTATTACCGCGCACGTTTGCGGGCCGACGCCACAAACTTCGGCAATGGCCGCCCCGTGCTGCCGGGCATGACCGCAGAGGTCAACATTCTCTCGGGCAAGCAGACCATCCTCGATTACATCCTCGGCCCGCTCATCCAGATCAAAAACGCCGCCTTGCGCGAATGACGCATCGTTGCTCCCGCAAGATCGGGTCATGATCGCTACGGTTGCTTCCACGGCAACTGGCCGGTAATGCACAATCCTGCACGCTGGCGTACATTCAAGAGAGCATCACCATGACCCGCGCCGAGCGCACCCGCCGCGCCATCATTGATGCCGCAGAAGAATTGTGGGCGGCGCGCGGGCTGGATGGTGTTACCCTCAAAGAGATCATGCTTCATGCCGGATGCGCCAATACAACGGCCATCCAGTACCATTTCGGTGATCGCGATGGCCTGCTTTCGGCCCTGTTCCATGACCGATTGAAGTCGCTTGAGGCAACGCGCGCAGACCTTGTCCGCCAGCTCGAAGCCGAGGGCAAACCACTCGACCTCGGCACGGCGCTGGCCTTTATGTACGTCCCCATCGCCAATTTGCGCGATGCCCGTGGCCACCGGTCCTATGCGGCTTTCCAGCTCAAGCTGTCGCTTATTCACCGCCTTGATCTGCGGTTTGCGTTCGATATCGATGCCCCCGTAACCGACCGCCTGATTGCCGCCATGCGCGCGTTTGTGCCCGATGTTTCCGATGCCGAATACCGGTATCGGCTAAGGCTCGCATCGGGCGTGTTCTGGCATGCACTATCGATACTTGATGCACCCGAAGACCTCGCCGAAACGCGCAAACCTGAAAGCAGCGCGATCACCGAAGTTCTGCAAATTGTGGAAATGATCCTGAAGGGCCAAAGCGGTAGGGGCGAAAAGACTGTTCCTTAACCGGACTTGCGACAATCCTTTGCCAATGCTGCAATCGGATGTGATATGGGCGCTCCATCTGATCGATAGGCAGCAACATGGCGCGCAAACATTCAAAACACGGTCCCTTTGATGACCTGCCCGACGAGGATGAAGCGCCGGTCATCGTGCCTCAGTGCTGGCTCTGTGGCAGGCCCACGGGCCAAACCGTGGTGTGGCATCACCCCGTTCCCAAAAGCCGGGGCGGCCGCGATGTTGTGCCTATGCACCCGATCTGCCAGCAAACCCTGATCGCCAATTTCACCAATTCGGAATTGCAGCGCCACGGCATGGATGTCGATGGTTTGCTGGCCAATCCCACGGTGCGCAAATTTGTCGATTGGGTCGCCAACAAAGACCCGGATTTCACCGCGACGACGGCCAAGAAAAAGCGGTAGAATGGAATGAAACCCTGACACTTCAGGGTTTATTCGCCACTCCCCAAACCTCGAAAAGCGCGGTATCAACCCGGCATGGATGAACCTGCAAACAGCACCACGCCCCCATCGCACGCGATTGGAATGCCCCTTACGCCAAGCTCGATAGGGTTCGGGCAGGTCGCGATTTCGACCGTTATCGTTGTTACCATCATCGGCGTTTTTTGGCTGGCGATTGAACTGAACCGCTTTTTCATGCTGGTTTTTGCGGCAATCGTGCTTGGCGCGGTATTTCAGGCGATTGCCGGATGGATCGGCCGGATCACCCGCATCAGCCGGACCTTCAGCCTGGTTCTGGCGGTGATCGGCCTGTTTGCGGTGTTTATCGGAAGCTTTGTGTTGTTCGGCACGCAGCTTGCCAATGAATTTGATACGATCGAACAGACGGTGCCCGGCGCACTGCAAAGGATTCAAGGGTTCCTTGATAACTATGGCCTGGGTGATCAGGCGCGCGATCTGGCCAAAGTAGGGGCCGAAGATATCTCCCGCCTGCTCACGCAAGCAGGAGGCTATGCGCTTGCAGCCAGTAGCGGTCTTGCCGATCTTGTACTGGTGATCGTCGGCGCGATCTTCATGGCCGGAAACCCTGATGTCTATCGCCGGGGCTTGCTGCTGATGCTGCCCGCAAAAGCGGAACCCGTCATGGCCGAAGCGCTGGACAACGCGGGGGCCGGCCTGCGCGGCTGGATGATGGGACAAGCCATTTCGTCGCTGGTGATCGGAGCGCTCACATGGGGAGGCCTCTCGTTACTGGGCGTTCCGGCCTCGGGGGGGCTGGCGATTATCGCGGGCCTGCTGGATATCATCCCCATGGTCGGCCCGGTGCTGTCAGGCATTCCGGCGGTATTGCTGGCCTTCACCGTCTCGCCCGTTGCCGCCTTGTGGACACTGGTGCTGTTTCTGGTGATCCAGCAACTGCAAGGAAACGTGCTCCAACCGATGATCCAGAGACACGCGGTGGA
>CAZSTP010000112.1:2728-8625 GCA_964609325.1 uncultured Novosphingobium sp. | reverse complement strand
CCGGAAGACAAGCGCCTGCCCTTTGCCGATGCCGAACCCGGCATGGCCGGGGCCGAAACGCTGCTGCCGCTCACGCTAACGCTGGTGCGCGATGGCGAAATCACGATGGCGCGCGCGTTCGAATTGCTCGCCGCCAATCCGGCAAAGCTGCTGGGCGTATCCGCAGGCAAGCTGGAAGCGGCCGCAGAGGCAGACTTCGCCATCGTCGATCCTGTCCGCCCTTGGGTGGTCAGTTCAGATAAAATGGCAGCCGCTGCGGGCAACACCCCGTTTGATCGCCGCCCGGTCGAAGGCCGCGTCACCGCGCTGTTCAAGGGCGGCGCACAGATCGATTAAAACAGATCGGGCGCAGGCTCCTTTTCAGAAGCCCGCGCCCTTTCCCTCTCAAACTGTTTCAGGATCAGCGCTTGGCCATACGCGTGGTAACGGCGGACTGGCCCGGCAGGTTCGTCTTGCCAACATCGCGCAGCACCAGGCATGGCCCGCCATTGGCCTTCACCGAACCGCACAGCGATGTCGCTGCGGCAAGGCCGGAGAAGCCCGCTGCGCGTACCCGCCACAGCGTCCTGCCGTTGACGGTCACTTTGGTGGTCACATTGCGATAGCTGGCCAGCGCCGGATTGCGTGCGGCAAAATGACGCCAGGCGCGGCGTGCACCTTCGGCACTGGAAAACGCGCCAAGCTGGACGCCATGCGGGCTCTTGCCAACCGCAGCAGGCACGGCCTTGGGTGCAGGCGCGGCTGTCTTGACCGGCTGCTTTTTGGGCAGCTCTACTTTGGGTGTCGCAGCCTTGCTCACCGTAGCCTTGGGAGCCGGAGCCTTATAGGCAGACGTTGATGGCGGCAGATCAATCAGCGCCAATTGGCCTTGCAACGGCTGCGACGAGGCATCGGCGAGGGATGGCTCAACGCCCACAGACTCATCCAGCGGTGCCAGTTCCGATACGACAGCCTGCGCCAAGGGCTCGGCGCGGCTCGCGGCTTCTGCCGAAAGCTGCGTTGTCGCCGGGAAATTGGCCAGCGCCAGCGCGGTGGGCTGCCCGCTATCGGTGCGCACCGGCACAGAAAGCAGTTCGGCCACGCGTTCGCGGGTCAATTCACGCTGGCCCATCATCGCCCATGTTTCCATGCGCCCGCTCACTTCAGCCGCAGGCAAATCTTGCGCCGCCATCGCCCGGGCCTCGCGCCATTGTCCTGAAAGCGCATAGGCCAAAGCCAGATTCTGACGGATTTTCACCGTGTTTTCGCCGCCGCGAATGGCATCAGACAGCACCGCAACGCCCTGCCGCGGCTGTCCGGCCAGCGCCACGGCCAGCCCGTAGTCTGCAGGCGCCAGACTATCACGATAGGAATTGAGCGTATCGATCGCTTCGGCATGGCGGCCCAGCGCCACATCGGCCAGCGCGAGGCTGAGCGCCGTACGGCTGCTATCCTCACCCAGCTCCATCGCCTCGTCATAGGCCTGACGCGCCGATTCAAACCGGCCCGATTTGAGATAGGCATTGCCCAGCAGCACCCGGTAGGCCGCATTGCGCGGATCGGCCAGCACGGCCTTTTCAGCGTTCTCGACGGCCTGCTTCACATCGCCCTTGGCCATTGCCTTCTCGGCAGAGGCCACAAACTTTGCCGGCCGGATTGCGCCTGTGGCACAGCCCGCCAACAAGCCTGCGACAATGATGGAGGACAAGCCCAACCGCGTGTTGCGGCTCGGTACGAAGGTGGCGAAACGGTTGCTCATTTTCGGGGTTCCTTCAGGCAATCAGTTGCGCGTAGCGCGCCGGGCGATCGTTTCGATCCCGGGTTGATCTGCGAGAAATCGGTCGAGCGCCTCGATCAGGACCGACTGGGCACTGCGCGATTGCAACGTGCAGGCCAGACGGAGGCGCAAATGGCGATATTGGTCGAGCCGCAGCGTGAACGCGGCCTTGCGGCCCTCGGCCAGCGCGGAACGCACTTCCTTGCCCGCTTTGGTGCGGCGAACGGGCGGCATGGCAGTAACGGCGGTGGCCAGTGCCTCAAGCTGCTGCACGATCACAGGTGCTTCGGCAGACGGGACGGACGCTTCATCGCCCATATCGTTCCAGCCCAGATCGTCAGATGCCGTGACAGGCGCAGCCTCGCCCATGCTGATCAGCACGCGGCGGTGCTCATCGGCGCTCAGCACCAGTTGCGGGCGCATTGCCGGGCGCGCAGCCCCTTTGCGGGCCAGCAGTCCCGAGGACAATGAGGCAAGGGGTTTGGCCACGCTCATCTTCCGCCCTCAAGAGCCCGCAATGCGGCGGCCAAAGCCACCGACCGGGCGTTGCGCGCCACCTTGCATCGGCATGGCAGAGGCCTGTTGCGGCACCGCAAACACGGTACGGCGGAAATTCTTTTCCAACCGCTCGGATACATAAGTCCACAATGTGGCCACTTCAGCGGCAGATTTGCTGCCCGGATCGCACTCCATCACCGTGCGCCCATCGATCATGGATGCCGCAAAATCAGTGCGTTGGTGCAAAGTTACCGGAGCCACCGTGCCATGCTGCGAAAGCGCGACAGCGGCCTCTGACGTAATCCGCGCCTTGGGCGTGGCCGCATTCACCACGAAAATCAGTGGCTTGCCCGCGCGATCACACAGATCCACCGTGGCCCCCACAGCGCGCAAATCGTGCGGACTGGGCCGGGTAGGCACGACAATCAGTTCAGCCACGGCAATAACCGATTGAATTGCCATAGTAATTGCAGGCGGCGTATCAATAACGGCCAGCTTGAAGCCCTGCTGGCGCAAAATCAGCAGATCACTGGCAAGACGGGCAACGGTGGTCTGGGCAAAGGCCGGAAACTCGGCCTCGCGTTCATTCCACCAATCCGAAAGCGAACCTTGCGGATCGATATCGATCAGAACAACGGGACCGGCGCCCGCCCGCTGGGCTTGGACGGCGAGGTGCCCGGACAAGGTTGTTTTGCCCGATCCACCTTTCTGCGATGCCAATGCCAAAACGCGCAAAACCTGAACCCCTGCTCGAAACGCAAATTCATGCGCAAGGATTCGCAGATCGACCTAAAATTTTAGTTAAGATTTCAGCGAAATCGCATCAAAGGTTGGCAACGTTTGCGTGGGGATACGTATTGCCCCGCTTTTTTCAGTCACGGCCCGTCTTGAAGGTTAATAATCCGGCGCTAATACTTTGCTAACGCTTCGTTGACTATAACACGGACTTGTAAGAACCGGCAGATGATCGGCACTATATGGGTAGCGGGATAGACCACATTCGCCTCATGTAATCCAGGGCACGAAATCAGGGACGGACTTTCAGATCATGGCACGCTTGATACATGCAGCAGGTTTGAAGGCAGCGCTTATGGCATCGGGCCTGATGCTGGCCGCCACCCCCGCCCTTGCCGATGTAAAGGCAGGCGTCGATGCATGGTCACGCGGCGATCATGCGGCTGCGGTCAAGGAATGGATGGGCCCTGCCGCCAATGGCGATCCCGATGCCCAGTTCAATCTGGGACAGGCGCACAAATTGGGCCGGGGCGTGCCGCAAGATATCAAACGCGCCGAAGCGTGGTATCGCAAGGCCGCCGAAAACGGCCACATCAAGGCTGCTGACACGCTCGGACTGCTGCTGTTTCAGGATGGCCGCAAAGCTGATGCCATACCGTTCCTGCAAGCATCGGCTGAACGCGGCGATCCGCGCGCGCAATATATCCTGGGCATCGCGCACTTTAATGGCGACGTCGTCAGCAAAGACTGGGTCCGCGCCTATGCCTTGATGAGCAGGGCTTCGGCATCCGGCCTTGAACAAGCCACACGCGGCCTTGCCACCATGGATGGCATGATCCCGCTGGAGCAACGCCAACTGGGCATATCGCTGGCCGGAGAGCTTGAGCAACGCGCAAAGGCGGCGCAGTCCCAGCAATTTGCCGCCGCCGATCTTGGCGTCAACGCCTCGCCCACCGCCCCGATGCGCAGCGCCCAGACCACCGCTTCCATCCAGAGCACAGACCTTCCGCCATCCACCACAACCGGCCCACGCGTTGCGTCAGGCCCGGTTACCGCTGGTGCCGATTTCGCCAATCCTGTCGTGATGAACACGCCAAAGCGTATTCCGGTGCCAGCCGCTGCCCCGCCCAAGCCCGTTGCGGTTGCAGTGGCCAAACCGGCGGCAACCACACCGCCTGCTGCCAAAGGCAACTGGCGCGTCCAGCTTGGCGCGTTTGGCGTGAAGAGCAACGCCGACGGGCTTTGGGCCAAAGTGCGCAACCGCCCTGAAATCGCAGGCCACAACCGGATCGATCTGCCATCGGGCAGCGTAACGCGGGTGCTGGCAGGTGGCTATGCCTCGCAAGCCGATGCCAACAAGGCCTGTTCCGCGCTCAAGTCTGGCGGGTTCACATGTCTGGTGATACAGCCCTGATGGCTTGATTACTCCAACGTCCCATCCCCGCATCGAAGCGGTTGATTTCCTGCGCGGCGTGGCCGTGCTGGGCATTCTTGCGATCAATATTACCGGCTTCTGGGGGCCTTCGCTCGCCACCTTTTCGCCCGCGATCCCGCAAATGGAACCGGGAGGCGCTGCGTGGTTCGGCGTGGCTTTCGTGGTGTTCGAAGGCAAGATGCGCGCGCTGTTCAGCCTGCTGTTCGGGGCGAGCATGGTGCTGTTTGCCGATGCCGCCGAACGCGCAGGCGCAAATCCCGATACCGCGCAATTACGGCGCCTGATGTGGCTGGCGCTGTTTGGCTATCTGCATTTCGCGCTGCTGTGGTGGGGCGATATCCTGTTCACTTATGCGCTGTGCGGGATGGGCGCTTTGGCGCTGCGACGGCTTGCGCCGGTGCAATTGCTGGCGATTGCACTGCCGTTCTATGCCGTCACGCAATTGATGGCAGCGTTCGTGGCGCTTCCGGGCGTTTTTATCGAACAAGCCGTACTGGCGGGCGGTGGCTCGCCTGCCGATATTGCCGAACAGGCAGGGATGATGGCCCGCATCGCCCAATCGGTCAGCGATGATACCGCCATTTTGCAAGCGGGCTTTGTGGAAGCCGTCAGGCTGAAGCTCACCACTATACCGCTGCACCCGCTCAACGTGGTGCTTTCCACATTCACCGAAACCATGCCGCTGATGCTGATCGGCATGGCGGCATTGCAGGGCGGCTTTTTCACCACATGGTCCCGGCGAAGAATGGCATGGCTGGCAGTCGGTGGCATCGCATCGGGCGTTTTACCGACACTGCTCGCGCTGCAGTGGCTGGCGGCGCACGATTGGCCACCGCGCGCCATGTTTGCCGCGATTGAACACGGCATGGCCTTGCCGCACCTCGCGATGGCCGCCGGCTATGCCGCCGTGTTGATGCTCATGTTTCCGCCGGTTCAACGCAGCCTGCCGGGCCGGGCGCTGGTGGCTGCCGGACGCTGCGCCTTCACCAATTATCTGGGCACCAGCGTGCTGATGGGCGCGATCTTTTGCGGGTGGGGGCTGGGTCTTGGCCCAGAGGCACCGCGCGCGTGGCTGCCCGGCTTTGTCCTGCTCGGCTGGGCGGCGATGCTGGCATGGCCGCAATGGTGGCTGGCGCGCTTCCGACAGGGTCCGCTTGAGAGCCTCTGGCGCAAGCTGGCCCTGCCCCCAAAAGTCAGCAGCCAAGACGGAGCCGATACGCTTAGTTAACCCCTGTAAACTATGTTTGGAAACCGGTCGTCCCGCCCGCGTCCCGTCGCGGGACGGCGCGTTTTGCAGACTCGCAAGGCCACCGGCGAAGGTTTATCCGGGCACAGTGAAAGGAGTGACGCCGACATGACAAACCAACCAGGCCTGTGGAGCAACCGCTGGGTGCGCCTGCCGCTGGGTTTTGTCGCAACGTCAGTGGCATCACTGCTCGCGTTCTATGCAGGTCACGATATTGCCGAGATGGC
>CAZSTP010000112.1:0-2628 GCA_964609325.1 uncultured Novosphingobium sp. | reverse complement strand
TCGGCCAACTGGTTTTCGGTCATGCCCATCGACGCTGCCAGTTCGGCCTCGCTGGGCGGATGGCCCAGTTCGGTCGAGAGGCTGGCGGTCTTTTCGCGCAAAGCCCGCCTGCGCTCGGTGGCAGAGCGTGACAGCGGGGTTGACCGGCGCACCAGATCGACCATCGCCCCGCGCACGCGCAGCTTGGCATAGGCGGCAAAGCCATCCTCGGTCGGGCCGGAATGCTTTTGCGAACATTCGGTCAGCGCAACCAGCCCCGCCTGGATCAAATCCTCAAGCTCTATCCCGGCACGGCCAGAGCCGTGGACGTGCCACGCCAAGCGTTTGACCATCGGCAGAAACCGCCTGATCCGGTCGCTGACCTCGTCCTTCTTATAAGCCTGTGCGGCGGCAAAACCGCGTGGATCGTGTTTCATGCGGCAATTCCCTCGGGGATCGGCATCTCTGCACTCTCTTGTTGGGGCGCTTCGCCGCCGATGACCGAGATGACCTCGATCGGCTGCGAAGGCGGGAGTTCGGATATGGAAAGGACAAGGCACTGCGGCGCGCGCTGGCGCAGCAGCGCGGCCAGTGGACGGCGCGCACGCGGTTGCACGATCAGCGCAATCGGCGGCGCAGCGGGGCCACGCTCGGAAATGATCGCAGAAATCCGCTCACCAATCCCGCGCGCCAGATCAGGTTCGATCACCGGCTGGCCGGTCGAGGGATCGTGCATTCCCGATACGATCATCTGTTCAAGGCCCGCTTCCAGCGTGACCACCGGCAGGCGCTCATCGGGCGCACAGATCCGCCCGATCACCATCTCGCCCAGCGAAGCGCGGAGCAGATCGACCAACCGGTCGTGATCCGTGGTTTGCTGCAAGGCCTGGCTCAAGGCCGACAGGATCGGGATCGGATGACCGATGGACAGGCCATCTTCCAGCAGCGCATGGAACAGGCGGGTGAGCGCGCCCAATGACATCGGCGCGGGGTGGATCGTTTCCACCAGCCCTGCCGCGCGTTCTTTGACCCCCTCAAGGATCGCCTTGACCTCATCGGGGCCAAGCAGCGCCGATGGCCGGTCACCCAGCACCTGATTAAGGTGGGTGGCGATCACCGTGCTGGCATCGACCGTCAGGAAACCCTCGGCAATCGCCAGATCGCGCTGCGCCGGATCAATCCAGATGGCCGGGCAGCCAAAGCTCGGGTCGCGGGTCTTTTCGCCGCGCAACCCGTGATCGGCATTGGCCTCGCCCGCATCAATCGCCAGCACTTTATCGGGCCGCATTTCGGCCACGCCAATCGGCACCCCGCCCAGCAGGATGCGATAGGCATTGGGGCCAAGCTCCAGTGAATCACGCACGCGGAACTGCGGCACAATAAAGCCGAACGTCTGGCTGAGCTGCTTGCGAACACCCGTAATCCGCGCAACCAGAGGCGATCCGCGCCGCTCGTCAACCAGATGGATCAGGCCATAGCCCATCTCGATGGTGACCAGCGTATGGTCGCTCACATCATCAAGCGTAATCCGCGCGGGATCGATAGCGGGCGGTTCAGGGATCACCACCGGCACAGGCCGGTCGGCGCGCTTCTTCAGCGTCCACCACAGCCAGCCGGAAATACCGGCGGCGGGCAGGAAGATCGTTTGCGGCATGGCCGGGATCAGGCCCACTGCGGCCATGACCACGGTTACCGGCAACCAGATTGCAGGGTTGGCAAACTGCCCGCCAATCTGCCCCGCCAGATCGCGGCTATCGGAAACGCGGGTGACGATTACGGCAGCAGCAATAGACAGCAACAGCGACGGCACTTGCGCCACCAGCGCATCGCCCACCGCCAGCGTGATATAGAACTGTGCGGCCTCGGCAGCGCTCAACCCGTGAGTGATCATGCCAAGGCAGAAACCGGCGATGATGTTCACGCCCAGGATCAGCAGCGCGGCAATCGCATCGCCCTTCACAAACTTGGACGAACCATCCATCGAACCGTAGAAGTCGGCCTCGGTAGCAACCTCGCGGCGGCGCGCCTTGGCTTCGTCGGCGGTCATGATCCCGGCGGCCAGATCGGCGTCGATCGCCATCTGTTTGCCGGGCAAGGCATCCAGCGTGAAGCGCGCCGAAACTTCCGAAACGCGGCCTGCGCCCTTGGTCACCACGATCATGTTGATGATCATCAGGATCATGAACACGAACAGGCCGACCGCAAAATTGCCGCCAATAAGGAACTCGCCAAACGCCTCGATAACATGGCCCGCCGCCGCGCCACCTTCATGGCCGTTGACCAGCACGATGCGGGTGGAAGCCACGTTGAGCGCCAGCCGCAACAGCGTGGCAAACAGCAGCACGGACGGGAACGAGGAGAAATCGAGCGGCTTTTCCGCATTCATCGCCGCCATCAGGATCGCCACCGAAAGCGCGATGTTGAGCACGAAAAACACGTCCAGCATCACCGCCGGGATCGGCACGACCATCAGGACGATCAGGACCAGAACCCCGGACGGCAGGGCAAAAGCGGCGGGCGAACCAAAGCGTTTGAACACGGATTACAGCCCCAATGCCGAAAGACGGCCATAGGCCTGACGGACATGGGCCGGGGCCGATCCGCCATCGTTCAACGAAAAGGTCTGGCGCAAAGTATCGGCCATCGAAG
>CAZSTP010000111.1:0-8723 GCA_964609325.1 uncultured Novosphingobium sp. | reverse complement strand
ATTCGCAGAACAAGCGCACCACGATCCGCCTGTCGGGCCATCAATATGGCATCGCAGTGGACGACAAGACCTTCAACTGGACCGACCCCCGCCGCCCGACCACGCGCTGAGGGCGGCATGTGATTCGGGGCGTCGCTCAACCCGTCGCCCATTCACATCATCTCGACCGGCAAGCGTGCCACCCTTGCGACAACTTGCGACAAGCCTGTCAGCCCTGTTCATCCAAGGGCAAGCGGCAGGGGCTTATTACGGTTTTCGACGCAGCGGTTGAGACAGGTTTCCCCCCTGTTGCCGGTCTCCTCAAAGCCGCCCCGTCAAGCGTGACGAACGCAAATGGAACCCTCGGACCAATGCCCCCGGTCCGGGGGTTTTCTTATGGGCAAGCCGGGAAATCAGGCCGCGCGCAGCAGCTTCGGCAAATCGCCGCTCATGCCGCGCGCCTCATCCATGAACCAGCGCTTCAGCGGACCCATACGCTGCACGCCTGCCATGCCAAAGCGGCGGATCGCCGAGGGCACACGTCCCGGCAGCCCGAACAGCCGCGTCAGCACATCGGTTGCGGTGGCCACCATGAAGGTATCGGCCGCGCGCCAGCGTTCATAGCGCGCCAGCAATTGCGCATCGCCCACATCCAGCCCTAGCCGCGCGCCGTCCGAGAGCACCTCGACCAGCGCCGCGACATCGCGCAGGCCCACGTTGAGGCCCTGCCCGGCAATCGGGTGCATACCGTGCGCCGCATCGCCCACCAGCGCCAGCCGCTCATCCACAATGCGCACGGTGTGATGGAAGTTCAGCGGATAGGACGTGCGCGGGGCCGCCAGTTCGATCTTGCCGAAGATGCTGTGCATCCGCGTTGCCACTTCGCCAAGGAACATCGCCTCGGGCATGGCCAGCACGGCGGCGGCATCCTTTTCCGCCACGGTCCACACCAGCGCCGAGCGATGAACTCCATCCGGGCCATCCAGCAACGGCAGCAGCGCGAACGGCCCTGCCGGATAGAACACTTCCCACGCCACATTGCCGTGCGGCTTTTCGTGCGTCAGCCCCGCAATGATCGCGCGGTGGCCATAGTCCCAGCGCGCAGGCGTGAAGCCAGCCTCATCACGCGTGGGTGATTTGCGGCCCTCGGCCCCCACCAGCAAGCGCCCTTTCAGCACGCGGCCATCGACCAGCGTCACGCTCACGCCATGTTCGCCGCGCTCACGCTTGGCGACATGGGCGTTGGGATGAAACGTGATCGCCTCTTCGCGCGCGGCGGCGGCATACATCGCGATGCGCAGATCGCGGTTGGCATACATCCGGCCCAGTGAGCCATCGCCTTCACCGGGCTGGAAATCGATCCGTCCCGGCTTCATCGCATCGGTCACCGCGATTGACGCAATCGGACAGCCGAGCGGAGCCAGCGCCTCGGCCATGCCAAGGTGTTCGTACAAGTTCCAGCTGGCGGTTGAAATCGCCGAAGCGCGGCCATCAAACCCCTCGGCGGTCTGCGCCGCAGGGTCTGAATTGTCCACCACATGGCTGCTGATCCCGGCTTTCGCCAGACCGATCGCCAAAGTCATGCCGACGAGGCCACCGCCCAGGATCACAACGTCAGCATGTGCTTCATTCATTTGGCCGCTCCACAGGTATTGCCCGCGCCACCATCCAGATCAAGGCAGCGTCCGTCAAACGAACCTTCGGGCACTTTCAGTCCCACCAATGCGGCAAGGCTGGGCGCGATGTCCACCGTTTCCACAGCACTTGGCTGTTCAAATCCGGTCAGGCCCTTGCGCCAGAACAGGATCGGCACGCGGCGATCATAGTCCCACGGGCTGCCGTGGGTTGCCACATAGCCTGCGCGCGGGGCCGGAATCGGCACCACGCCGCGCTTCAGGAACACCACGAAATCGCCCGAATGCAGCGGATTATACGATGCCGCAGCACGCTCCGCCATCGTCCACACTTCGGGCGAACGCCCTGACGCGGGCGTTGCGGCAATCTCGGCAGCGGTCAGCACGACTTCAACCTGGCCGTTGGCTTCGAGCAAGGCCTTGGCATCGTCCACGATCTTGCCCTTAAGGCCGGGAGCGACATCGGTACGCACCCAATAATCGCCCGATGGCCCGTCAGACAGGATCAGGCCCTTGGCCTCAAGCCCGTAACGCTTGCCCAAAGTCGCCGAAAGCGCCTCGGGCGATACATCCGCGCTCACCCGCGCCGATACCTCCAGCGCTTGCTCATGCAAACGCTCGGGCAGATCGAACCCGCCGTGGTCGGCGGTGAGCACCACCGCGTAATCGATGCCGCGCTGGTCAAGGCTCGCGAAGAAATCGCCCAGCGCCAGATCAAGCTGCGTCAACTGGATGCACATTTCTGCGCCCTCGGTGCCGGTGGCATGGCCGACATAGTCGGTGGCAGAAAGGCTGACCGACAGCACATCGGGCACGCCGTCCTTGCCCAGCTTCTCCTCGTCGACCAGCTTTACCGCCAGATCGAGCGTGGCACGGTCCAGCCGTGGCGAAACGCGGAAAGCATCGGCTTCGCCCGCCTTCAATGCAAAGCGCCCTGTGCCGACGGTGGCAGTGCCTGCCTGAACCGCGCGATCATTGCGCGCGCACCATGCCGGCAGCGCAAAGGCAGGCGCGCCCTTGGCCAAAGTTGCGGTGATTGCGGCGTTCTGCGCCACGGCGGTCGCACCCAAGGTGCGGCCTTCCAGCGTGGTGAACCCCTTGCCCTTCCACCAGTACACCTGATCGATATCGTGCCCGCCCATCATCAGCGCGCCGCGATCCTTGCCCGAAACCGCGATGTTGCGCGCAGCCGGATTGGCCCGCTTCAGCAGATCGCCCAGCGTGGGCACGAGCAGGTTTTTGACAGAGGCCACGTAATCGCGCGATCCGGCGGTCCACTTGGAAACATCCTCGGCGCAATAGACCACTTTTGGCCCCACGGTTACCGACTGGTCGATCCACGAATTGGCGATGATCCCGGTGTGCGCAGGACGGTTGCCGGTCAGGATCGTCGAATGGCCGGGGCAGGTTTCGGTCGCCGCGTGGCTTTGATAGCCTGCCGGAAACACCGCGCCGCTCGTCAACCGCGCAAAGCCGCCGGTAAAGCGCTGGCGATATTGCGCAAAGATATCGGACGAGAACTGGTCAATCGCGATGGCCACTACCAGACGCGGGGCGTTGGCGGGCACGGTCTGCGAAACCGCCTGGGCGGCTTCCTGCGCCATGGCGGGCACCACGGGAAGGGCAACAGCGGCAAGCAACACGGCGGCTTTGCGGGCAAAGTTTTTCACGCAGGACATACTCCATCGGGCACGCAGACTGGACTTGGGCCGGGGCCAATCGTAGGACGCTGCCAGAGCGTTACGCATGGCCCCGGCGGCGTTCCGGTTCAAGGGGCTTTTGGTGGAAACCGATGCCCTTCTCGCCGACACTGCGCACTATAGCGATGTTTGTGACGGCCTTGTGGCTTTCGCTCAGCCTTGCGATCATTCCTGCCCGCGCCGCCCCCAATCACATGCGCGCCTCGCTGCTGACAGAAGGTCCGGTCGCACCGGGGGAAACGGTCACACTCGCGCTGCTGATGCAGCCGGAGACAGGCTGGCACGGCTATTGGTCCAACCCCGGCGATGCGGGCTATGGCCTGTCACTCGATTGGACCCTGCCTGCCGGTGCCAGTGCGGGCGCGATGCAGTTTCCCGTGCCGCAAACCCTGCTCATTCAAGGGTTGATGAATCATATCTACGAACACGATTATGCCGTGCTCGTCCCGCTCAAAGTCCCCGCCAATGCCCGCCCCGGCACGCTGCTGCCGATCACGGTAAAGGCGCAATGGCTGGTCTGCACCGATGTGATCTGCGTGCCCGAACGTGCCGATCTTTCTGGCACCGTCACCATCGGGGCAGGTTCAAAGGACGCGCGGTTCGAAAGCTGGCGCGCTGCCCTCCCCGCTCCGCTGGACCGCACCGGCACATTTGCGCTCGGACCCAAAACTCTGCGCATCGCCCTGCCTTTCCCCGCCAGTGCGCCGCTTGAGGCCCCGCACCTGTTCCTCTCGACCGAACGCCTTGCCGATTACGCCGCCCCCCAGCGCTTTTTCCGCAATGGCGATACGCTGGTCGTCGAAGTCCCGCTGGGCCAAGGTTCGGCCACTCCGGCCAAAGTCGAAGGCGTGCTCGCGATGGGCAAGGATGCAGGCGGCATTGCCTTCACCACCGCCCCCGGCAGCGTGCCCGGTGGCGGCGATGAAGTGGGCGGCGCGGCCTTTTCCGCCTCGGTCCTCGGCCTTGCGCTGATCGGCGCGTTCCTGGGCGGGCTGGTCCTGAACGTCATGCCCTGCGTCTTCCCGATCCTCAGCCTCAAGGCGCTGGCCCTCGCACGCGGCAATTCGCACAACGCCAAAGCCGAGGGCCTTGCCTATACCGGCGGCGTGGTCCTCGCATGCCTTGCACTGGGCGGCGTAATGCTCGCCCTGCGCGCGGGCGGAGAGCAAGTCGGCTGGGCGTTCCAGTTGCAGGAACCCGGCGTCGTCGCGGTCCTCCTCCTGCTCGCCGTCGCCATTACCGCCAACTTTGCTGGCCTGTTCGAACTGCCCGGCCTTTCGATCGAGCGTGGCGCGGGATCATCTGGCGCCTTTGCCACCGGCCTGCTTGCCGCTTTCGTTGCCACACCTTGCACCGGCCCGTTCATGGCCGCCGCGATGGGCGCGGCGCTGGTTCTGCCGTGGTGGGCCTCGCTGGGCGTATTCGCCGCCTTGGGCCTCGGCCTTGCGCTGCCGTTCCTGCTTTTGGGCTTCATTCCCGCGCTACGCCGCCTGCTGCCAAAGCCCGGCGCGTGGATGGACCGCTTCCGCCGGATCATGGCCGTGCCGATGGCGCTGACCGCGCTGGCGCTGGGCTGGCTGGCATGGCGCTTGGGTGGCGAGACATTTGCCGCCGCCGCCGTCGCGCTCTCCACCGCTTTCGTCGTTGTGCTGGCTTTTGCGGGGCAAGGCCAACGCCGTGGCCGCGCCGTCGCCCGCTGGGTCGCGCCTGCCAGCCTCGTGCTTGCCGCCGTGGCCTTCGCCGGAACGCCGCGCCTCGCCGCCGCTGGCGCGGGCGAAAGCGGCGGACTACTTGCCGCCAAACCCTTCAGCGAAGCCGCCTTGGCGCAGGCGCGCAAAAACGGAAAACCCGTCTTCGCCTATTTCACCGCCGATTGGTGCCTCTCGTGCAAAGTCAACGAAGGCACCTCGATCGAACGCGAATCCACCCGCGAGGCCTTTGAAAAAGCAAGCGTCGTGGTGCTGGTGGGCGATTGGACCCGCCGCGATCCGGCCATCACCAAATTCCTCACCGCCCAAGGTGTTGCAGGTGTCCCGCTCTATTTGTGGTATCCCGCAGGCGGCGATGCGCGCCAATTGCCGCAGGTTTTGACGCCGGATTTGTTGGCAGGCCTACCAAAGGAGTAGCCGCTTACAACGACTGACCGTCATCCAGCGAAATGAACGTCCCCGTCACCTGCCGCGAAGCATCCGACCCAAAGAACAGCACCATATCGTCCAGCGCCGAAACCTCGGTCAGGCGCTTGCGCGGCCATGATGCGATTTGCGCTTGGCCGCCGGGACTATCAAACCATTCGCCATCAATTTCGGTGCGGATATAGCCGGGCTGGATCACGTTGACGTTGATCCCCAACCGCGCCCATTCGCGCGCAAACTGGCGGCCCAGATGCTGCACCGCCAGCTTCGTGGCGGCATAGGCGGCATCGCCGGTGGCGGTCATCTGCGCGGTGATCGATCCGGTCAGGATGATCCGGCCCCGCTCGCTCTGCTTTGATCCCGCCGCAATCATCCGGCGTGCGCCTTCGCGAGCGGTCAGATACACCCCGTTGAAATTGGTATCGACAACCTGGCGCATTGCATCAGCCGATATATCGATAGAGCGGGCGGCATCCACCACCCCGGCATTGGCCAGAACCACATCGGGCACGCCAATCGCCGCTTCGGCTGCATCAAACGCCGCGATGATCGATGCCTCATCGGTCACGTCCAGCGCCACAGCCAGCGCCTTGCCGCCCGCACCGTTGATCTCGTCAGCCAACGCGCTCACGCGCTCAACCCGCCGCGCGCCGATAATGACCGCCGCGCCCGCCGCCGCATAGAGCCGCGCAAAATGCGCCCCAAGGCCCGACGATGCGCCGGTAATCAAGGCAATGCGGCCATCAAGCGAATAACGTGGGCGTTCCATGATGCTCTCCTGTTCAAGAGCGACCGTCTACCGAGCCCGCGCCCTCATGCAAGAGCGAACACCCCTCAGAACTTGTTATCCCGCGGGAACCCGTTCGGCGGCAAGCGACCTGCAGCGCCGCGCGCGACCTTCCACGGCAGCAGGTCCTTCTCGATCCGGGTGCGGCCGGAATCGCCGCCCATCGCCCACGACAGGCCGTCTTCCAGCTTCAGCGTGATCACATCGGCCATGCCGCCGTCTTTGTAGCGTTGCAGCGTCACGCCCTGCCCTTTGGCGAGGATCGGCACTTCGGACAGGCCGAACACCACCAGTTTGCGGTTGTCGCCGATGACGGCGACGTGATCGTGCTCGGCGGCGATTTCGCGCACCACGGCCAGTTTCACGCCGGGCTTGGTTGATACCACGCCGCGCCCTTTGCGCGTTTCGGCGAGCAGTTCATCCATTTCAGCCGCAAAGCCGCGTCCGGTATTGGCCGCCAGCAGCAATTGGCCTTTGGGTTTATAGATCACCACGGCCATGATGTGCGCTTCTGGATCGATATCCACCATCGTGCGGATCGGTTCGCCAAAGCCGCGCGCGCCGGGCAGTTTATCCGCGCCCAGCGTATAGAACCGTCCGTTGTCTACTGCCACCAGCAGCTTGTCCGTGGTCTGGCAGTGGAAGGCAAAGGCGGGGCCATCGCCTTCCTTGAACTTGAAATCGCCATCAAGCGGCAAATGCCCCTTGGCTGCCTTGATCCAGCCCTTGGCCGACAGGATCACCGTCACCGGCTCCTTTTCGATCATCGCGTCCATGCTGAATTCGCGCGTCGGCGCGGCTTCGGCAATGGTTGTGCGGCGGCGGCCCAACGGCGTGTCCGGCCCATATTCCTTGCGCAGCGCATTCAGATCGCGCTTGAGACGCTTTTTCTGAAGCTTGGGATCATCGAGCAGCTTTTGCAGCTCTTCCTGCTCGGCCAGCAGATCGGCCTGCTCCTTGCGCAGTTCCATTTCCTCAAGCTTGCGCAAGGACCGCAGCCGCATGTTGAGGATGGCTTCGGCCTGACGGTCGGTCAGCTCGAACTCGGCCATCATGATCGGCTTGGGCTCATCCTCGGTGCGGATGATTTCAATGATCCGGTCAAGGTTGAGGTAGGCGATGATATAGCCGCCGACCAGTTCCAGACGGCTGGCGATCTTTTCCAGCCGGTGCCGCGAACGGCGCAGCAGAATGTCGATCTGGGAAATCACCCATTCCTGCAACAGCAGCTTCAGGCCCAGCACGCCGGGCGTGCGCCGCGCATCGAGCACATTGAGGTTCAACCCGAACCGGTTTTCCAGATCGGTCAGCCGGAACAGCGATTCCTTGAGCAGATCGGGATCGATATTGCGGCTCTTGGGCACGAGCACCAGCCGGATCTGTTCGTCCGATTCATCGCGCACATCTTCAAGGATCGGCAGTTTCTTGTCGGCGATCAGCTGCGCTATTTGCTCGATCAGCTTGCTCTTCTGCACCTGATAGGGGATTTCGGAAATGACCAGTTGCCACTGGCCGCCGCCCAGCTTTTCAATCCCCGTCTCTTCCCAATTGCCGTCTGCATCGCGGCCTGTTGAAAAGCGCCCGCGCACGCGGATCGCCCCGCGCCCGCTGGCATAGGCCGCCGAAATCGTGGCGGGACTGTCCACCACCACGCCGCCGGTTGGCAGATCGGGCCCGTGGAACACTTCCATCAATTGTGCGTGTTCCACCGCCGGATTATCAATCAGCAGCAGCGTGGCATCGACAATCTCGGCCACGTTATGGCTCGGGATATTGGTCGCCATGCCCACGGCGATGCCGCTGGAGCCATTGGCCAGAAGGTTCGGGAACAGGCCCGGGAAAATCTCCGGCTCTTCCTCTTCGCCATTGTACGTCGGCTGGAAATCGACCGTGCCGTCTTCCAGACCCGCCATCAGGCGCATCGCGGTCCTGGTCAGCCGCGCTTCGGTGTAGCGATAGGCCGCCGCGTTATCGCCATCGATGTTGCCGAAGTTGCCCTGGCCCTCGACCAAGGGATAGCGCAGCGCAAAATCCTGCGCCAAACGCACCATTGCATCATAAACGCTGGCATCGCCGTGCGGGTGATACTTGCCGATCACATCGCCCACCACGCGCGCCGATTTCTTGTAGGCGCCTGTTGCGTCCAGCTTCAACTGGCGCATCGCCCACAACAGGCGGCGGTGGACGGGCTTCAGTCCATCGCGCAGATCGGGCAGCGAGCGCGCCGTGATCGTCGACATCGCATAAACAAGATAGCGCTCGGAAAGCGCGGAATCGAATGGCGCATCAACAATAGCGTCAAACGGATCGGGTTCGTTGTCTGTGGTAATCGCCATGGCCAGACAGGCTTAGCAACCTGCGCCCCTAAACAAAAGGGCGCAGGCGGAAAGCTGGGGAACAACCGTCCGGAACCTGTGGCGTTAACGCCGCCCGATCAGCGGATCGTGCATTCCGGTGAAAGGCGGAAGTCGAGGTAATTGTCGACCGA
>CAZSTP010000110.1:0-8740 GCA_964609325.1 uncultured Novosphingobium sp. | reverse complement strand
TCCCTTCCTTGCGGAAGACAAACTCGCCACGGTACTTGATACCCTTGCCCTTGTACGGCTCGGGCTTGCGCCAGCGACGGATTTCGGCGGCAACTTGGCCGACCTTCTGCTTGTCGATACCCGAGATTTCCACCGTGGTGTTGTCCGGGGTCTTAATCTCGATTCCTTCCGGAATGACGAAATCAACGTCGTGGCTGTAGCCGAGCTGAAGCTTCAGGTTCTTGCCCTGCGAGTTGGCACGATAACCAACACCGGTGATTTCAAGAACCTTGGTATAGCCCTGCGTGACGCCAGTCACGAGGTTGTCAACCAGAGTACGCTGCATGCCCCAGAAGGCACGCGCAGCTTTGGTCGCGTTCGCCGGCTTCACGGTGATCGTGTCAGCCTCGAGGGTGTAGCTGATTTCATCGCGCAACGTGAGCGAGAGGGAGCCCTTAGGCCCCTTCACGGACAACACGCCATTGGCGATATCAGCGGTGACGCCGCTAGGGATCGTCACCGGCTTTTTGCCGATGCGGCTCATCAGAAGACCTCCGCGAGCACTTCGCCACCGACGTTGGCTGCACGTGCTTCGGCATCCGAGAGCACGCCGCGTGGCGTCGAGACGATGGTGATGCCCAGGCCGTTGCGGATCACCGGGAGTTCTTTCGAACCCGAGTAAACGCGGCGGCCAGGCTTCGAAACACGGGCAACATGCTTGATCGCAGGCTGGCCTTCGAAATACTTGAGCTCGATACGCAGCTGCGGATGGGCGCCGGTGGCGTCTTCCGAGAAACCGCGAATGTAACCTTCACGCTGAAGGACTTCGAGAACGTGTGCGCGCAACTTGGAAGCGGGCGAAAGGACGGAGTCTTTCTTCGCCTGCTGGCCGTTGCGGATGCGGGTGAGCATGTCACCCAAAGGATCGGTCATTGCCATCGGATGTCCTTACCAGCTCGACTTGGTCAGGCCGGGGATAAGGCCCTTGTTGCCTTTGTCCCGCAGCTCGATCCGGCAAAGGCCGAACTTGCGATAGTAGCCGCGCGGGCGACCAGTCGTTGCGCAACGGTTGCGAACCCGGGTCGGGTTTGCGTTGCGGGGAATCTCGGCCATCTTGAGGCGCGCGATCAGACGCTCGGTTTCATCGAGGTTCTGGTCGTCAGCAACAGCCTTGAGCGCTGCATACTTCGCCGCATACTTTACGACGAGCTTCTTGCGACGCTCATTCTTATTGATGGAACTCAGTTTCGCCATGGACTTAAGCTCTCTTCTTCAAATCAGGATCACGCGGCCTGCTGCTCTTCAGCAGCTTCCAGCGGGAACGGGAAACCGAACAGGCGGAGCAATTCACGTGCTTCGTCGTCAGTCTTCGCGGTGGTGGTGACGATGATGTCCATGCCACGCACCTTCTCGATCTGGTCGTAGCTGATCTCTGGAAAGATGATCTGCTCTTTCAGACCCATCGCATAGTTGCCACGACCATCGAACGACTTCGGGTTCAGACCACGAAAGTCGCGGATGCGGGGCATTGCGATGGTGATAAGGCGGTCAAGGAATTCGTACATACGCTCACGACGCAAGGTCACCTTGCAACCGATCGGCATGCCTTCGCGCAGCTTGAACTGGGCGATCGACTTCTTGGCCTTGGTGATGACGGGCTTCTGGCCAGCAATCAGCTCCATTTCGGCAGCTGCGGTTGTGACCTTCTTCTTGTCCTGGCTCGCCTCGCCCACACCCATGTTGAGCGTGATCTTTTCGATGCGCGGGATTTCCATCACATTCTTGTAACCAAACTTGGCCTGCATCGCCGCAGCGATTTCAGTGTCAAACTTGGTCCGCATACGCGGAGTGTACTGATCAGCCATCGATGGCCTCCCCGGACTTCACGGCCACACGGACCTTCTTGCCGTCCTTGATTTCAAAGCGGACGCGGGTGGGCTTGCCATCCTTGTCTGCAACCGAAACCTTGGAGATGTGCAGCGGAGCTTCAAAGCGATCAATACCGCCCTGTGGGTTCTGCTGGCTTGGCTTGCGGTGACGGGCAGCAATGTTGATGCCGCCGACGACTACCTTTTCATCCTTCGGAAGGACCTGGAGCACAGTGCCTGAACGGCCCTTGTCCTTGCCCGAACGAATGACGACGGTATCGCCTTTCTTGATCTTAGCAGCGGCCATTACAGCACCTCCGGCGCAAGGCTGATGATCTTCATGAAGCCCTTGGCGCGGAGTTCGCGAACCACTGGGCCGAAGATTCGCGTACCGATCGGCTCTTCATTCTTGCCGACGAGTACAGCAGCATTGCCGTCAAAACGGATAACGCTACCGTCAGCGCGACGTACGTCCTTGGCGGTACGCACGATCACGGCGCGATGAACGTCGCCCTTTTTGACGCGAGCGCGCGGTTGCGCTTCTTTAACCGACACCACAATGACGTCGCCAACGCTCGCGAACCGACGCTTAGAGCCACCCAGTACCTTGATGCACTGGACGCGCTTAGCGCCGCTGTTGTCCGCGACGTCGAGATTGGATTGCATCTGGATCATTGATCCGGTTCCTTCTCACTGGCTTGCCGGAACCAGTCCGGCAGTTCCAAAACTGTCGCCCGGGCCGAAGCACGACTAGCGCCGTACTGCAACCCGAAATTCGTCAGACGTCCGCTTCGACAGCGGTGCCCTTGCCGGCCTGGACGCGGTCGATGACCTTCCACGTCTTCAGCTTGGAGATCGGCGCGGTCTCTTCGATGCGCACGGTCTCACCGATCTTGAACACATTCGTCTCGTCGTGAGCGTGATACTTTTTCGAACGACGGATGATTTTCCCGTACAACGGGTGCTTCACCTTACGCTCAACTTTCACGACCACGGTCTTGTCGGTCTTGTCGGAAACAACGGTCCCGATCAAAATACGCTTTGGCATATCTGCTTCCTTACGCCTTGGCCGACTGAGTACGCTCAGTCTGCAGCGTCTTGATGCGGGCGATATCGCGACGAACTTCCTTGATGCGCGCAGGGCGCTCAAGCTGGTTTGTCGCGCCCTGAAAACGCAGGTTGAACTGCTCGCGCTTCAGCTCGGCGAGATCAGCAGAAAGCTGGTCGTCGCTCTTGACGCGAAGGTCTTCGAACTTGGCCATTATCTTCCCTCCTTACTCGCCACCAAGGTGCGAAGTATCACCCAGGCGGGCGACAACCTTCGTCTTGATCGGCAGTTTCATCGCAGCGCGGCTGAATGCCTCGGCAGCGAGCGGGCCCGGAACGCCATCCAGTTCGAACAGGATGCGGCCTGGCTTTACGCGGGCTGCCCAGTATTCGATCGAACCCTTGCCCTTACCCTGACGGACTTCGGCAGGCTTCTTCGACACTGGCACGTCTGGGAACACGCGAATCCACAGACGGCCCTGACGGCGAATGTGGCGGGTGATCGCGCGGCGGGCCGCTTCAATCTGGCGTGCGGTGATGCGCTCTGGCTCCATAGCCTTAAGGCCATAGGAGCCGAAGTTCAGGTCCGTGCCGCCCTTGGCCAGACCGTGAATACGGCCCTTGAAGGTCTTGCGGAACTTGGTCTTCTTCGGTTGCAGCATGGTGCTTCTCTACCCTCGAGGCTCAGCGTGCCGGACGGACGCCGGAAGTCTGCGCTTCCAGCATCAGTCGGTCCTGCGCCATCGGATCATGACCGAGGATCTCACCTTTGAAGATCCAGGTCTTGATTCCGATGATGCCATAGGCGGTGAGCGCTTCGGCTTCTGCATAGTCGATGTTCGCGCGCAACGTGTGCAGCGGAACCCGACCTTCGCGATACCATTCAACGCGGGCGATTTCTGCGCCACCAAGACGGCCACCACAGGTGATCTTGATGCCTTCTGCGCCAAGACGCAGCGCCGACTGAACCGCCCGCTTCATGGCGCGACGGAAAGCAACGCGGCGGATCAACTGATCGGCAATGCCCTGTGCGACGAGCTTGCTGTCGATTTCCGGCTTGCGGATTTCAACGATGTTCAGCTTGACGTCGCTGCCGGTCATCGCGGCAAGCTTCGAGCGAAGCTTTTCGATGTCAGCGCCCTTCTTGCCGATGATGACACCCGGACGGGCGGCATAGATCGACACGCGGCAAAGCTTGGCAGGACGCTCGATCACGACCTTCGAAACGGCTGCCTGCGGCAGTGTATCGAAGACGAACTTGCGGATCGCCAGATCTTCCTTGAGCATCTGCGCATAGTTGCGGCCTTCGGCGTACCAGCGGCTGTCCCAGGTACGGTTGATCTGCAGGCGCAGACCAATGGGGTTAGACTTATGACCCATAATCAGGCCTCCCCTTCTTCGGTTGCTTCGCGAACGACAATCCGGAGCCGCGAAAACGGCTTCAGGATGCGTGTCGACTTGCCGCGACCACGGGTGTGGAAGCGCTTCATCGTCACCGACTTGCCGACCGAGGCTTCCGCCACGAACAACGCGTCAACGTCGAGGTTATGGTTGTTCTCCGCATTGGCAATCGCCGAAGCGAGGACCTTGCGCGCATCAACGGCCATGCCCTTTGTCGAAAAGGCGAGGATATTCATGGCTTCTTCAGCGGACTTGCCACGGATCAGCGCAGCAACGAGATTGAGCTTCTGGGCCGAACCACGGATTGTGGTACCGACTGCCAGCGCTTCGTTGTCAGCAACGCGGCGTGGAGCTGCAGGCTTGCTCATTAGCGCTTGCCCTTCTTGTCTGCGGCGTGGCCCGGGAAGGTGCGCGTGGGCGCAAATTCACCAAGCTTGTGGCCGACCATCTCTTCCGAGACGGAAACGGGGATGAACTTGTGACCGTTATATACGTTGAACGTCAGTCCAACGAACTGCGGCAGAATGGTCGAACGACGCGACCATGTCTTGATCGGGCCAGCGCGAGAGCCTGTGTCCTGAGCGACTTCCGCCTTCTTCAGGAGGTGCAGGTCGACGAAGGGGCCCTTCCAGATGGAACGTGCCATGGGGTGTTACCTCTTCTTCTTCGCGTGACGCGAACGGATGATCATCTTATCCGTCGACTTGTTGTGACGGGTACGAGCGCCCTTGGTTGGCTTACCCCATGGTGTAACCGGATGACGGCCACCGGAGGTACGGCCTTCACCACCACCGTGCGGGTGATCGACAGGGTTCTTGGCAACACCGCGGGTCAGCGGGCGGATGCCCTTCCAGCGGTTGCGCCCAGCCTTTGCAAGGTTCTGGTTGGCATTGTCGGGGTTCGACACTGCACCAACCGTGCCCATGCAATCGCCGCGCAGGTAACGCTGTTCACCCGAGTTCAGGCGAACAATGACCATGCCGCGGTCACGACCGACGAGCTGGACATAAGTCCCTGCCGAACGGGCGATCTGGCCACCCTTGCCCGGCTTCATCTCCACATTGTGGATGATCGTGCCGACCGGCATTTGCGACAGAAGCATGGCGTTGCCAGGCTTCACGTCGGTCTTTTCACCGGCGACAATGGTGTCACCAACGGCAAGACGCTGCGGAGCGATGATGTAGGTCTGTTCACCGTCTTCATACTTGACGAGAGCGATGAAAGCCGTGCGGTTAGGGTCATATTCCAGACGCTCGACGGTGGCCGGCATGTCCCACTTGCGACGCTTGAAGTCGATAAAGCGGTAGGTCTGCTTGTGGCCACCTGCGATGCCGCGCGAGGTCACATGACCCTTGTTGTTGCGGCCGCCGGTCTTGTTCTTGCCCTGGGTCAGCGCCTTGAGCGGCTTGCCCTTCCACAGCGACGATTTGTCGACGAGGATAAGGCCGCGGCGTGCGGGGCTGGTCGGATTATAGTTCTTGAGTGCCATGGTGCGCGCCTCAAATACCGCTGGTGACGTCGATCGACTGGCCTGGGGCCAGAGTCACGACAGCCTTCTTGAAATCAGAACGCTTGTAGGGCTTGCCCTTCCAGCGCTTGGTCTTGCCGTCTTGATTCAAGGTGTTCACTTTCGTGACCTTGACATCAAACAGGGCTTCAACCGCTGCCTTGATCTCCGGCTTGGTTGCCTTGTCGGCAACCTTGAAGACCACGGCGTTGTGCTCGCTGAGCAGCGTCGCTTTTTCGGTGATGTGGGGAGCCACAATCACGTCATAGTGACGCGTGTCGATTGCTTCCTTAGCCATTGAAGCGCGCCTCCAGCTTTTCGACAGCCGAGCGCGTCAGCACCAGGGTGTCATGCTTCAGGATGTCGTAAACGTTCGCGCCGATTGCGGGCAGGACGTTTACGCCGATGATGTTGCGCGCAGCCTTGGCGAAGTTGTCGTTCACCGCTTCGCCATCGATCACGAGGACCTTCTTGCCGAAGTTTGCCTTTGCGAGCTGTCCGACAAGCGCCTTGGTCTTGGCTTCAACGTCGAGGTTATCGACGATGACCAGACCAGCCTTAGCCTTCGATGACAGAGCCATCTTCAGACCGAGAGCACGAACCTTCTTGTTCAGCGAAACATCGAATTCACGGACGCGGGGACCGTGGGCCTTGCCGCCGCCGATGAAGATCGGAGCTTTGCGATCGCCGTGACGAGCCGTACCGCCGCCCTTTTGGCGACCGAACTTCTTGCCGGTGCGGGCGACGTCAGAACGCTCACGCGCCTTGCGGGCAATGCCGCGACGGTTTTCAAGCTGCCAGGTTACGACGCGGTGCAGAATGTCGGCGCGCGGCTCAAGGCCGAACACGTCATCTGCGAGTTCCACTTCGCCATTACCGGCGCTTCCGTCCAGATTGAGGACTTGAACTTTCACGACTTAGCCCTCCTGGCCTTCGGCGGTGTCGACAGCCGCGCCGGTATCGGCGGGAGTGTCGGCAGCAGCCGATTCGTTGCTGTTGGCAGCCTGCTTGAGGCCGGCGGGATAAGGTGCATCAGCGTGACGCGAAACCTTCACGGCGTCGCGGACGAGCAGCCAGCCATTCTTCGAACCGGGGACAGAGCCCTTTACGAAGATCAGGCCGCGCTCATCGTCAACACGGACGACTTCGAGGTTCTGCTGGGTGCGCTGCTTGTCGCCCATGTGACCGGCCATCTTCTTGTTCTTGAAGACGCGGCCCGGATCCTGGCGTTGGCCAGTCGAACCGAGTGCACGGTGCGAAATCGATACGCCGTGCGTTGCACGCATACCGCCGAAACCCCAACGCTTCATACCGCCCGCAAAGCCCTTGCCCTGCGTGTTGCCCGAAACGTCGACCATCTGGCCGGGAACGAAGTGCGAAGCGGCGATGGTCGAACCGACTTCAACGGTCGCATCATCTGCAACACGAAATTCGGCAACTTCCATCTTCAGCGGCACTTGCGCCTTGGCGAAGTGCTCACGCTGCGGCTTGGCAACATTCTTTTGCTTGGCTTGGCCAGCACCGAGCTGGAGAGCGACGTAGCCGTCCGTCTCCGCAGTGCGAACCGAAACCACCTGGCAATTTTCTAGCGAAAGGACGGTGACCGGCACGTGCCGACCATCTTCCTGAAAAATTCGGGTCATCCCGACTTTCTTCGCGATCACGCCGGTGCGCATGATCCATACTCCTCACAGAGGCATGCCAGACCCATTCCGACATGCATGTTCAGCCCGTATGTGAAGCGCGCCCCCGACCGGGCTGAATGTCCCTGCTGAAACAGAAACAATCGGGGGACGCTTGCCCGGCTGTGTGACCACCCTGACTAAACAGGACGGTCAAGGCGCCGGAGGTATCCCATTGTCAACGGAGCTTTTGTTACCCCGGAAACTCTGGCCCTTTACCGGAGTAAAGGTCTTAGCCGGAATATTCCGACCAGAAACTTTGGACCGTTGCGGACGATCCGACCGGATGCTCCCCTACCATGGCAGGGGCACCTTCAAACCGCATTAAGCGAGCTTGATTTCGACATTGACGCCAGCGGCGAGGTCCAGCTTCATCAGCGCATCGACCGTGGCAGCGTTTGGCTGCACAATGTCGAGAAGGCGCTTGTAGGTGCGGACTTCAAACTGCTCACGCGACTTCTTGTCGATGTGAGGGCCACGGTTAACCGTGAACTTTTCAATGCGCGTTGGCAACGGGATCGGTCCCCGGATCAGCGCGCCGGTGCGGCGTGCTGTATCAGCAATTTCTCCAGTGGCCTGGTCGAGCACACGATGATCAAAGGCCTTAAGGCGAATGCGGATATTCTGGGCGTCCATGTCCGTTAACCGATGCGAAAGAGCAAAACAAAAAAGCCAGTCGACCTACCCTCTACCCCTACCCCAGTTATGAAGCTCGGGGAGAGCGGGCCGCCTGACATTTGGCACGAGTGCCAATTAAGCGATCAGAAGCAAAAAACCGTCCGGCGGGGAGAGTGATTCTCCCCGCCGGAGCGCGGCCTATATTACTTCGTGATGGTGCTGACAACCCCAGAACCGACGGTACGGCCACCTTCGCGAATTGCGAAGCGAAGACCCGGGTCCATCGCGATCGGAGCGATCAGCTTGACGCCGATTGCGACGTTGTCGCCAGGCATAACCATCTCGGTGCCTTCTGGCAGAACAACTTCACCGGTGACGTCGGTCGTGCGGAAGTAGAACTGCGGGCGGTAGTTGGCGAAGAATGGCGTGTGACGGCCGCCTTCGTCCTTCGACAGCACGTAGACTTCGGCCGAGAACTCGGTGTGCGGCGTGACCGAACCGGGCTTGCACAGCACCTGGCCGCGCTCGACGTCTTCACGCTTGATACCGCGAACGAGCGCACCAACGTTATCGCCAGCTTCACCCTGATCGAGCAGCTTGCGGAACATTTCAACGCCGGTCACGACGGTCTTCTGGGT
>CAZSTP010000109.1:0-8757 GCA_964609325.1 uncultured Novosphingobium sp. | reverse complement strand
GCGTCACCAATGGCCTTGGCTGGATCGCCGGCGAAGTGCGCGTGATCGAACCGGCAGACACCACGATCAAGGTACCGCACATGGGCTGGAACGATGTGGCACCCATGCGGCACCATGGCGGGGCTGAACTGATCGAGGCAGGCGAGGCGTACTTCCTGCACTCCTACCACTTCGTGCCCGAACAAGGCGCCAGCATTGCGGCAATGAGCGATCACGGGGGCGGGATCGTGGCTGCCGTGACGCGCGACAATATCCTCGGCGTGCAGTTCCATCCGGAAAAGAGCCAGTCCTATGGACTTGCCCTGCTGGCGCGTTTCCTTGAATGGAAACCCTGACGCGACCGCTCGTAGGCGTCATGTATTTGCGCAATGTGGTTTTTACCACGGGCTTGTCCGAAAAGGCAGACCGCCACATTGTAGCATCGGGCGAGGCTGATCTGGCATGCCGGATTACCCATGTGCCAAGGCAGGCGTTTATCGTCAGTTGAGCAAGCATTAAGTGCGATGGCGTGAACGACCGGTGCGGCTTCGCCCGAACTGTTACTCACCCCCCATGAATGTTGCGCGCTTGGTGTAACCCTCTACACCGCAAGCCTTGGCTTTCAACAGTTCGGCTCTTGCCAATGCCAGAGTGGCATGAGGCCCCGAAATCGTGACAATCATGTTTTCAGCCATACCTTGATAGCGGTACGTGTGGTCACTGATCGCAGCAACGCCGCAGCGTTCAAGATGTGTGATTTTTGATGATGTCAGTTCAATGACACGATCATCGTCTTGTGACCCTGATGCATAAACGTTGAAAATATGGCGATAGACCTGCGATTGCGCAAACGAGGTTGTCTGGACATATGGCAGACCTAGACAGGCGAGGATCAGGGCAGGGATTCTTATTCGCATTTTGCAAACCCGTCATTTTTATCAATATGTCAAAGTTGAAATCACAAGTGCATTTTTGCCCGGAGTTCGCACAAAGCCATCTTCGCAGTCCCGTTGACTACAATCCGGATTTGCGGGGGCGTTGTTCATGCGCCGGGCGATTTTGAAGTCGATTTTCTGGAAGGTCCGGCTTTGTGGCGTATGCGCCGCTCAGGCCAATTGTCTGAAATTTGGACAAGAGCCGAATAAGTAATCAGAGTGATCAAGATGATCTTGTAGCCTGCGCCAGGTATGAATTGATAGACAAGAAGCGGCGCGGCTACGGCGATCATGTAGATAGTCCACCCGGTCCTCCATCCAAATGCTGCATCAAGGAGGTGGTGCAGATGGCGACGATCAGGTGAAAGCGGCGAACGGCCCGAAACAAGGCGGCTTGCCATCAATCGCAAGGTATCGATGACCGGAATCATGAAAAGCAACACACCTTCGGCCGAGCGCATGGAGCCAGCGGGGTCATTGTGCAGTGCCAGTGCGAGAATCCCGAAGAAGCTGCCGATCCCGTACGAACCACAGTCGCCCAGAAAAAGGCGGCCCCGTACATTCAGGATAAACAAGATAACGAAAATTCCTGTCACGCTCATCAGGACAGGGAGAGTGTGCGGAGGCGCGTGGAACAGGAAAAAGCTGTTCCATAGTATGCCGAGGCCCAAAACCAGGCCATTTCGGCCATCGGCCATGTTCACTGCATTCTTCAGACCAACCAAACAGACCAGCGCTGCAGGGAAACCGAACGGATCAAGATCAAGGTGCAAGCCAAGCGATTGAAACGACAGGTGTGAAAACCTGAGTGCCGGGACAGCCCATAAAAGGCCGGAAAATACAATAATGTCAGCCACCAGTCTCTTGGTTGCGCTGATGTGACGGCGGTCGTCGAAGAAGCCGACTATCATGACAAGCGTGATGGCCAGAGCGGAACAAAGTCGCGAGTTCCTTGCCGGCAAGTTCTCCGGATCTGACAATGGCATTGTAAGCAAAAGCAATATGGCGCCTACCACCAAAGCGATGATCCCGCCGACCGCCGGTGTCGGCACGCTATGGTGCTTGTGCCCGTCCGGCTCGCTTGGTTTGTCAATCACGCCGAGGACATCGCCCATACGCTGTGCTTTCGCACCTAGGGCAGAAGTCAGGCCCGCTCCAGCCGCGAAGGCGCAAAGCAATATGATTGCGGTATCCATATTTTGGAAAGCGGGAAACAGCACGCAAAAACCTCGGCGTTGGGCCGTCCGGCCAAAATCAAATCTTAATAACTCATTTAATCAAAAAACACGCAATTACATCGTATATAAGGTGTATATATCATATATTTATCAGGTTTGAGTGGTGAGTTGTGCTTAAAATATGGCCAAGTGAGTGCGCAATCGGCCTGCGCTAGGAACACCTACGCTGCGCGCGCACAAACAGACGGATGATCGTTGGGTAATCCGTGGAATAGCGTCAGGATGAACCATCTGCTCCAGCCGGATTGGCGCGGCGGTTGGGCGGTGCAGGTGGACGAGGCCGGGTTCATGGCTGTGCACTGTGATCCAACGGTTTGGCGACCTTTCAGGCACATTTTTGATTGTATTTGATTAAAAAATGATATTCCTAAGTGTGAATGCAAAAATTGCATTTTGATGTTGGGCGTACGTGTGGAATTATCACAAAATTGTACGGTATATCATGATGGGGATGGATCGATGGATCAAGCCGCGCCGGTTGTGAATGGAATGTTGGCGCGGCAAGATACCGCTTCGGACGGATCCGGTGCTCCTCCTGTTGCATCGGTTATCGTCAAGCAGGCAATGATGCGGCGTCGGCCCGGTGCCCATATCGTCGTCTTTGCCAATGAAAAGGGCGGAGTTGGCAAATCCACACTCGCGTTCCACACCGCGGTGGCACTCGCCTACTCAGGCGCGCGCGTTCTTGCGATTGACCTGGACCGGCGTCAGTGCTCGCTTTCGCATACGCTGAATGTTCGTGCCGGTACGGATAGAGCCCTGAATGTCGGCCTTCCATCGGCGCGCCATCTTGTGTTGGAAAGGCAAAGCGGTCCACTTCTGGATCAGGAAATAGCCAGGATCGGATCTGGGACCGACTTCATTGTTATCGACTTGCCCGGCGCGGATTCGGCCACGGCGCGACATGCGATTGCAATTGCCAATACCCTCGTCACACCCGTCGGCAGCTCGATCTTTGATCTTAATGCGTTGGGGCACACCCATCCTGTAACCCGGGAGCTTACACGCCTGGGAAGCTTCGGGTCTTTGGTCAGCGAAATCAGAGCTGAATTGCTGGCCCATGGTCAACCTGCGTTCGACTGGCTCGTTTTGAAAAACAGATCCCGCACAACCGATCGCAGGCTTGAAAGCCAGGCGAGCGAGGCGTTGTTGCGCATGGCATCGGAAATGCACTTCCGTTTAGGCGCTGGATTGGCCGAGCGGATCGGTTTCAGGGACCTTCTTTCCTACGGGCTTACTTATCTCGATCTCAACCGCATACCTGGAGTTGGCAGGCGGCGGACTGATATAGAGCAAAGCATTATCTCGCTGCTGACCGAGCTTGAACTGCCTGGGTTTGATAATGGAGGCATGAGTGTACGTTCGTCACCGAAGCAGAAAGGTATCATGTCGAGCGGCAATGCCACTGCTTACGCTTCGGCGCTCCAGCAGCACATGAACCGTCAAGCAGGATAGAAAAGCATACCTATCAATGCTTTTAAACTGGGGAGGAAAGTCGTTTTCCGGCGCGCTTGCTGCAATCATGCGGTCCGGTTCCGGAAAATCCTAGCACGTATAAGACACGGCCTGTACTTTTCCATTAGAGATGAGGCTGAAAATGACTTTTTTGTTGGCCCTGTCAAAAAAGAAGGTGAACGGGCTTTTTTTGTCTAATCCCCATGCCGCGATATCTTTTCCGATAAAAGCGATGTTGATCGCATGCCGTTCGGTTTCGCTGCTTTCAACGCCATGAAATTGCCAAACTTTGTTCTTCGAAAACATATCGATCCTGTTGTTCACAAGATCGAGGCTGATGCGATTGACTGTATCAAACGGGGCAGCTTCTTGGGCTTCGGCTGCAGAGCAATTGTAGTCAATCGTCCTTAACTCAGTGACTTTGCCCGAGCCTTCCTGCTTGGCAGCATCCGCATCCTTGCTGGAACCCGTGCATCCAGCGAGCGCCAATGCTCCCGGAATCAATATGAGTGAGCGGATCAAGCTATCCTCCAAAGATCGTTCGCGCCATGTCCTGATGCGATATGATTAATCTATATTTTCATCATTTATCATTTTTCTGCCCGGTCAAGGCAAATTTTGCTGGATTGCGTTTGAGCCACTCAATCCTGAGCAGATAATGGTACGTGATCACCACGTCATCATATCTCAAGTCGCATATATGTCACAGCCTGAATGATATCCGGGAGGAAATTGCGGTTTCATGCCTTGATGCGTGTTGAGCCATTCAGTGGGTATCGGAATTTTATCTATATATAACAGTCATCATAGCCCAATTATGCGTGGTATATAAGAAAACGACTATGAGGTGTGACATTATGATTAATTCATTGCCTTTCCGGGGGGGGTAAGGGTGTCCCTTGAATTCTGCGCTCCGCTGATTCTTGTGAATCGTTGGGGCGCATCAGGGGGTAAGATGACAAATTCACGATCACGCAGGCTCTTCGCGGCAAGTACATCAGTGCTTGCCTTGGCTGTAACGCCCGTTTTTGCAGGCGATGCAGGCAATGTTTCCGGCATCATCGCCAAGTCAAAGGCTGAAGGCGCTGATTATGTAAGCACATTGCGGATTCCACAGGGAATCGTGAACGTCTTCGGTGCTGATGTTGTGTCGGACCGTGGAGTGGCCGAAGCCGCTGTTAGCCGCGTCAAAGGTGAAGAAGGTGGCGCGATCCTTCAGAAGGTCGAAGTTGAATATGGTGACGGCGGGGCTGTCCTGATCAACGATGGTGATACCACGATCCAGGCCGTTTCCTCCGCAACAAGCGAAAAGCCGCGCAAAGATGTTCTGGCTTCGAGCAAGATCGCCTTTGGTGCGCGTCAAGACGTCGAAGTAGACGATGGGCGTTCGGTTGACCTTTCGATCACCAACAACAATGCGTTTTCGGTCAACGCCAGCGCCACCGGTGCGTTCGCTCTGAGCAGCCATGGTGACGGCAATGCAGAACATGCTGCAATCGCTGTTGTCGGCAGCGGTACGGTGCAGCATGCCGATGCCCGCGAAGGCGGCAACGGTTCTGCGTCGCTTACCAACGCACAAGCAGGTGTGATCGGTTTTTCGGCTGAAGCCAATCTTGCTCCAAATGAGGCGGCTGAGGGCAATCCGGCGCAGAGCGGCAAGGCAATTGCCATTCTGGGTCGGCCTGTCGATCAGCGAGCCTGGGGTGTCGACGCATCTGCCCTGGTGAACAATGCAGGCCTGTTCGAAGCCAATGCATCGGCAAGCACGCAGGGCACCAAGCGTGCTGCAAGTCTTGCCGCAGTCGTGCGCGGCGTTTCGCAGGACGTTGTCGGAGAGGAAACGGCGAGCGCGACCCTGGAAAATCAGGGTGACATGGATATTGCCGCCCGGTCGAACGCGAATGGCGCGAACCGTGCCGATGCTGGTGCCGTTGTGTTCCAGGGTGTCGGCCAGAATGTCGCTGCCGGTAACACGGGTTCGGCAACGGTGCTCAATAGCGGAAACCTGCACGTTGACGCTGATGCCACTGCTGCGGCAGGCAAAATGGCAAGGGCCAATGCCTTTATCGGGCAAGCCGTTGGTCAATATGTTGAAAGCAGCCAATCAAGCGCCGTGCTCGAAAACACGGGGTCGATCCAGGGCCATGCCGTTGCGCAAGCAACTTCGGGTGATTTGACCGAGGAAGATACCAGCGATCGCGCCGTGGCGCAGGCCGCAATCGGAATGCCGCTGAACGCTTCTAGGTTGCCACTGCCTGCATTTGGCGAACTGGTGGATGAGCATCTGAAATTCGATGGTCATGATGACAAGAACCACGGTTCTGACAGCTACGGTAGCGGATCGGACTCGGACAATTATGGCGATGACCATTCCGATCATGATCACGATGCTGAAGAAGCGCCAGCAATGGGGCCGCTTGCAGGTGTTTCGCAGGTTGCGATCGGATCGACTGCCAGCATCAACAATGCCGGCACGCTGGCATTCGGTTCGGATGCCAGCGCAACCGGCGTGAATCGTGCCCGTGCAGATGCAAGCACGCTTTCTGTCGAGCAGTTTTCTCAGGGTAACGAAGCTTCTGCAAGCTACAGCGGTGCTGCAGGCAGCATCCTTTCTGCTGAAAGCAGCGCAACTGCCAGTGCAGATAAGGCCCGCGCCCGCAGCGGTTCGGCTGGTATCCTGCAGATCGCCGAGGGCATGGAAACGGCAACGGCCAGCTTTACGTCGGCTGGTACTGTGACAGTTGCTGGTAGCGCTGATGCCAGTGGTGTTTCGAAGGCAGATAGTTCGGTCATTGTTGGTGGCGTATTGCAAAATGCGGCTGCCGATGTGGCAAAGGCACAGTTTGCCCAGTCTGGCACAATGCAGGCTGGCGCAAGCGCGCGGGCCGGCGGAGCTGGCACAGATGCACTTGCACCGAGCGCGCAGACACCCGAACAACTCCTCGAACAGTTCGTCATGATCGATGGCGAGGCTTATGTGGTGGACGATCGTTTCTCTGCTGAAACGGCAAGCGCCGAAGCCGATGTTTTTGCAGTTGCATCCCAGAATGTAGTGGGCCGTGAAGCTACTGCCACTGCTTCGAACTCTGGTGCGATTTCAGCAAACGCCAGCGCACTTTCAGCAGCCGCAGTGGAAAGCAATGCCACCTCACGCATTGGCGCGGTCATCGCACAAAATGCCGCTGGCGAGATTGCATCGATCCAGGGCTCTAACAGCGGGCAACTTGCTGCAAACGCCAACAGTGTGGCCTTGGGCGGCGAACTGGCCCAGGCCAATGCACAAATCAACGCCGGCGTGATGCAGCAGGCAACAGGCGGAACAGCCTCGGCTGCGTTCGATAATACCGATGCCTTGGAACTTAGCGCGGTTGCACTCTCGCGCGCTGATAGTGCTAACGCTTCAGCCGAAATCGGTTATGGAATTGGCCAGTTTGTCGAAAGCGAGCAGTCAACCGCAACGATCACAAACAGCGACCGTATTTCCGGTATTGTGATCGCCGCTGCTCATGGTGGTGCAGACGGTGTCGGAAACGCCAGCGCGTCGGGTGCCATCGGCGCTATCGAAAGCGAATTGCCGGGCGCATTGGTCAGCCAGCAGGCTGTTGGCTCAACTGTCTCGCTTGCAAATACCGGCCAGATTGCCTCGCTTGGTTATGTAACAGCACAGGGCATTGGTTCGGCGAATGCCAGCGCATCGATTGTCAATGTTGCCCAATCGGCTCAAGGCGTTGATGCAGAAGCATCTGTCAACAATGCCAAGGACGCCAGCCTTGCATCGGATGGAATTGTGTTTGCCGATGGCAACATTGCAGGAGCGCAATATCAGGCTGTCACTTTGGTCCAGATCGCCAATGGCGAAGTGGCCAAGGTCAGCTTGGCCAACGCTGGCGAAATAAGCGCCAACGGTGCAGCAGCTGCAGACGGCGTTGAAGGGGCCAATGCAGACAGCAACACCCTTGGCGTTGTGCAGTTGGCGTACGGAGATGCGGCTACCATCAGCCTGCGCAATACCGGTACGATCGACGCGAACAGCTTTGCCCGTTCGGACAGCGAACAAGGCAGCAATACATTTGCAACCGCAACCGGCTATCGCGCCAGCGGCGATGCGGTAACGCTCGATGTTGTAAACAGCCGTGACATTACTGCTTCGGCGAATGGCGAGGCATCGGGATTTGCCGCGATTTCCGCGACAGCGGCTGAATTTGTGGCACAAGACGGTGCAGCAGCTTTGTCGGGTTCGGTTTCAAACTCCGGAACGATCCGTGCAAACGCCGCCGGGACCGGAGGTGGTCTTACATCGGTCGTCGCAACAGGTGTGTCCTTCCAATCGGGCGTCAACAGCGCGGTGTTCAATAACTCCGGCTTGATTGAAACCAATGTAAATGCCGCCTCTGACGCCGAACGTACTTCGACGGGCATTCTCGTCACCGGGCTTCAGCTGGACGAAGTTCCGGATGCGACGTTCACCATCAATAACAATGGTGGAACGATTGTTTCGCGGGTCAGAAACCAGCCGCTCGCAAGAAGTTTTGCGAGAGTGGTTGCACCCGGCAGTGACTGGTTGCGTGGTACAGCGATTGATACCCGCAATGCACCAAATGCGGTGACGGTGAACTTTACCGGCACAAGCAACGTCTATGGCAACATCGAGATTTCCGATGACGATATCCTTGATGTCCGTAGCGGCGAACTGACGTTTGAAGGTGTCGTGAACACCGATCGCGAACTGCGTGGACACCTTGCAGTTCAAAGCGGCGGTACGCTTTACCTTGTTGATCCGGTCAATCGCCCGGCAGGTAGTGGCTACGCTTATGAAGGTGCCAGCAAGGTCAATGTAGAGACCCTGACCTTCAAGAGCGGCAGCACGCTTGCACTGCAACTTCCGACAAGTTCGGTGGCCAGCATTGCCCAGGCTGAATATCCGCAGTTGCGTGCGGACACCGCGCGGCTTGCAGGGACGCTGGAAGTTCGTCTGCCCACTCCCAACGGTCTGTACGACGACTACTTCTTTGATAACGTCATTGACTCCAATGATCTGGGCGGAACGCGCTTTGATCGGGTTGTGACATCCTACCTGACGCCGTTGCTTAAGCCGGAAGCGCGCTATGATGCTTTCGAGAACGTCGATCTGGTCATTGACCGCATTGGTT
>CAZSTP010000108.1:5573-8828 GCA_964609325.1 uncultured Novosphingobium sp. | reverse complement strand
GGGCCACCGGCAAGGCCGATCACGCGGCATCCGGCGGCTTTGGCGAGTTGCACGACGGTGCTGCCGGTGGCCCCGGCAGCGGCGCTGACCAGCACGGTTTCACCCGCCTTGGCCTTGCCGATTTCAAACAGGCCGACCCACGCCGTCAGGCCCACAGGGCCGAGTGCGCCCATGTAGTGCTGCAAAGGCACGCCGGATACAGGCTCGACCTTTTCGATGCCCAAGGCGTCTGCGCCCACGACATAGTATTCCGACCAGACCGCAAAGGTGCGCAGCAGCGTGCCAACCGGCCAATCGGGATTGTGCGATTCGACCACTTCGCCCAGCGACATGCCGTTGATCGGTGCGCCCAGCGCAACCGGCGGCAAATAGCTGGGCCGATCATCCAGAAACCCGCGAATGGCCGGATCGCATGAGCAAACGCGCATCTTCACGAGGATTTCGCCCGGGCCGGGCACCGGACGGGGGGCCACGGTCAGCGCGAAGTCTGCGGGCAGAGGCACGCCTGTGGGGCGGCGGACGAGGGTTATCTGGCGGGTTGTTTCCATGGACAGCACCTTAGCGCCTGCTTGGCCCATGCCGCGCTAGCTATATCGCTAGGTTTCGCACGAGGCCCGGTTAGGTGATCCTGCGCAAAATAGGGAAGAGGAATTTCAAAAATGAGCATGACCGCAGCAGAAATGATCCAGTTCGTCGACGACCTTTATGCCGCGACCGGTGTGGGCGATTTCGACACGGCAGAAACGATGCTGACCGACGATTTCTTCATCACCGAAGCAGAAGGCCTGCCGATGGCGGGTGTCTATCGCGGCAAAACCGCGCTGCGCGAATTGTATGCGAAAGTCATGGCGATGGTCGACGTCGTCGGGCTTGACCGCGTTGAAACGACCGCGGGCAAGGATCATGCGGTAACGATCCTGTCGTTCCGCTTTGCCGATCCATCGCTGCCGCCTGCCGAACTGTGCGAGATGTTCCGTTTCCGTGATGGCAAGTGCTGCGAGATCAAGCCGTTTTATTTCGACCATGCCGTGTTCCGCGCCGCTGCGGCCTTGAAGGCATCTGCCTGATCTGGAAAAAAAGAGGCTCCGGACGCTTTGGACGCGCCCGGAGCCTTAGGGTGGATAGGATAGGGTTTACCGCTTAGAACTTGTAGCGCGCGCGGATGCCGAAGTAGCGGCGTGAATTGCGGTCGAGAGCTTGCTGGAGCAGGCCGAGCGAACCGCCGGGAGCAACATTCAGGTTCGAGGCATAGCGCTTGTCGAACAGGTTGTTGACATAGAGCGCAACGCGCAGCCCGCCACGGTCGTTCTGGTCGATACCGATGCTGCCATTGACGACAGCATATCCCTTTTGCTCAAGCAGCGGGTTGGCGAGCAGGTCGAAATTGACCGCGCTCTGGTAGGAAACATCTGCCTGGATGAAGCCGTCAAACGGCAGTGATGGCAGCAGGATATCGTAGGTTCCGCCGACGTTGAACTTCAGGCGCGGGGCGTTGGGCAGGCGCTTGCCGGCAAGATCCTGGCCTTTGACATTGGATGGACCAGCGCCATCAAGATCGAAGCAGCCCACGGTTTGTGCAGCATAGCATGGTGCGCCGGGGAACGACATGATCCGCGTGTCGGTGAAGCTCAGCGCGCTGTCGAGCGTGAGGGTGGGGATGGGCCGCGCGGACAGTTCGATTTCGAAGCCGCGTGTGCGGACACGGCCGACGTTGTTGAGCGTCAGTTCGAGCGTGTTATCGGGCAGAACAATGGCCGATTGCGCCTGGAAGTCGCGGAAGTTGCTCCAGAATGCCGAGATGTTGAGCTGCACCTTGTTGTCGAGGAAGCGCGACTTGATGCCTGCTTCATAGGCGTCCGACGTTTCCGGACGGACCGGATTGGCCGCACGGCGCGGGCTGAAGCCGGTGCTGATATCGAAGCCTTGTCCCTTGTAACCGCGCGCAAACGAGGCATAGACCATGACGGCATCGGACAGATCCTGACGCAGCGAGGTTTTCCACGTAACCACTGTGTCGGATGCAGCGCCGTTGCACTGGCTGAGGCATGTGGCGTTGTTCGCTGGCGGATTGGCATTTGGCACATTGTTGATGAAGCGCGCGGACACTTCTTCGTGGTTCAGGCGGACACCGGCATCGATGTGGGTCGTGTCCGAAAGGGTGTAGGTTGCCTGGGCAAAGCCTGCGTAGCTTTGGGTTCCGCTGCGCGATGTCCAGTTGGCCACGACCGGGCCGGACGGGCCGCGCGCAAAGCTGCGGTCGGTCTTGCCATCGGCATAGAACAGCCCGACCACGTAGGTGAAGTCTGACTTGGCTGACGAAACGAGGCGCAATTCCTGCGTGAACATGCTGGCAGCATACGTGCTGTTTGCGGTGATCCCGCCGGGGATGCCGAGCACGTTGGAGATCGTATAGTCGAAGTCTTCCTCGAACTGGAAGGCCCAGTCCTGATAGCTGGTGACCGATACCAGATCGGCAAAGCCGAGATCGAGCGTGGCGCGGCCTGACACCGTGGTCTGTTCGCTCTTGTTGAACAGCGGGCGGTTCAGGCGGACGCTGTAATTGTCTTCGCCCGCAGTGATCCCGGCAATGCTGGGGGCAAGCGGCGTTCCGAACACGGTCGCTCCGGCAGGGGCCGTGCGATAAGTGCGGGCAAAGCCGTTGCTTTCGTTGACGGTATGGCTGGCGATGACATCGAATTTCAAGGTGTCGGTCGGTTCGAATTCAAGCCGCCCGCGCAGGCCATAGCTCTTGTCGTTGTTGAGGCGTGAACCGTCTTCAAGATTGCGGATATAGCCTTTGCGATCAGCGTAGAAAGCATTGACGCGGAACCCGACACCGGTGCCGAGGGGACCGGCAAGCGATCCTTCGACGCGCAATTCGTCATCTGTGGTGGCCGTACCGGTGATCGCGCCGGTCAGGACATCGGATGCGCCGCGCGATACGATGTTGACCGCGCCTGCCGAGGCGTTCTTGCCGAACAGCGTGCCTTGCGGGCCGCGTAGCACTTCGATGCGGGCAATATCGCTGAGGCCCGAGAAGGCCTGTGCCTGTTGTAGCAGCGGCACGTCATCGACGATCACCGCAACCGATGGTTCGATGGCGGTGCTGAACGATACCGTGCCAATGCCGCGCAAGTTGAGCGAGTTGTTGGTGGGCACGTTGCCTTGCGTCAGGGTAAGGCTGGGGGCGAGGCGGGGAAGGTCGGCCACGGTGGCGACGTTGCGATTGGTCAGCGCATCACCGCTGAGCGCGGT
>CAZSTP010000108.1:0-5473 GCA_964609325.1 uncultured Novosphingobium sp. | reverse complement strand
CCGCTGCGCTGGTGGATCATTGCGCTGATTACGCTGGGCACGATCCTCAACTATCTGGCGCGCTCGACGCTTTCGGTAGCCGCGCCCACGCTCAAGACCGAATTCGCGATGACCACCGAGCAATATAGCTGGGTGATCCTTGCCTTCCAGGCGACCTATACGGTGATGCAGACGGTGGCGGGTGCGGTGCTGGATGCGCTGGGCACGCGGATCGGCTTCTTTGTATTCGCGGTGGGTTGGGCGGTGAGCAATATGGCACACGCCTTTGCCACGGGCTGGATGAGCCTTGCTATGTTCCGCGCAGCATTGGGCGCGACCGAGGCTGCGGCCATTCCGGCGGGCACCAAGACCGTGGCGCAATGGTTTCCGCCCAAGGAACGCCCGCTTGCCACCAGCCTGTTCCAGATGGGCACGAGCGTTGGCAACATGATCGCCCCGCCGCTGGTGGCGTTTTGCATTCTGGCGTGGAACTGGCAGGCCGCGTTTATCGTGACAGGTGCGCTGAGCCTTGTCTGGGCCGGTATGTGGTGGGTGGGCTATCGCGATCCGGCGGATCATCCCCGGCTTTCGCAGGCCGAACGTGATGCCCTGACGCAGATGAACCAGCCCGATGCCGCCAAGCCCGCAACCAAAGCCGACGTGCTGCGCAGCCGGTCGTTCTGGGCCATTGCGGTGCCGCGCTTTCTGGCGGAACCGGCGTGGCAGACCTTCAACTTCTTTATCCCGCTTTATCTGGTGGCCGTGTGGAAGCTTGATCTGAAATCCATCGCCATGTGGGCTTGGCTGCCGTTTCTGGCTGCCGATTTCGGCAGCCTTGCAGCAGGATTGCTGCCGCCATGGTTGATGGCGCGCGGAAAATCGCTGCTTTCTTCGCGCAAGATCACGATGACGCTGGGCGCGTTGTGCATGGTGGGGCCTGCCTGCATCGGCCTTGCCACGTCGCCCGCGATGGCGATCGCGCTGTTCTGCGTGGGCGGTTTTGCGCATCAATTGCTCAACGGCGCGCTGATCACTTTGTGTGCCGACGTGTTTGACAGCCGCACAGTGGGCACGGCCAGCGGCATGGCGGGCACATCGGCGTGGATCGGGGGCATGCTGTTCACGCTGCTGATCGGGCAGAGCGCGGACCTGTTCGGGTATAACCCGCTGTTCGTGGCGCTGGCGGGATTGGATCTTCTGGCAGCGGTGGTGCTGTGGGGACTGTTGAAGTCTGACGGTGGCAAAGCAACTGTCTGAAAAAGTATAGAAACTGTTGCGAGGATGAAGCGCATGACTTTGGGTTCGAAGCTGAAAATGGCAAGCACTTCCGGAGCGATGGCCCTGGCCATGGCGCTCGAGTGTCCGGTTTATGCGCAGACGGCGCTGCCGTGGCTTTCGCCCGATGTGATCGCCGAAATGACGGCTGCGGGCGATGAAGGCACGCGGGAAACCGTGGCCAACCGCAGGGCAAAGATGCTGCTTGCGGCCATGACGCCGGATCAGAAGTTGCAGCAGTTGACCGGTGCGCGGCCCGAGATTTTGCCTGACCTGCCAGCGTGCTATGGGGCGCGGCATGTGACCGGAATAGCGGCGCTTGGCGTGCCGACCTATCGCATCACCAACGGGCCTGTCGGGCTGGGGCAGAACGATTGCGTTTCGCCCGAAGTGGCCAAGATCCCGCCATCAGCGAACGGTTTTGGCGGCATCAGCATCGGGGCCTATACCCATCCCAGTTCGGCCAAGGCGACGGCGCTGCCATCGGCCATGGCGGCAGCGGCATCGTTCGATCCGGCAGTGGCGGGCCTTTATGGCGAGGTGATCGCCACCGAGATGCACAATCTGGGCCTGCACGTGTTCGAGGCTCCCGGCGTCAATCTTGCCCGTCTGCCCATTCTGGGGCGGAACTTCGAATATTTCGGAGAAGACCCGTACCTGAGCGGGGTGATGGCGGTTGCCGAAACGAAGGCGATCCAGGCGCGGGGCCTGATTGCCATGCCCAAGCACTATGCCGCCAACGAGCAGGAAACCAACCGCATGGCCATCCAGACCACGGTGGACCGGCAGGTTTTGCGTGAGTTGTATCTGCTGCCGTTCGAAATGGCGGTGAAGGATGGCAAGGCTGCATCGGTGATGTGCGCCTATAACTATGTGAACGGGCAATCATCGTGCGAGAGCCGCGAGCTGCTGACCGATATTCTGCGCAAGGATTGGGGCTTTACCGGCTATGTCCAGTCAGACTTTTTCGCGATGAAAAGCACGGTGGCCAGCCTTGCCAACGGCATGGACCACGAAATGCCGATGCCGATCCAATGGGCGCCCGATAAGCTCAAGGCCGCGCTTGCCAGCGGTGAGCTGACGCTCGCCCAGATCGATGCAGCGCTGGAGCGGCGCTATACCCAAGCCTTCAAGGCGGGGATTTTTGACCGCAAGCTGGAGCAATCGCCGATTGATTATGCGGCGGGTGGCAAGCTGGCGCGGGCCATTGGCGGGCGCGGGGCGGTGCTGTTGCAGAACAACGGGGCCTTGCCCTTGCGCAGCGGGATCAAGTCGCTCGTCCTGATCGGCAAGGCCAGCCAGGTCTATGCACAGCAGTCGGTGGCAGGCGGCGCGGTGACGGGGGAGCCGATGGGATCGGGCGGCGGCAGTTCCGATGTGGTGCCGCAGTACACGGTTTCCCCGATTGAAGGATTGCGTAGCGCCTTGGGCGCGACAGCTTCGGTCAAGCTGGTGCTGGTGGATGATGCCAATGCCACGGGCACCGTTGACGGTACGCAAGTATCCTTCGCCGATGCCGTTGCCGAAGCAGCCAAGGCCGATGCGGTTGTAATCATGGCGGGCACGATCTCCGAGGAAGGGGCAGACCGCGCGACCTTCACTGATACCAGCGGCCATCAGCTTGCATCCGGTGCGGCGCTAGGCAGCGGGCTGGATTGGTATGCGGCGCGGTCCAACGCCATTGCCACCAGCGGGGATAAGAATACCGCGCGCAACAGCGGGACAACAGCGATGATCGAGGCTTTGCTGGCGGCGCGTTCGGCTACGGGACGGTCGATGGCGGCCAAATCGGTGCTGGTGCTGAAAGACAATGCAGGCGTTGCGCTGCCGGGTTCCGTCATCGGGGCCAAAGGGCCAGCCATCCTTGAAACATGGTTCCCCGGGCAGGAAGACGGCAATATCGTGGCCGATGTGCTGTTTGGCCGGGTCAATCCATCGGGCAAGCTGCCGGTGACATTCCCGCGCGCGGGCAAGGGCTTCCTCGATCATGCTGCTCCGGCCCAGTTCCCCGGCGTGCTGGCTGCAGACGGCAAGACCCAGACGGTGACCTACAGCGAGAAGCTGGCCATCGGCTATCGCTGGTATGATGCAAACGCCAGCGGCGGCTGCGCGGTGCGGGCAGGGCGCAACCCTTGTGTCGCCTTCCCGTTCGGCCACGGCTTGTCTTACACCACATTTGTCCAGAGCCAGCCGAAGCTTGTCTTTGACAGCGCGCGCGGATCATGGCGCGCGCAAGTGCAGGTCAAGAATAGCGGCAAGCTGGCCGGGGCCGAAGTGGTGCAAGTCTATGTGACGTTGCCGCAAAGCGCGAATGCGGTGGGCGCGGTGCAGCCGCCCAAGCGTCTGGTGGGCTTCCAGCGTATCGAATTGCAGCCGGGCGCATCGGGCGCGGTCGAGATCGCGATCGATCCTGCTGCGACCAATCACCCGCTGGGCGTGTGGGATGAAAAGGCGCAGGCGTGGGTGATCCCGGCAGGCCGCTTTACGGTTTGGGCGGGGCGCTCGTCCGCACCGGCTGATCTGGTGCGCGTGGGCTATATTGAAAGGTAGGCGGGCATTGGGGGCTAGTCCCGCGAGGGAATGGCCCCCCGGCGCATGATCGTCCAACCGGCAAGGGCATGGCCGCCGCGTGCGGCCTGCTCCTGCGCTTCGCCGCGAAGGCGCGCGGCAAGATAGCCGGCGTTGAAGGCATCGCCCGCGCCGCTGGTATCAACAGGGGCGAGCACGCGTTCGGGCGCGATAATGCGGCCATCGGGCAAAAGGCATCCGTCCGCGCCAAGCTTGACCACGGTTTCGGCACAGCCAAGACTTTGCCAATGGGCGGACACGGCGGCGGGATCATCGGGACTGCCCAGCAGCACTTCGTCCTCAAGCGTGGGCAGGCCGATGGTGGCCAGCGCAATCGCGGCATCGCGCGCGGCGCGCGCGGTTGCGGCATCGGGCCAGAGTCGGGGGCGGTAGTTTCCGTCAAACACCACTTGTCCGCCGCGCTCGCGCACGGTGCGGGCGAGTGCCAGCAAGGCCTGTTGCCCCGCATCGGGCAGGACGGCCAGCGACACCAGCGAGAAGGCGAGCAAGTCTGCCTGCGCGGCTTGGGCAAGGGCAGGCGCGATGCCATCGCAATCAAACAGCCGCCGTGCCGCACTTTCGCCGCGCCAATAGGTAAAGCTGCGCTCGCCCGCATCATCGCAAGTGATCGCATAGAGGCCGGGGTTGCGCAGCGGATCGGCAAGGACAAGGCTTGTGTCCAGCCCCTCTGCCGCCCATCGCCGTTTCAGGTCTGCGCTGAACGGATCGGTGCCAAGGGCGGTGAGGAACGCGGTGTCCACCCCGGCACGGGCGAGGTGGATCGCGGTGTTCAGGGTGTCCCCACCATAGGCAAGCTGCCAGCCCGCGCCGTCTTGCGACAGTTCGAGCATGGCTTCCCCGACGAGAACGACCCGCATTTAGCGGCAAGCCGGATTGGCGGCACCCGGAATCGCAAAGAATGCAACCGATTGGCCGGGGATCGTGGTCGTCCCGCTGATCGTCGCACCTTCAAGCCCTGTGAACTTGAGATCAGCGTGAAGTGCAGGCTGGTGGCCGTTTACCAGTACTTTGCGCGTATCAAGCGGTGTGGCAGTCATTGTCCAGCCAAGTCCCGTGCCACCAAGATTGATGCGTTGCGCCGCCTCGCCCGTGTTCAATGCCATGACGGCCACGCCACCTGGCTTTCCGGCATGGCAGTGGGCATAAAGCCGCAGCGCAGGGGAAGGCGACTTTGGAGAGGCAAGCACGGTCTGCCCCATAGTGCGCCGCCACAACACAGCAGCCCAATAATTCGGGCGGGGGTTCAAAGTGTCACGGTCAATCAGTGCATAATCGCTGGCGGCCAGCGTATTGTGCATGATCACTTGCAGGCCTTTTTGCGCAAGCGCGGCGTTCTGATTGAGGTAGCGGAACGTATCGAGGAACGTCGATGCCCAAGGGCTTCCGCCACACGCGGCTTGCGCGGTTTCGGTGTTCCACATCGGCTTGCCGGGTTCGAACTTGTCACGCAAAGCGGCGTAATAGGCATAATCGCGAACCGTCAGGTCAAGCCATGCGGCGCTTAGTGCGTTTTCCTTGACCGCCGTGCCGATGCCAAGACCAAGGCAGCGCTGCGAAACCGAGCCGTAGAAGTGGTAAGACACCGCATCAACGCTATCGGGATTGGCCTTCATCATGTCTTCGGTGCTGA
>CAZSTP010000107.1:0-8841 GCA_964609325.1 uncultured Novosphingobium sp. | reverse complement strand
CGCGTCCTGATCGCCAGCAACAGCCTTGCTGCGGAAAGCTTCCTGCGCTCGGCATCGGTTGATTACGCAGCCTTGCTGGCCGCTTCCCCTGTCCGGACCGGCGGCACGGTCAATGTCGGTGCGGTCAACGCAGGCCGGTTTGTTTCCTACAGCCAGGGCGCGATGACGGGGGCGGCGATAACAACGTCTGATGCACTCTTTGTTGAATCAGGCGGTCGGGTTACTGTTGCGCAGCGTTGGTTTGCGCCCGAAATGATCATCTCGTCGGGCGACATCCGCATCGTGGATAACGGAACAGTGACCGGAGCGACGGGACTGCCGGTTCTTTCGGGCCTCAGGACAACCCCGACGGGCAGCATCGGTCTGATTTCGATCGGAAACGGCCCCGCCTTGATCGGTGACGGGCTGAGCGGAACCGGTTATGCGCTGTCTGCCGCCGAGATCGGTTTGGTTTCGACCAATGAACTGGCGATTGGTGCGGTTGATGTTGCAACGAACCCGGTCGACATGCTGATCGGTAACCTTGCCCTGACAGCCGGGGGCTCCATCGGCACCAGTACCGTGGCAGGTGCCAACGGACGGGTTGTATTTGGCACGGGCAATCGCACCACGCAGACACCGGGTGGAGCCATCCGCATTACCGGCAATGTGACGGGCAGCGGATTTGCCGCAACGAACATCATCCAGTTTGCAACGGGGCGGTTCGAGCTTGATGCAGCCACCGGCTCGCTCGCGCTGACGCAGACCGGAACCGCGCTTGGCGGCACGGTCGAGATTGCGGCGGCCAATATCCACATCGCCAGCGGGACCATTCTGGACCGGCTGGCCGCTGATCCGTTCTATACCGGGCACGTTGCCGATCTTAACAATGCGGCGGCGGTAAACCGGCCGGAAGGCGTCTTGCGCGCGCTGGGCCTCGACCTGTTCCCCACCGGAACGCTCTACATCCAGAATACCGGGACGATCCTTGATCCCGCCGGATTCTTTGCCGATTTCGAACTCACCGATGTCAGCCCGCCGATCAATGCGAGGCCCGCCAGCCTCGCGGTGATCGTGAACGGCAAATGGCAAACTCCGGCTGGCATCATCGGAGGAATTGCCGCGCGCGATCTGGTCGTCAACAATGCCGATGACCTGGCGCTTTACACAGCAAGCAGCACGATCAACGGTTGCGCGTTCAACGCTACTTCCTGTGCCACAACGCCGACACCGATACCCACGCAGGAGCTGGACCCGACGCCTGCGATTTCCGGCCAGATTGCGATTGTTTCGAACAATGTGCTCGGCAACACGCCGCAGTTTACGCCTGAACCCGAAGCCCCGGTAAGCGTTGCAAGCGGGGAGGGTGCGCAAGCGACGGAAGAGGCGCAGGAGGAGGCGGAGGCTGCCGCAGCCGCTGCAATTACCTCGGAAAGCGCCACCAGCCCGATCGCGCCGCCACCGCAGATGATCAACAGCGCCCCGCTAGAGCAGAAACCGCCCATCGATCAACCGGTTGCAGGCAGCGGCAATCCGTCGCTGATCGGTTCGGCGGTCAATGAAAACAGTGCAGAAGGAACCGCACAGTGAGCACCCAGAACTGCGCACCGGCCAACCGGATCGTCCGTCGTGCCAGCCTGCTGGGGCAGGCGGCATTCATCCTGTCCTTCGCCGCGCTTTCCGCGCCTGTGCTGGGTGCGGGCAAAGCCGAACAACCGCTTTCGGTGCGCAACTCGTTTCGGATCGGCACCAGCGGCGTGACTTGCACTGCGCAAAACGCTCCGCTCGACAAGCGGCTGAACGGATTGTTTGACCGTGGCTACCGCCTGACTTGCCGCGATGCTGCCGGAGCCATCGGCACGATGATCGCGGTGCGCCGCGATGTTGCGATTGCAGCCGAGCCATCGGATTTTGCCGGGGTCACGTTTGATTGCGGCGCGCTGAAAACGGTGGCGATCACCGGTTTGGGCGATGTTGATGCCGTTGCTTGCAAGGATGCAAAAGCTGGCATCGATTATAAAAGGTACGTCGTAAAGCACGGCAAAGTCACCTATTTTGTCGAAGGATTGGCGGGCTATGATCCGGCCTTGCAGCTTGCGCTGGCCAGCGCTGTGCGCGATGCCACGGTGCCCGGCGAAATCCGCGTGGCCACCACGGAGGTGAGCGATCCTGCCGCCTTTGCCCGCGTTCAGGCCGGACAGCTTGACCGGCTGGGCGCGCGAGACGAAGGCTATTTGCGCAACAATGGCGGGCGCTATGCGGAATCGTCCGAGTTTTTTGAAGCGCTGGCGGCTCGCGGGCGGGCGGCAAGTGCCGATGGTTATGCCGAAGCGCTGGCCAATCAGGGTTTGCAGCAATCCAACCTTGGCAATTTCTCTGCGGCTGATCGTCTGTTTGCGCAGGCGAGCGCATCTGCATCGAAAAGCGATGGTGTGAGCCAGCGCCTGATCCGCAATTACCGGGCGATCAACCAGCTCAACCAGCATCGCGCGGCGGCCGCGTTGAAGGCGCTTGATGCCGATGTGACCGATATCGCAGCTTCATTTGATCGTGAAAGCCTGTCGGCAGGGGTAATCAACATGCCGCTGGCCGAGGAGATCAACCGCGAGAGCATTGCGCTCAAGCGGCTTGGCGCGGCCAATCCCGATTTGTCCGATGCCGAGCGCGCGGAAATCCTGGATGCGCAGGCCGATGCGCTGCGCGCCACGGCGGCGCGCATTCAGGGCAAGTTCGATATGGCGATAGCGGGCTTTCAGGCAGCAGGCAGCCGGATCGATGCGGTGCGCGGCGGGCGGATTGCTTCGGCGGCGTGGTTGCGTTCGGAAATCCAGATCGAGCTGGCGCTGCTGGCCGAAGCGCAAGGGCGAGGGTCCGATGCCGGAGCCGCGTTTGATCGCTCGATCCGCCTGATCGCTAGCGCGTTTCCGCAATCGCCCGCACTGCTTTCTGCCCAAGCGCGCAAGGCCGCTTGGATGGGGCGTTCGGGGGATGAGGCAGGCGCGCTCGCGCTCTATGCCAAAGTCGTCGAAGATAGCCAGGCGGTGCCGGATGCCGGAACAACCTTGCGCGAACTGCTCGCGCCCTATTTCGGCCTGCTGGCCAAGAAGGGGGATGACGCGGCGTCCACCGCATTGTTCAACGCATCGCAAATCCTGCAACGGCCCGGCGTTGCCCAGACGCAGGCCGTGCTGGCCCGCCAGTTGTCCGAAGGCAACGACGAGGCTTCGGCGCTATTCCGTCTGTCTGTCACCCGTACGCGTGAAATTGCACGGCTTGATGCGACGGTGACCGCTCTTGGCGCGATTGAAGCGCCGACCGCGCAAGACCTTGTGGCGCTGAAGACTGCAAAGGAAAATCTGGCAGCTTTGCAGAGCGACCAGACCGCGCTTGTCAGCAAGCTGGCGGCCTATCCGCGTTATAATGTGCTGGCGCCAAAGAGCGTTACCCTTGCCGAAATGCAGGGCGCGCTCAAAACTGGTGAGGCTTATTACAAGCTGATGATCGTGGGCAATAATGTCTACAGCCTGTTTGCAACATCATCGTCGGCGCAAGTGTTCGATACGGGCTTGACGCCTGACCGGTTGAACAAGGCGGTGCAGGAAATCCGCGATACGATCGTCAAGGTCGAGAATGGCCGGCAGGTCAATTATCCCTTTGATCTCGACAAGTCCCGCGCGCTTTACAAGCAGTTGTTTGCCCCCGTTGAAGAGCGTCTGCCGCAGGTGAAACACCTGATCTTCGAACCCGATGGCGGCATGTTGCAGTTGCCGCCAACCGTGCTGGTGGCATCGGACAAGGGCATGGCCGATTATGCAGAGCGGATGGAAAGCCCTGATGGCGATCCGTTCGATTTCACCGGGATCGATTGGCTGGGCAGGGGGCGCGAAGTTTCCATCGCGGTCAGCTCGCGCGGGTTTCTGGATTTGCGCAAACTGGCCGCGTCCACCGCACCGCGCAATTATCTGGGGCTGGGCAAGAATGCCAAGCCCGCCGCGCGCCCGCTGACGGCGGTGGCGGATGAATGTGACTGGCCGCTGGCCACGTGGCAGAACCCCATTTCCGCCGACGAATTGTTCTACGCCCAGCGTACGCTCAAAGTTGGCGGCAGTTCGGTGCTGACCGAGGCAGCGTTCAACGATAGCGCGCTGCTATCATCGACCGATCTTGACCAGTACCGCGTTCTGCACTTTGCCACGCACGGGCTGGTCACCGCGCCGCGCGCCGATTGTCCGGCAAGGCCTGCGCTGGTCACCAGCTTTGGCGCGGATGGATCGGACGGTTTGCTGAGCTTCCGCGAAATCTTCGATTTGCGGCTGAACGCCGATCTGGTGATCCTGTCAGCTTGCGATACCGCAGGCATGGCGACGGTTGCGGCCAGCCGCGAAGCGGGCGTGACGTCAGGCGGCAACTATGCGCTCGATGGCCTTGTTCGTGCCTTCGTGGGCGCAGGCGCGCGCACGGTGATCGCCAGCCACTGGCCGGTACCCGACGATTTCGATGCGACCAAGCGGTTGATTGGCGGCGTGATCGGATCGAAGCCGGGGCAGGAATTGGCGAACGCGTTGTCATCAGCACAGAACAAGCTGATGGACGATCCCAACACGTCGCACCCGTTCTATTGGGCAGCGTTCATCGTGCTGGGGGATGGGGCCAAGCCACTGGTGGCGGAAAGCGCGCCGGTCACTCCGGGCAGCGCTACGCGGTAAGGTTTAGGGTCAGGACCTATTGATCCCGCCTTCGAGGTTTGAGGCAAAATGGCCTGGTGCAAGGCGGATAGGCGCAGGAATAGTGGTTCTATTTCAAGCCTATCCAACGCAGCACTGGGCCATTTTGGTCAAATCCCTACGGGACGCCGGAATGGCTTCCATCTCGGACAGATAGTTGCTTGGAAAGGCAACCAGCCTTCCCGGCGCACCTATCCGCCCGATATGTTCGCCATTCCGGTGCCTCGAAGGCGGGATCAATAGGTCCTGACCCTAGGGCTTTTGGGCGAACCAGATGATGTGTCGCCCGCCCTTTTCGCCGTTCGTGTCCACATCGCGCGGGTCGAGCACTTCGCGCACGATCACTTCGTCCACGTCGAAGCCGGTATCGGCCAGACGTTTGGCGAAAGCTTCGTCGTGTTCGGCTGACCAAATCGCGAGGATGCCGCCGTGGCGCAGCGCGGCCATTGCGGCTTGCAAGCCATCACGGTGGTAAAGCTCGTCGTTGACTTCGCGCGTCAACCCGTCGGGGCCGTTGTCAACATCCAGCAGGATTGCGTCATAGGCCTCACGCGCGGAATCGATCAGCAGGGCGACATCGCCGTTGACCATCATCACGCGCGGATCATCAAGGCAGCCGTCGGTTAGCACGTGCATCGGCCCGCGCGCCCATTCGATGATCTCGGGCACGATTTCGGCCACTGTGATCGAAGCATCATCGCCCACGCAGCCCAAGGCGGCGCGCAAGGTGAAGCCCATGCCATAGCCGCCGATCAGCCAATCGGCCCCGGCGCGTTCGCCCAGCCGCTCCTGCGTCATCGTCGCCAGCGCCTCTTCCGAGCCACTGGCGCGCGTGCCCATCAATTCGGTGTGTTCCAGCAGGATGGTGAACTCGTCACCACGCTGCATCAGACGGATTTCAACGCCATTGGGGATGTGCGCCGTGCCGATCCAATCGTGCCCGGGCAGCGGTTCTGGAACTGCGATGTCCTGTACTACTTCTTGCGGGCCTTGCGCGCGGCATAACGCGCATCGCGGGCCGCCTTGCGCTCGGCCTCGGTCATTTCGGGCTTGATCGCAGCGAGTGCCGCTTCGGCCAGTTCCTGCTTGCGGGCAGCCTCTGCCGCGCGCTTTTCTTCACGCTCTGCCTGTGCGGCGGCGCGCTTGGCAGCTTGTGCTGCTTCGCGTTCGGCAGCCTTGGCGATTTTTTCGGCCAATGCTGCGGGATCGATGGCGGGCTTTGCCTGCAAACGGGCGAGCGCCTTGGCGCGCGCTGTTGCGGCTGCCGAGATCCGGTCGTTAAATCCTGGTTCCTTGTATCCTGCCATCAATCCGTACTCGAAAACCTTTAAGTTGAATGGTGCGTCGGCAGCGAACGATCGTGCCGACCTTGCAAGATCCTGCCGTGCTGGAGGAAGGAGCGGGTAGCGCCTGCTTTCCGTGAATGCCAAGGTTGCAGCGGTGCCCCTAGCACGACTTTGCTTGCCATTGCCAGAACCGATACGTCTTTGTGGCAAAACGCTTGAATTGGCGAACTTATCCCCGGTGTGCGGTGGACAGGATGCCCCTCGCAGCGCTAGCCGCCGCCTCATGGGTATTACAGCAACAATCATGAACACCGTCACCGGACGGCCGATCCAGAAGATGACATTCGGGCGCATGCCCAAGCCGTGGGCCAGCTTTAATCTGGAAAGTGGCGAACTGGTCACCGCCGAACGGATCGACATCGGCAAACCGGCACCTGGCAAGGTGGTGACGCCGGTGGACGTTTGGGTGACGGTTAAGGCCAAGGAATAAATAGAAAAATCAGCGGGTTCGGGTTGCCCGAAAGTACCGGCGCACAGGGCCATGATTTCGTATGCACAAATTTGCAATCGTCGTTTCACCGCGCAAGGCAGAGTGATAGACCTGCCCGCCGCGATAAGACACAACGACGTTTGGAAGATTGATGCCGCGCAAATTTGAACTGCACCCGGACCGCCTTTTGCCGGTTGATCCTTCGGTTCGCGGTCTGGCGCGTGAGCTTTATGCCAGCGTGGCGGGGCTGCCGATCATCAGTCCGCATGGCCACACCGATCCGCGCTGGTTCGCGCAGGACGAAAGCTTTGGCAACGCGACGGACATGCTGATCGTGCCCGATCATTACGTGTTCCGCATGCTCTATTCGCAAGGGGTGGCGCTGCCCGATCTGGGCGTGCGCAACAGGAACGTCGATCCGCGCGCGGCGTGGCGTTTGCTGGCCGAGCGCTATCACCTGTTCCGGGGCACGCCTTCGCGGATGTGGCTCGACTGGGTCTTTGCCGAAGGGTTCGGCATCGATGTGCAGTTGAGCGCGGAAACCTCGGACCATTATTACGATACGATCACCGGACTGCTCGCCACCGATGCATACCGTCCGCGCGCGCTGTTTGAACGCTTCAACATCGAAGTGCTGGCCACCACCGAAAGCCCGCTCGATACGCTGGAGCATCATGCGGCCATCGGCCAGAGCGGCTGGCAGGGCCGCGTTATCACCGCCTATCGCCCTGATCCGGTGGTCGATCCCGAATTCGAAGGCTTCCGCGCCAATCTCGATACCTTTTCGGCACTTACCGGCGAAGATTGCTGCACATGGGCAGGCTATCTGGCCGCGCACCGCAAGCGCCGTGCGTTTTTTGCGCAGATGGGCGCGACCAGCACCGATCACGGCCACCCTACGGCGGCGACGGCCAATCTTTCGGGCGCGGAAGCCGAAGCGCTGTTTGCGCGCGTTGTTTCGGGCCGCTTCACCAGCGCCGATGCCGAATTGTTCCGCGCCCAGATGCTGACCGAGATGGCGGGCATGAGCGTTGAGGACGGGCTTGTGATGCAAATCCACCCCGGCAGCTTTCGCAATCACAACGCGGCCGTATTCGCACAATTCGGGCGCGACAAGGGCGCTGATATTCCGATGCGGACCGATTTCGTCCATGCGCTCAAGCCTTTGCTGGATCGCTATGGCAATGAGCAGGGCCTCTCGATCATCCTGTTTACGCTGGATGAAAGCGCCTATGCCCGCGAGCTGGCACCGCTGGCGGGGCATTATCCCTGCCTCAAGCTGGGGCCAGCGTGGTGGTTCCACGATAGCCCCGAAGGCATGCGCCGCTTCCGCAACATGACGACCGAGACGGCAGGCCTCTACAACACCGTGGGCTTTAACGACGATACCCGCGCGTTCCTGTCGATTCCGGCGCGGCATGATGTGGCGCGGCGGATTGACTGCGGGTTCCTGGCCGAACTGGTGATGGAGCACCGCATCGAGGATTGGGAAGCGGCTGAACTGGCGCAGGACTTGTCGTATAACCTCGCAAAGAAGGCCTACAAGCTGTGAGGCTTACCCCCGAAGCCCTGGCCAATCTGCCCGCGCAAGTGGCCCGGCCAATCTATGACCGCGATGCGCAGGGCGTGGGCATTGTCCATATCGGCATCGGCGCGTTCCACCGCGCGCACATGGCGTGGTACACCGATGCGGCGATGAATGCGGGCGACCGTGACTGGGCGATCACCGGCGTGTCCTTGCGCTCGCCCGGTGTTGCCCGCCAGATGAATCCGCAGTCCGGGCTTTATACGGTGGCCGAACAATCGGGCGCGGGCAGCGCGTTGCGTATCGTCGGTTCGGTGTGCAATGTGCTGGTGGCCAGCGAAGAGCCTGATGCGGTGATCGCCGCCATCGCATCGCCATCCACGCGCATCGTCAGCCTGACGGTGACCGAGAAGGGCTATTGCCGCGACGGGCAGGGCGGGCTGGACTTCGCGCTCGCCCATTCGCTGAGCTTCTATTACTTCGTCACGCAGGCCCTGCGCCGCCGCCGCGATGCGGGGCTTGCGGGCGTTACCCTGCTTTCGTGCGATAATCTGGCCGATAACGGGGCCAAGCTGGCGGCGCTGATGCGGCAATATCTTGAGCGGCACGAGCCCGATCTGGTCGGATGGTTTGCGGAAAATTGCGCGTGCCCGGGCACGATGATTGACCGGATCGTTCCGGCCACGACCGATGAGGACCGCGCGCAGATTGCCGAGGGGCTGGGCGGCCTTGCCGATGAGGCTTGCGTGGTGACCGAACCGTTCAGCCAATGGGTGATCGAAGACCGCTTTGCCGGACCGCGCCCGCGCTGGGAAGCGGTGGGGGCGGAACTGGTGG
>CAZSTP010000106.1:0-8862 GCA_964609325.1 uncultured Novosphingobium sp. | reverse complement strand
GTCTCTATCGCTGCCACACCATCATGAACTGCGCGAACGTCTGCCCCAAGGGCCTCTCGCCCGCGCGCGCGATCGCCGAAATCAAGAAGATGCAGGCCGAGCGTCTCGTATAATACGGTGGTAGATCAGGCATTTCAGTATAAACCAGCCCCGGATCATCCGGGCTGGTTTACGTGGGACCTCGTCGACCCGAGCCGGTTTAACGGCCAGACGATGGGGCCATTGCTCACCCGCATCGAAGACCGGGCCGATGGCGGAAAAGCCTCGCGTCTGCGGATGTTCCCGGAACGGCGCCATTCCAACGTGCTGGACTCGGTCCACGGCGGCGTGACCCTTGCGCTGATCGACATTGCGATGTTTGCAGCGATGCGCACTTTGCTTGGCGGCGATGCCGAAGGGTCTGTCACGCTTGACCTGTCAAACCAGTTCATCGGTGCCGGTCGCATCGGCGAACCGCTCGATGCCGTGGTCGAAGTGCTGCGCGAAACCGGCCGCATGGTATTTTTACGCGGAATGGTTGTGCAGGGCGATAATACGGTTGCCGCGTTCAACGGCACGATCCGCAAGCCAACCAAGCGATGACCAGCGTCCTCCAGCGCTACGGCGAACTGGTGGCCGCCGGTGAATTGAAGCCCGACGCCGAACAAGCCGCCGCCGTTGCCAAACTGGCCACGTTGCAGCAGGAACTGGAAGCGCCGACGCCCGCAACAGGCATCTTGGGCAAACTGCTGGGCCGCAAAGCCCCGCCGCCACCGCGCGGGATTTACATGTGGGGCGGTGTCGGGCGCGGAAAATCGATGTTGATGGACTTGTTCCACGACAACCTGAACATCACCGCCAAACGCCGCGCGCACTTCCACGAATTCATGCTCGACGTGCACGCCCGCTTGCGCGAGGAACGCAAAAAGGAAAGCGGCGACCCGATCCTGCCCGTCGCCGCCGCCATTGCTGCCGAAACGCGCGTGCTGTGTTTCGATGAAATGGTCGTCAACAACAGCGCCGACGCCATGATCATGAGCCGCCTTTTCACCGCGCTCATGGTTGAAGGCGGCGTGACGATCATCACCACGTCGAATCGCGCGCCCGGCGATCTTTACAAGAACGGGCTGAACCGCGAACATTTCCTGCCGTTCATCGCGCTGGTCGAAAACCGGCTGGACGTCCTCACGCTCAACGGCCCCACCGATTACCGGTTGGAGCGCATGCAAGGCGTTGGCACATGGCACGTGCCTGTTGGCCCCGTGGCGACAGAGGCCGTGCGCGAAGCCTTCTTCCGGCTGACCGATTATCCGCCTGAAGACAGCGAACACGTGCCCAGCACCGAGCTTGATGTTGGCGGCGGACGGTTGTTGTATGTCCCCAAAAGCCTTAAAGGCGTTGGCGTTTTCAGCTTCAAAAAACTGTGCGGGGAAGCGCGGGGGGCGGCTGATTACCTCGCCATTGCGCGGCATTTCCATACTGCCATCGTCGTCGCCATTCCACGTCTTGGCCCGGATTTGCGCAATGAAACCGCACGCTTCATTACGCTGATCGACGCACTTTACGAGCACAAGGTCAAGCTGATTGCCACCGCTGATGCGGAGCCTGCGGAGTTGTATGACTGGAGTGGTAAGGGCGATGACGAGGGGCGGTTCATGTTTGACCGTACAGTCAGCCGCCTGATGGAAATGCAGAGCCAGGACTATCTGGCGCTAGGGCATGGCGAAGAATAGTCCGTAATGGAACTTGCTTAACGCTCTTGAAAAGCCGTCAGGCTGATCCGCCCCCAAGTGTATGCCCGAAAAAGAAAGGGCCGATCGTGCAATGTGCCGATCGACCCTGCTCCATAAACGAAACGCTGAACTCCTTAAGGAATTCAGCGCGTCAAAATCAGTTGAACAGCCAGTCAAGGATACGCCAAACAGCGCTTACAGCAAACATCATATGGGCCTCCATCCACATTTGGAGACTCACAACTATCAATAAAAAAAGTGGTTAACAATATCTAAACAACCCGTTTCGGAAGTTGTTTCATTTTGAGAAGATTCTGGCGAAACTCGGCAAATGGTTGCGGACGCCCGAGATGGTAGCCTTGACCGACATCACAGCCCAGCCGCCCCAGCATGCGATAGGTCGCCTCGTCCTCGATACCTTCGGCAACAACAGTTTGCCCAAGCGCGTGCGCAAGGTCGATTGTCGAGCGTACGATATGACGTTCACGCTCATGCGTGAGGATGCGGGACACGAATCGCCGGTCCAGTTTCAGCTCATCACTGGGAAGATCGGCAAGATAGGCCAAGCTGGCTTCACCCGTTCCGAAATCGTCAATCGACAGCCGGAAACCGGCCGCACGCAACTGGGACAGATTCAGTACGGCGGCAGGCCGATTGCGAACACTCGATGTTTCGGTGATTTCAATGGTTAACTGTCTGGGATCAATCTTGCGGCGTCGGACAATCTCGAGCAAGCTTGGCACCAACCCCGCCTTATCGACCATTTGGGCTGACAGGTTAATGCTCATCTGGATAGGCTGTCCGATAACATTCAGCGCTTCGGATGCGCTGACAGCCTCTTCCATTACCCAGTAAGTGAGCGCATCGATCCGTCCGGCCCGTTCGGCTTGCAAGATGAAGGCATCGGGCGCGATCGGTCCCCGCGTGGGATGATTCCAGCGGATCAGCGCCTCGGCGCCACAAAGCAGCCCTGTTTTGAAGTCCCACTGGCTCTGGAATGCCAGCCAGATCTGACCATTGCGCAAGCCCTCATCGATATTGGCATGCAAAGACAATTCCCACGAAGCTTCTTCAAGGCGCTCTGCTTCGAACAATTCGACAGCACGGCCACTGGCCAAAGCATCATTGGCGCTGGCCAGCGCGGAATTGACCCGTGTCAGGGCATCGAGCCCTTCGTTGCGGTCCAGCCCGAAGTGTATATTCGTATCGAAAGTAAACTGGCCAATCTCGAGTGGCGCGGAAAACAGCGCTCGCATACCTTCCAGATGATGTAGCTGCATTTCCAACGGACGCGCTTCCTCGGTCCAGGCAAAATGGCCGCCTTCACCGTTGAAGATCGTCTCGATCCCTGATCCGACCGCCAGACGCCGCGCAATCTGTCGGGCACATTCACCATGCAAGTCCTTGGGCAATGTCGCAAGGATCTCCTCATAGCGCGCGATGACGGCAACAACGACATCGCGACCGACTTCAAGGGGGTGGGCACTTAACGCCAGTAGATTGGGAAGACCCGATGTGCTGGTATGCTGTACTCTGCGTAACCGTAATTGCCAAAGCCTGATGCTGCCATACACAACGGCGGAGACGACGCCCGTCGAATTATCGATTGTAATTCCGATTATCTGCAGTGCTGCGGGCAACACAAAGATTACGCCTAGCGCAAGACCATATAATACAAGCTTGCCGCGTTTCCTTGAACTTTGGCTACCGGCAAAAATCAGCAACCACACCATCATCAAGATGGGAAATGAACCATGGGCGAGGGCAAATGGTTTACGCAGAGCATCAGCTCCGGCTAAGTCCAGCGCAAGCGGATGAACCCTTCCATGCCCAAAGAAACCTATCGTGGTTGTAATGCCGCCAGAATTGACAATGACTGTCCGCCCGGTCAACTGCCCCGGTTGAAAATTTCTGCTCTCGAACTTGTCAGCCTTGAGATGTGGAACTGTCTTTAAATCATAAAGATAATCAGGGACGAATGACGCTTGCCAACCCCGATTAACACCAGTCAGTACAGGTGCGAGTGTCGGATACTCCTTGCCGGAGATACTTATCGTAAAAGGCGAGGATAAGCCGTAATCAATGAAATTTGTATTCCAGGCGGATAGGACAACAGGCGCTCCGCCTATTTTGGAAGATGCTGGAATATCAAAATCCTGGCCGGAAAATTTGTAATCTGCTTGACCGCGTTTGAGGCTTCTGACCACGAAACTCACATCCGGTTGCAACTTGTGTATCGCACGCACAAGTGCCGCATCGCCCGCAACGTCATCACCAAATTTTACCGGCACATCGACAAAAACGCGATGCGGCATTTGTGCACTCAGGTTTTCAAGCACCTTGGCCAACCGGCTTGTGCCGACTACTGATTTACCGCTCGATTGGACGCCGTTATCAAAACTCAATATGATGGTGGAAGGCGATGCCGGATGCATGCCAATCTTCGCCCGCGAGTTCCTGTAAACGTGATCGACCATGGAAGGAAGATCGGTAAGAGTCAGCAATGCTGGCAGTAGCAGCGCGAGATACAGCGGTGAGCGCAGTTTCTTCAGCATGGACCATCAGCGGTTGTTTCACCGCCTGACTAGTCCGTAATGGTGAAGATCCCCTTACCGCGCACCCGGAATTAACGCAGTATCAACCAAGCCGATCCAATGATTTCCGTAACATGAGCAGTTGCCAGATCAGCCGGCTGTGGTCTGCCCGTCCTGCGATATGTGCCCCGGCAACGGCATCAATCTGCGATGCATCAAACCAGCCTGTGCGCGCCAAAGCGCCATTTGACGCCAACCCGCGCGCTTCATCGGCCAAGGGGCCGCGCAACCACTGCGCAATCGGGGTGACAAAACCCATTTTCGGGCGGAACAGAACATCCTCGGGCAGGTAGCGACGCATGGTATCTTTGACCAACCACTTGCCGGTATTTCCGCGTACGCGCAGGTTCTCGGGCAGGCTTGCACCAAATTCGATCAGCCGGTGGTCGAGCAAAGGCTCACGCGCTTCAAGGCTGACCGCCATGCTCGTGCGGTCTACCTTGGTCAGGATATCGCCGGGCAAATAGAATTTTAGATCAGCATATTGCGCACGATCAAGGCCGCTGCGGGCGGGCGCTTGGCGCATCAGATCAACGAAAGGTTGCTCCGCCCGGTAATCCCCCCGCAAACGCCGGAAATCGGGGGTATAGAGCCGGTCGCGCAGTTCGGGAGATGTAACCGCCAAAGATCGCGCGTAGCCTTCCTCACCGCTAGTGGCGAGGCTGAGCAGCGTGGATTTGGCCCGCAGCGGACGCGGTGCCCAATCGGCCTTGGGCCAAAGCCTGCCCAGCGTGCCGAATACCGGACCGCGCAAAGCCGATGGCAAAAGCCCGCGCACCTGTTCTTCGCGATGCTGGAACGTCTGGCGGCGGTATCCGGCAAAAGCCTCGTCCGCGCCATCGCCCGAAAGCGCAACCGTCACATGTTCGCGCGCGAGTTCGCAAACGCGGAAGGTGGGAAGTGCCGAGGCATCGGCGAAGGGCTCGTCGAACATCCCCGCAAGGCGATCAACCAGCGAGAAATCATCGGGAGAAACCGTGCGTTTCCAATGCTGTGTGTGAAACTGCGCGGCGATCTTGTCAGCATAGGCCGTTTCATCAAGTGCGGCCACATCAAACCCGATCGAACAGGTTTTGACCGGCGAGGTACTGGCCTCTGCCATCAGGGCGACCACGCTGGAGCTGTCAACACCGCCTGAAAGAAACGCGCCCAGTGGCACATCGGCCAACATCCGCGAGGTTACCGCCTCACGCATGTGGTGGAGCAGATGCGCGCCAAGGTCTTCGGCACTGCCCTTGGCGCGATCCGCGAACGAGACGTCCCACCACTGTACCGGCGCGGGGGCTGGCGCATCGTGGCGCAGCAATTGGTAATGGCCTGCGGGCAGCTTCTCGACGCCCTTGAGGATCGAGCGATGATCGGGGACATAGCCCCAGGCGAGGTAGTCCTCGATCGCCAGGGGATCAATTTCATAGCGAAACGCAGGATGGGCGAGCAAAGCCTTGAGTTCCGACCCGAAAATGATCGATCCATCTGTCAGGCGCGCCGAAAACAGCGGCTTTACGCCAAGCCGGTCACGCGCCAGCAGCAAGGTGCGCTGGCGCAGATCGTAAAGCGCAAAGGCAAACATGCCGTGCAGGCGCTTCAGGCAATCGGTGCCCCAGTGCCGCCATGCCTGAAGGATCACCTCTGTATCGCCATCGGTGCGGAACTTTGCGCCCAGCGCCTGAAGTTCGGCGCGCAAGTCTTTGAAGTTATAGATTTCACCGTTGAAGACGATGACCGCGTCCTGTTCAACCGAGGCCATCGGTTGCGGCGATCCGGCAAGGTCGATGATCGAGAGGCGACGGTGGCCAAGCCCGACGCCGGGCGCGGTCCACACGCCTTCGCCATCCGGCCCGCGATGCGCAATAGCATCGCACATCAGCCTCACGCGATCAGGATCGACCGGCTTTTGGCCCTCGGTATGAAAAATTCCGGCTATTCCGCACATAGTGGCTGCCCTAGCGGCCCGCTGCGACGCGGTCCATCCACGCATCGACCGGGCCAGTGGCGTTCAGGAACGCGCGGAGAGAGTTTTCGGCGGAAGGACGTCCGGACACCTGATCTTCGGACGAGAGAACAAGGGTTGCCGTGGTGCGGCTTTGCAGCAAAAATCGGTCTGAAATATTCTGCAATTTCAGGCGGCTATTGCTGCCCGTCAGGATTCCGCCCGAACGGTAGAATGTTTCCGTTAGACGGTGGACCGGCCCGACTGTCTGGATACGGTCGGCCTTGCCTGCGCCGATTGCGCTGGCCGGGCTTTCCCACGCCCATGCACTGTTGAGCGGCAAGGCACCTTGGCCAAACCCGCCAGCTTCGCGGCCTTCTCCCTGCGCCGCATAGAGCGCAAACGATACATCCACGATATGGCCCGATCCATCGGCATAGCGGCCCAGCACCACATGCTCTGCCCCGCTGTGCAAGGGCTGCCATGGTGCGAGCGGGGTGTAATCAACCTGCTTCCAGCCGTTCACCTGCGGCAAGACGATCAGCGCTGGCACCGGCGCTTCGAGGCGGTTGGCCCAAGCGCCCCAACCCGTGAACGTCAGTGCAAGCGCGACCATTACGGCAAAGCCTTTGCCCGGACTGATGGTCAAACCGGCCACGCGCGCGAGCACGGGGTTGGCGTTCACGGCATCGGCATCGATCATCCGGTCATCAATCGCGCGATCGAAAAAGCGCCACGCGATCAGCATGACCAGCGCCATGACAACCGCAAAGAATATCCAGCCGTAGAAGATGTGGTCGAAACCGGCGGCAAAGGCGATGCCATGGTATTCGGCGATGAAGATCGTGCCCCATGCGCGGACGCCATTGGCGAGAACAGGCATGGCGACGCTCAAAGCCATGAACGCGGCCCGGCGCGGCCATGAGCGGAAGCAGACGTTGGCCACCAGCGCGCCATAGGCGATCATCGCGATCAGGAATTTGACCCCGGAACAGGCCTCGGCCACCTCGAAATAGCCCGCGGGCGTAGTGATGAACACGCCTTCGATATGCGCTGGCACGCCTGCCACATCGAGCAGGCTCATCGTGATCGCGGCGGTAATGGTCTGGAGTGTGGGGATCAGTTCATCGCCTGCGGGAACGAGGAATAGCATATAGGCCAGCGGGAACAGCAATGCTGCCGATGCACGCGGGCCCAGCAATGTCAGCACGCTGGCTTGGGCCATCAGCACAACGCCAAGTTGCGTGGCCAGCGACAAGCCTGCGAAATGGCCGAGCAACCAGAAAAAGCCTGCGCCCGCAAACAGGACAAGGCCGGGCCACCAGCCTTGCGGACTGATGCGCAAAACTTCGCGACCCCGCAGCGAGATCAGCCAGCCGAGAATGAACGGGATAAGCAGGATGTGATTGTAAGTCGAGCTATCCCACCATTGCAGCGCCATCGCGCGCCAATCGGCAAAGAACAGCGCGATATTTCCGGCCCATGCAAGGCCGAGCAATGCCAACGGGCGTTGCCATTCGCTTGGCAAGGATGCCCATGCCCGCGCGAGTGGCGCCTGAAGTGCCATGTTATGCGGCTGCACTCGAAGCCTCCAAGCCTTGAAGCCCCAACAGTCCGCCCAGAGGAGCAAGGACATGGTCCCAGCCACATTCGCTGACCACAAAGGCGCGTGCGGCTTGGCCAATCGCAGCCGCGCGAACCGGATCATGCAGCAGCGCCAGCGCTTGGCGGGCCAAAGCTTCAGGGCCTTGGGCGACGATCAATTCAAAGCCATCACGCGCCGGGATGCCAGTGGCGGCCTCGGGCGTTGCGAGGACCGGGCGGGCCATCGCCATGGCTTCGAGCACCTTGTTCTGCACGCCGCGCGCAATGGTCAGCGGGGCCACGACAAGATCGGCTCCGGCAATCCACGGGCGCACGTCATCCACCGCGCCGGTCACGCGCGTGCCGTTAACGCCGTCCAAGGCGCGGACCGCTGGCACCGGCGCACGGCCCACGATGTTGAAGCGGGCATTGGCGAGCACGCTGCGGATCGCAGGCATCACATCGCGCGCGAACATTTCCACCGCCGCGATGTTGGGCGGATAGTCCATCTGCCCGGTGAACGTGATCTGCGGCCCCTCACCTGCCATTTCAGGCGATGGCGACACGCCGGAAGGATCGAAAAACGCGGTGTCGATGCCGTTGCACAGCGGTTGCAGCGATGGGGCTGGTCCTTCAGAAAGACGTTCGCGGAACAGAGCGGTTTCTTCGGGCGTGACCAGCAGGCTGGTGGTTGCGCGGCGCGCGGTGAGGCTTTCGAACCGGCTGAGCAGGCGGTCTTCGCGGGCATAGAGCAGCTTGGCGGGGAAGCGCGCAGCGGCGGCGTAGGCTTCGAACTTGGCCGAATCCACATCGACAAAGTCCATCACCACACGGCCCGCAAACGATGCCGGGACGTACTGCGCCATCTGTCCCGAAAACACATAGATCGCGCTGATCGGGCGCTGGGTGAGCAATCGCGCGATGTAGGCATGTAAAGCCTTGTCGGCAAAGGCGGTGAGGCTGACCGGCTTGCCTGTCAGCAGCGCAGCAACCCCCGCCACAGGCAAGGAACGCGCGCGGCGGACAAGACAATGGCTTTGCG
>CAZSTP010000105.1:0-8882 GCA_964609325.1 uncultured Novosphingobium sp. | reverse complement strand
ACCGGGATGCGCACTGGCTGATCCCTGCAGTGCATTTCCTTGAACGCGATGAATGTCACGTTGCGCTACACAGCTATAACGATAAGCCGTTCATCCAGGCGTCACGGGCGGTTGTGTCCCCCCCGCCGGGGGTTCGCCCGGAATGGACGTTCTACCGTGATCTGGCTGACGCGATGGGCAAGCCGGTGTTTGGTGGGCATGTGGCATCGCCAGATGATATGGCAGCCGGCATGATTGCACAGTCAGACAGCATAACGCTCGATGATGTGCGTGCAGCACCGCATGGTCTCCTTTATGGCGAACGGACGATGGGCCATTTCCTGTCCTATTTCGGCAAGGAAGACCGCAAGGTGCAGCTTTGTCCGGATAAACTGGCGCATGAACTGGCAGCCGCGCTTGCCGGGGATAGCCTTGTCGGCAGGCCCCCTGCAGGCAGCTACCGGATCATTTCGCGGCGGCGCAACGGCATGATGAACGCGTCTTTGGCTGAATCATCGGGCAGCATCGGGCGTGATGACACCGCCGAAACGATCGAGATCAACCGCGCCGATGCCGAAGACGCCGGCATTGCGCAGGGTGCTCCGCTGATTGTCACGTCGGACACCGGCAAGATCAGCGCGCGCGCCGTCCTTTCGGACGATGTGCGGCGCGGCATTGTGGTGCTGGCGCAAGGGTGGGGTTCCCCGCTGTTTGATCCTGCCACCTCGGCGCAAGTTTTCCGGCACGGCCATGATCGCAACAAGCTGGTCAGCGATGCAGACCTTGATCCACTTTCCGCCGTGCCCCGGCTGAATGGTACGCTGGTGACGCTGCAACCCGACCTGTCCAAACCCCACGTCACCCCCCTTGCGGAAGAATGCTGATGCCTGACGAAGATGATGAACTGCGGATCGCCCTGCGCCGCGAAACTTATGATGCCAATGAAGCGCTGGTCGATCTGATCGTACGGATGACCCCGCTTGACCCGGACGCGGCAGATGCCATCAAACGCGCCCGGTCATCGCTGTTCGAGGCATGGACAATCCTGTGCACACCGCCAGACGATGCAGACGACGATCACGAACATTGATGCCGGCAAACTGCCCTGATTGCGTCAGGGCAGTTTTGCAGAATTGGCCGCCGCGATCATCGCCTTGGCGTCATCGGCGGTGATCCAGCGGTCTTTTAGCATCTTTTCGGTCCGCACCGTGAACTTGGCAGCATAATCTGTTGGCGCGGGATACAGGACATTGAGCCTGTCTGCGGGAAATGCCCGCTTTGCCCCGGTCACGCCGCCCATGCCGCCCGCCGTCAGATATCCGGTGTGTGATGCCAACGGCACGTCGATATAGGCGGAACGCACGCCGCCAACGGCATTGCCATCGGCGTCGCGGACGATTTCAAGCTTGTCATCCAGCGCAATTCCGGGGGCACGCGGCGGCCGCTTGCCGGTGCGGGCCCATTCCAGCAGATTGGCATAGGCGCCGCGCACAATCGGTTGCCAGGTAAAGTCATTCGGCTTTGCCCCCTTGGGCAACAAGGACGGGTTGGGCGCTGCTCCGCCCAAGGCCGCTCCGGCTTTGAGCATATCGGGGATGGGCGCGAACATCATCGGATCAGGCCCACGGCCAGGAATGTCCGCGGCCATGTGCGATGAACCCGCCACTTCATAGCTTACGATCCCGCCGCGCCGCGTGAAACGGTCTGGCTGGCGGGTATGGCGCGCTTGCCACATCTCACCTTCGGACGAGAGCGAGATGAACGGAACATCGGGCGCGGCAAGCTTCTGTTTCGGGTCTTCAAGTGCGATGTCTTGCGCGCATTGGTTTATGCGGATCATCGCCGGGCCGACGATGGCCAGATAGCCGTCATAAACAGGCTTGCGGTCTGGCGTGCGATAGCGGTTGTGAAATCCGGCAACCCAGGTGCGGATGTAAATGGCCGATTGGGAAAACCCGGTCATGAACAGGCGCGGACGCGCAAAGCCGGGCAGGACAGCATCGCGCTGTTCGCTTTTGAGCAGGAGCCCCAGCTGGCCGATCATGTCCCAGACCAGCCCGTCTTCATATTCGGGCCAGCTGTTCCTGATCCCGGCCTTGGTCATGGCCTCGATCACCTCTTTGCCGCCAGCCATGTAGGGCGGGATCATTGTGGGGTTTTCGCAGCGGCTGGCCACGGGCGCAGGATTTCTCCAGTCAAGCGGAGCATAGCGCGCAGCATCAAACTTCTTGAGCGCGTTGGCCGTAATCGCTTTTGACGTAATCCCGATCCACACATCGCCGCGTTGGGCCAATTGCGCAAAGTCGGTCGGCCCGCCAAGATCGACGTTCAAGCTGGCGTTGAGGATCGTGACTTCGACATTGCCGCCAAACCTTGCAGCATCGCGCGGGCGACGCACCAGAATGCGCGTGACATACTTTCCGGGTCCGGCAACGGCCTTCACCGACGTGCCATTGGCGTCCCAATCATAGGTGTGACCCATGCCGGAAAGAAAGAATTCTTCTTCGACATAGCCTGCCTTTGCCACTGCATCAGGAGCACCCAGAAACGGCCGGGACTGGGCCGTGACGGGGATGGGGGCCGATACGCTGGGCAGTGCGGGGGCCAAGGCCTTTTGTGCCAACGCAGCATTTACCAGTGCGGCGGGCGAAAACGCAGCCATGCCGATGGCTGCAAATGCAAACCTTGCCCGTACCGTCATTGCACCATCTCCCAGCGCTGATGTAGAAATGGCGGGAACACGTGTTCCCGCCATGTTATGTTTTTTAGTTTGCAGGCTTGGCTTTCCAGCCTTCCTGTTCGCCCGCTGCGTTGGCGATGGCCAGACGCCGTTCGGGCGTTTCATGGCGCAACCTGCGTCCTGCAATCACCAGCAGGACAAAGGCAATCGGGGCCAGCAACAGGATACTGAGGATGCCGGTGCCGAGCGATCCGGTCATATTGCTGACCTTGCCGGTCCAGTACGGACCGATGCCCGATGCCACGACAATGGCAACCAGTGCGTTGCTGGCCGCTGCTGCACCGCGCATGCGTGGCAGGACAAGATCCTGGATCATTGCCGCGATACCGCCGCTCCACAGCGAAGCAAAGATGCTGAGCAGGAAGTAGGCGACAAGGAAGATCGGCAGGCTTGGCGCCCACACGATCAGCGAAATGCATGGGATCAGACCGATCAGTGCGATGGTCGTCATGTTGAGTGGTGCGGCCAGATCGCGCGCTTTCCAGCGGTCGGTCAGCCAGCCGCCAAGCACAACGCCGATGATGGCGCCGATGACATAGATAACACCCATGCCGACGCCGATGGTGACAGCCGAAACATCGGTGAATGAACGCATCGCCAGCGGAGCTGCCCAAACGCTGATGCCCGCAATCACGCAGGCGACCAACGCCGTTGCCAGAACGCCAAGCATGAAGGTGGGATCGCCATACGTCAGGCGGTAAAGCGGCTTGTCGCCATAGCTTTGCACCTGGCCCCATGTGACGATGGAGTAAGCACCAAGCGAACAGGCAATCCATTGTGCCTTGTCGCCGGTAATCAGGATCAGGCCGGTAGCGATGGCAGTGATCAGCGCAATCAGCATCAGGTTGCGTTTCAGCGCTGCCATGCCGCCGATGCCATAGATCGAGAACAGCGTGAACGGCGGGAAAGCGGTCGCCATTTCGCGCAGGATCAGGCGCACCGTGCCGTAGTGCTTTTGCTGCGACGTCTGCGGGCGGGGCGGTTCATGCAGCGTCAGCACCAGCAGGGCCAGCAGCAATCCAGGGGTGCCGACCGCGATCAACGCAGCCTGCCAGCCAGCCAGATCGCACGCGCCGCCAATCGGGATGGCGGTGCAGAAGCTTGGCCATTTTTGCACGAACAGGCCGCCCACGATCAACGCGGTGGCCGTGCCAAGGAACGTGCCGGTCAGGTACGTGCCCAGCGCCAGTGCGCGGTTGCGCGCGGGGAAGGTATCGGCCAGCAATGAGTGCGAGCAGGGGTTTGCCACAGCTTCACCCACGCCAACGCCGATGCGGGCTGCGCTGAGCGAAACAAAGCCCACGGCTGCGCCGCCCAGAGCTGTCATCACCGACCATAGCGCCAAGCCGATGGCCAGCATCTTCTTGCGCGAGACAAAGTCCGAAATCCGGCCCATCGCAATGCCGACGACCGAGTAGAACACCGCAAATGCTGTTCCGAGCAGAAAGCCCAGATCAGCATCGGTGAGTTTGAGATCGGTCTTGATCGACTGCGCCAGAATCGAAACGATTGTCCGATCCAGCATGTTGAACAGGTTGGTCAGAACCAGCACAAACAAGGCGAAATATGCCGAACGCGGTATTCGCGGTGCAGCGGCGGGCGGTGCCAAATTGTTTATATCTGCCACAGGTGCAGCCTCTCCGATTGAAGATCGCCACGCTCTGCGCAGCATTGCTCCAGCTATTGCATCTCGTGAAGTGCATTGCAAATGGCTTTGCCACTTGCGCGCGCCCGCCGTGATTGCTGTTGCTGGTCTATTGCAAGACGGTGTCGATAAATGCTGCCAGAGTTGCAAACGTGTGGGCACTGCCGGGCAGGTCAGGACCGCGCGTGACGGCGACATGGTCCATGCCGTCCACCTCGACCAGCGTTACCGGGATGCCCACTGATAGCAGTTTGGCAGCCATCGCCCGTGCATCATCCAGCAGGACTTCGCCGCTGCCCACATTGATATAAGTCGGCGGATAGCCGGCGACGTCTGCGAAAAGCGGTGATGCGGCCGGATCATCGGCATTGCGGTCCTGCAGATATAGCGCCGCCGCCGCCGCCGCCGAGTCCGCCGAGAACAGCGGGTCAGACAAGCTGTTTGTCTGATAGCTGGGGCTGGAAACGGTGAGATCAAGCCACGGCGACAGCAAGACCAGACCGGCCAGTTTGTGCCCGCTTTCATGGCTTCGCGCAGCCAGACAGGCTGCCAGCCCGCCACCTGCCGAATCGCCTGAAATCAGCAGAGGCTGATCCTGACCTGCCAGTTCGGCGACAACGGCAAAAGCATCATCGGACCCTGCGGGAAACGGATGTTCTGGGGCAAGCCGGTATGCCGGGCAAATGACATCGACCCCGCACCGCGCCGCCAGCGCTGCGGCAAACGGCCCGACTTGTTCTGGACATCCCATCCGGAAGGCCCCGCCGTGCAAATGGACCAACGTTCCGCGCGGCGATGCAGGGGCGGCAAAGCGCAGGCAACGCACGCCGGCGATCCGGATTTCAACCGCAGCGGGATCGGTGCGGAAATATCCCGCCGCTACGGCCGCGCTGATGGCAGCGCGGCGTTCCAGCAATTCGGGCGGGGCTGATATCCCGGTGAGTGCGGACATCAGTTACCGTCCGCGCCATGACCTTCGGCCAGCGGGAAGAAGGGATTGGTTGCCAACGATCCGCCATCCACGGCCAATGTCTGGCCTGTGACATAAGGCGACATGTCGGACAGGAAGAAGGCAATGGCCTTGGCAATATCTTCAACCGTACCGCGCCGGTGCATCGGTACATTGACCATCATCTTGCGTTCTTCGGCATTGCCGCGATGGGGAATGCGCGGGGTGACGATGGGGCCGGGGGCAACAATATTGGCGCGGACGTTGTAAGGCGACCATTCCGCCGCCATTGTCCGGACAAGATTGATAAGCCCTGCTTTTGCTGCACCGTATGCGCCGTGGTGCGGGGCTGAACGCATTCCGTCGACCGAGGCCACACAGACGATGGACCCTGCAGCCTTGCGCGCCATCATGCTACGCGCCACTTCGCGTGCAGCCAGGAAGAAGTAGCGGAGGTTGCGGTCCTGATCTTCGTCCCAGGTTGCCATGTCCATATCAACCAGCAGGCCCCATGCGGCCATGCCGATGATGCTGGCCATGCCATCCAAGGGCCCGAAATCCCTTTCAATTCCGGCAATGCCAGCCACCAGCGCAGCATCGTCCAGCACATCAAACGAAAATGCCGAAGCAGTGCCGCCTGCAGCGATCACATCCTGAACGACCATCTGGGCGCGTTCGATTTCACGGTCGACCACCGCCACATGCGCGCCATGGGCAGCAATCAATTTGACCGTGGCTTCACCCATGCCAAGCCCGCCGCCAAGCACCAGAATCTTTTTGCCTTCAAGGCCCAGCAATCCTGACATTGTTTTATCTCCCAAACCGAAATGCGTCTTGTTTTGCGACGTTGAACGGGCCACGCCAGACATATGGGGGCGGGCGCCATTGCGAAAGGTAAATGCGTTCAGCCGCTGCCATCGCAGCCTTCGAACTGTGCCGCGCCCTGTAGAAGCGGAGGTACAAGCCGCAGCGATTCCATTTTCGCGAGCACAGTCAGCACCGCCAGCAGGCTGTCACGGCATCCGGCAAAGCCTGCCTGGCGCAGCTTGATCGTGCTGAGCAATACCGGTGTCCGTTCGGCCAGACGCGGGCTGAGCAGGAGATCGAGATAGTGATGGGACTGGCCCAGAAAGGCGTTTAGCGAGGGTTCAGCCAACCCATGACGCTGCGCCATGTCGGCCCATGCGCGCTGGTTGGCCTCTTCGGCAAAGAACGATGCAAACGTGGCCGGTGCGGGCGCGGTGGCGGTATCGGCTGCGGCCATATCCATCGCCTGCGCCAGCGCGGCCCAGGCATGGCGCAAGACGAAGGCATCGCCATTGGTGATATTGAAGGTTTGATTGGCGCCATGCGTCGCGGTCATCGACCAATGCATCGCTTGCGCGAGCAATCCGTTGTCGACCAGTTCCCACAAGCCGCCGCCCGGTTGGGGCGCGGCTCCTGGCAGGACAAAGTCCAGTCCCCGCTCACGGCAAATCGCGGCATAGGCCACAAGCGGCAGCATCGGGTTCATTGCTGCGCCGGGGGCGGTTCCGATCAGCACTTGCGGACGCCAGATGGTGAAGGCGAAACCTGCCCGTGCCGCCGCCGTTCGCAGCGCGTCTTCTTGCAGCCAATAGAAGTTGGGGTGCGGATCGCGCGGACCATCTTCACGCAATGGCACCGTTATCGGGTGAACATGCGCACCATAGGCCTTGGCCCCTTGCAGAAGCGTGACGTGCCGCAAGCTGCCCGCAGTTGTCAGAGGGTGCAGGATGTTTTCGAACATCGCACAATTGCGCGCCATCAGCGCGGCATCGTGCCAGCCTGTTACCAGACCCGGCGCTTCGGCCACGGCAGCATAGACCAGATGCGTGACCGGTGGCAGCACGGTCAGCGCGTTGGCGCAAGCACCGCTGTCGGTCAGATCAACCGCTACATGCCGGAAATCGCAGCCTGCAGCCACGCGGGGAGGGCGCCGCGAAAGCGCGATGACCTCCCACTCAGGTAGTGGCGCAAAGTGTTCGACGACCCCTGCGCCGATGACGCCGCTGGCCCCGGCAACCAGCAAAGTCTGCTTGGCCACCGGAGCCATTCTCAGGCGTCTGCAGGCTTTTTCGGTGCGCTGGCAAGGCTGGGCAGGTTGCTGGTGTCCATGCCGTAGCCGAACTTGCGGAAGTTCTGGTTGTGGCACAGGTGATGCAACGAAAACGCCTGATCGATGGCGTTCATCTGCCCTTGAATATCCAGCGTCTTGTTGACCGCTTCCTTGGCAAGCTTCAGCGCAAAGGCGGGTTTGCCTGCAATCTTTTTGGCCATGGTCAGCGCAAATTCATCAAGGTTTTCACGTTCGACGACATGGTTGACCATGCCCAGACGGTGCGCTTCATCGGCGCTCCAGGTATCGGATGTGAACAGGAATTCCTTGGCTTTGCGCGCGCCCAGTTCCCATGGGTGGCCCAGCCATTCGACGCCGGAAACGCCAAACGTGACCACCGGATCGGAAAACAGCGCATCTTTTGAGGCCACGATGATATCGCACACCCATGCAAAGATCAGCGCGCCGGCAATGCATTTGCCCTGCACGGTGCAGATCGTCGGCTTGGACAGGTTGCGCCAGCGCCGCGCGGATTCCAGGTAGGCTTCCTTTTCGGCGGCATACCAACCATGTGTATATTCCTCGGTAAAGTCGCTCCAGCTGCTGACGCCGGGTGATCCTGCCTGCACCGATTCCTGATACTTTTCGACGGTATCGGCAATGTCATGCCCTGCCGAAAAATTGCGGCCATCAGCGCCAAGGATAATCACTTTCACCGATTCATCGCGTACCGCGCGGTTGAAGGCTTCGTTCACCTCGAAGATCATTTGCGGATTGATGGCGTTATGCTTGTCCGCGCGCGCCAAAACGATGCGGGCGACGCCTTCTGCAGGATTTTCGTAACGGATCGTGGTTTCGGTCATATCAATGTTTCCTGCTTGCGGATCAGGCGTCTGTCGGGACGTTCAGCGTGGGGCGGACAGCAGTTTTCCAGTCTGCACGGCTTTCTGCAGCAATGGCCGCAGCCTTTTCCCAGAACGCTTCGCCCTTCGCCAGATTGACAAAGTTGAAATGGGTGGCGTGGCGGAATTCGAGCAATTCGGCCCCATCCGGCCCCGGCTTGTAGGTGTAGGGAACGCCGGTGGGAATGAAGAAGCTGTCACGCTCGCCCAGTGTTTCGGTGCCCAGTTTGATGCTGCCTGCGATGATGTAATAAAGGCAATCGGCATCATGGCTGTGCAGGGGCAGCGGGTAGTCCTTCTTGAACCACACATGCGTCAGGCTGAAGCCGGGAAGATTGACAAGAACTTTCACCTCATCGCCGTCCATGAAACCTGCCGCGACCAGCTTGTCCATACCGGCACGTTGTACCGGATTGAACGGCTCGACCGTCATGCAGCCTTCTTCCATAAGATCCTTGGCATCGGCTGCGCGAAAGATCTGGAACTTCGAGGTATCCTGCTGGTCTGCGGACATGGCGGTTATCCCTTTTTCGCGCCGATGCTGGCGATGTGTGATGTCATCAGCTTCTTGTAATCATCGCCCAGCATCA
>CAZSTP010000104.1:6910-9106 GCA_964609325.1 uncultured Novosphingobium sp. | reverse complement strand
TGCATGGATGCACGGCTCGACCCTGCGAAATATGCTGGCCTTGCCGAAGGCGATGCCCATGTGATCCGCAATGCCGGCGGCCGCGCGAGCGACGACGCGATCCGCTCGCTTGTGATCAGCCACAAGTTGCTGGGCACCAAGGAATGGTTCGTGATCCACCACACCGATTGCGGCATGGAACTGTTCGACAGCCCGACGATGGCGACCCTGCTGGAAACCAGCCGCGCCACCGCATCATTTGATGGCGCAAACTGGAGCAACCCGCAATCCGAAGGCGGATCACCCGATGGCTGGCACGTGGCTTGGCTGACGTTCAAGGATCTGGCGCAAAGCGTGCGCGACGATGTGAACCGTATCCGCCATCACCCGCTGACGCCCAAGGACGTGCCGGTGTGGGGTTTCATCTATGACGTAAAATCTGGGCAATTGCTGCCGGTGGAGTAACGGGTGCCGGGGGGAAGGCGCAGGCTGTACCTGCCCTACCCCCACCATTCTTCCAGCATGGGGGCGATTTCCTTGCCGACGAGTTCGATGACGGGGCCGTTATCGCGGCGGATATAGGCCATCGAACCGTAGCGGTGGCGGGGGGAGGCACCAGCAATCAGGATTTGCCACCCCTGCGCGCACAAGTGTTCGAGCGCATCGCCAACGTTATCCACCCAGACGCCGATATGCGAATTGTCGCCGGTGCGCAGCACATCATAGGGTGAGCCCTTGGGCGTTTCGACCAGTTCGAAGCGGATCGGGCCGGGGCGGGAATAGGCGACGCGCAGCCATGCTTCGCCACGCCCGCCTTCGGGCGTCCACACCCGCAAGGGATCAAACGCACGGATCGGCGACCATGTGACACCGGTGGCGCACGTGATATCGGCCATGGCGTCTTCAAGATTATCGACGATCGTGCCGTGGTGGAAGATGCCGGACAGGATATCCATGGTGCTTTTTCATCCCGAATGTTGCGCCAGATAAGCCAGGACAAGCGCTTTGATGCAAAACGCCAATCCGTGCTTTACAAGCATACATGTATGTTTTTATTGTAGCGGCACAAGCACCAAATTCTGAGGAGAGCATCATGCCGGATCAGGCCATAAGCCAGGGTCATCAAGCCGATCTGGATCGCATGGCGTGGGAGCGGGACCGCAAGGACCCGCCTGAGGGATTTCCGGCGCTGCCATCGATCCCGGCAGCGCGCTATGTCGACGCCGATTTCCTCAGCCTTGAACAGCGCGAGATGTGGAACAAGGCGTGGCTCTATGCCGGGCATACCGATCAGGTGGCCGAGCCCGGATCATGGTTCCTGACACGCAACACCGGCAGTCCGGTGATTGTGGTGCGCACATTGTCGGGCGAGATCAAGGCGTTTTACAACACCTGCAAGCATCGCGGTGCGCCGCTGGTGAAAGAGGATGCGGGCAGTGCGCGCGGGTTTGTCTGCGGCTATCACGGCTGGAGCTATACGCTGGAAGGCAAGCTGACGGCAGTGCGCGACAAGCGCGATTTTCCCGATTTCGATATGGCGTGCCACTCGCTGTCATCGGTGCGGTGCGAGTTGCTGGGATCGCTGATCTTCATCAATGGCGATCCCGATGCCCAGCCGCTGATCGAGCATATCGGCCCGATGGCAGGCGCACTGGAGGAATTGCAACTGGCGACGCTGAAGCTGGTCGATAGCCGCGAGTATGAAGTGGATTGCAATGTCAAAGTGCTGCTCGATGCATTCCTTGAGGTATACCATCTGAAATCGATCCACGAAAACACGGTGGACCGGTTTCTGGATCACCGCGCGATGATCGTAACGCTATGGCCCAACGGACACAGCCGGATGGTGACGCCCAACCGCCGCGAAGGCTGGGTGGACCCGGGCACCAAGGGGATGCCCGAGATTCCCACGGTTTCGGAATTCACCGCGACCAACAACATCAGCTATCATATCTATCCCAACTTCGTGATGCCGCCTGCGCCCACGGGGATTCCGCTGTTGCAGTTCTGGCCGCTGGGTCCGCGCCGCACGCGGGTGGTCTCAAGCTGGGTGGCGCCCGATCATGATCCGGCCAACCCCAACCCGCTGTGGGAAACCCGCATCAAGAACTGGGAGCGGATCTTGTATGAAGATCTGCAATTCGCGCCGCAGATTCAGGAATCGCTCGAAGGTCCGGGTTTTCAGGGCATGTCGCTGAATTATCAGGAGCGGCGGAT
>CAZSTP010000104.1:0-6810 GCA_964609325.1 uncultured Novosphingobium sp. | reverse complement strand
CCGTTCCTTGAGACGAGCAAGGCCGAGATCGAGCAGATGGTGGCGCTGCAAATGACCGGCGCGATGCTGTTTTATCAGGCCATGCTGCGCGCAATGCGCGATGGCGGATCGCTGATCCAGATATCATCGGCCACCGCCACGGTGATGCTGGAGGACCATGCCGCCTATATGGGCACGAAGGCCGGGGCCGATCACGTGATCCGCTGCATTGCCAATGAATTCGGCAGCCGGGGCATCAGGGCAAACTCGGTCGCGCCGGGCTTTACCGTCACGCCGATGACCGCGAAGGCGAGTGCGACGCCCGGAATGATGGAGGCCTTTGCCAGGGAGTATCCGCTGGGCCGCGTGGGCACGAGCGAGGATGTGGCAGAGGCCGTGGCGTGGCTGGCCAACGATGCCTGCTTCATGACGGGGCAAGTGCTTCAAGTGAACGGCGGGCTGACCTTGCGCCGCAATCCGACCAATGCCGAGATCGGCGCATCGGTCCGTGCGGCACGGGCGGCGGCGGCCCGCGCGTGACCAATCCTTTCCCCGACGATCCCGATCTTGAACGCCACGCCGCGTATGAATTTGACTCTTCCGGACCTGACCGGTTCCAATCGCGGCCCCTGCCCAGCGGGTTGCTGCGTCTGTACGGCGGGATGATCGTATCGCAGGCCCTGGCCGCGATGCAGATGACCGTGACCAACGACAAGCATGTACATGCCATGCACCTGTTCTACCAGCGCGCGGGATTGACCGACCGCGCCTTGCACTTTGCGGTGGAGCGCGACACCGATGGCCGCAGCTTTGCCCAGCGGCGCGTGGCAGTGACGCAAGAGGGGCAGCCGGTGGCCTATGCCATGGCATCGTTCCAGACGCCCGAGGCAGGCGGCGTGCATCAGGACGCTATGCCCGATGTGGCAGGGCCGGAGGGACTGGAACCGCTGCCATCGATCATGGCGCGCAGGCTGGATGATGTGCCGCTGCGCCACCGTCCGTTCTGGTGCCGCCGCCAGCAGTTTGAATGGCGACCGGTGGAGGCGTTTTTCATCGGCGAGGCGGCCGTGCGCCCTGCCCCGCGCCACTTCTGGTTTCGTGCCAATGCAGCCGTCGAAGGTTCGCCGCAAGTGCATCAGCGGTTGCTGGCCTATGCCAGCGATACGCACATCATGCAGACGGCGCTGCGGCCTTTGGGGCTATGCTGGACCGACGATCATTTGCAGACATCCAGCCTGGATCATGCGATCTGGTTCCACGGAAGCTTTCGCGTGGACGAATGGCTGCTCTATGCGCTGGATAGTCCGGTGGCATCGGGCGCGCGGGTGCTGGGCACGGGCAAAGTGTTCAGGCAAGATGGCACGCTGGTGGCAACGGTGGTGCAGCAAGGGCTGGCGCGGTTGCTGGACCAGAAGCGCGAAGGGAAGATCTGATGGAAGTGCCGGAAATGTCCCCCCTCGGCACGCCGTGGTTGCAGTTTGAAGATCTGGTGATTGGTGAAGTGCGCCGGTCTGAATCGCGCACGGTGACCGAGGACGAGATTGTGGCTTTCGCCAAGGCCTATGACCCGCAGTGGTTCCACACCGATCCCGAAGCGGCCAAAGCGTCCGTCTTCGGACAAGTGGTGGCCAGCGGCATCCATGTGCTGGCAATGTGGCGGCAGTTGGACCACACGATCAATGCCGACATCGATTTCGTCTGCGGCATCGGATGGGAGCATCTGCGCCTGAAGCGCGCGGTGCGCGCGGGCGATACGATCCATGTGACGAGCGAGATCATAAGCCTTGAGCCATCGCGCAGCGGCAAGGATCGCGGGACGGCGGTGACGCGCTATGCCGTTCTGCTGGACGACGGCACGCAATGCGTGACGTTCGAGAGCATCAATCTGGTTTATACGCGGGGCGCGCGGGCCAATCGTTCGGCAAGTGCGGCGGCTTCTTCATAGGCCGTGGCCATCGCGGCTTCGACTTGTTCGGGCGTGCCATACGTGGGGCGCACTTGCACTTCGTGAACATCGGTGATGCCGATAAAGCCCAGCCACGCTTTCATGAATGCGGTCTGGAAATCGAGTTCGTGGCCGGGCTGGCCGGGCCGGATATCGAGCGCGCCCGAGCAGATCAGGATGGCACGGCGGCCCGCTGCCGAACCGTTCACGCCTTCGGCGCTGACCGTGAAAGTGAGGCCGGGCTGGGTGAGCACATCGATATATTGCTTCAGCCGCCACGGCACGCCGAAGTTCCACATCGGCACGCTGAACACATAGGTATCGAACGACAAAAAGTGTTCGATGGTCTTGCCGATCTGCGCCCAGACCTCGTGCATTTCGGGGCTGACCTCGCGCCCTTCGATCAGGGCATAGCGTCCTTCGATGGCCGCGCCGTTGAAGTCTGGCAGGGCGATGGCTTCGAGGTCCAACGTCTCGGCGTCTGTGATGCCCAGCCGCTCGATGAAGGCTCGCGCCACCATGTCTGAGCGCGAGCGGTCCTTGCGGGGGCTGCCGCCGATGTGGAGCAGGCGCGTCATCTTGGGGCTTCCCTTCAATTGCCGGTGAGCAGGGCGGGCTGTTCGATCAACCGGGCGAGCGCGGCCATGAAGCGGCCGGCATCGGCCCCGTCGATGGCGCGGTGATCGCAGCTGAGCGACAGGTGCAGCACCGGCACGATGCGGATCGCGCCGTCATCGTCGATGGGTTCGGGACGCGCCGTACCGACTGCAAGGATCGCGCCTTGTGGCGGGTTGATGATCGCATCGAACTGTTCAACGCCAAAGCCGCCAAGGTTGGACAGCGAGAAGCTGCCGCCCGAAAATTCTTCGGGGCGCAATTTGCCGCTGCGGGCCTTTTGCGCGAGTTCCTTCATGGTGGCAGCGATTGTGCCCAGCCCCAGATTGTCAGCGCCGAACACGATGGGGGTAACCAGTCCGCGATCGGTCGCCACGGCGACGGCGATATCGGCCTGATGGAACTGGTGGATGTCAGTCCCGTGGACCTGGATGTTGACCGCCGGCACTTCAAGCAGGGCCAGAGCGCAGGCGCGGATCAGGTAATCGTTGACGCTGGGCTTTTCGCCCGTGCTCGCCGCGCGGTGGGCCAGAAGGCGGTCTGCGCGCACCCTGCGGCGCACATAGAAGTGCGGGATTTCCTGCTTCGATTGCGTCAAGCGCCGCGCGATGGTGCGGCGCATCGAGGACATGGGCACAACGTCTGGCGCACCACTTGCGGTGCTCGCGACGGGCACGGCAACAGGCTGCGGTGCTGGCGCGGCATTGGCGATAGCGGCCATGACATCGGCCTTGCGCACGCGACCACGCGGGCCGGTGCCGGTGACTTTGCCGAGATCAAGCTCGTGCAGCGCGGCAAGGCGGCGGGCAACGGGCGTTGCCATGACCGGACCTTCGGGCAGGAGCGGAAATGCGCCGACCAGCACGGGCGGCTGGGGCGCGCGCGCGGCCTGATGCACGTCTTGCACCGAAATCCGGCCATTGCGGCCCGAGCCACTGACTTGCGCCAGATCGACGCCGAGTTCCTGCGCCGAGGCCAAGGCAACCGGGCTGATCGCGATTCCTTCTGGAACAGCGATTGCAGCAACCGGCGCTGGAGCCACGTTTGCAGCGGGTGCTGGTGTACCGGCTTCGGGATCAAAGCTTGTGTCGGACGGGCGGAATCCTGCGATCAGTGCATCGATTTCAGCCGCGGTGGCCTCGCCGCCATCGGACAGGACCGCGAGCAGCGCGCCGACCGCATATGTCTCGCCCGCCTTGGCGATGATGCGGACGAAGCGGCCCTCGGCCTCGGCCTCAACCTCGTTGGTGATCTTGTCGGTTTCGATCAGCGTCAGCACCGTACCGCGCGCGAAGGGGGCGTTTTCGGCCACCATCCATTCCGCGATGGTGCCTTCGGCCATCTCGATGCCCCATTTGGGCATGGTGAATGCTTTGAGCTTGGCCATGGTCTGCCCCCCGCTCAACGGAACGCAAGGGTGCGACGGACCGCACTCTCGATGGTCTGCGGCGATGGCAGCCAGGCGCGTTCGAGCACGCGCGAGAACGGGATCGGCGCGTGCGGGCCGGTGATCATCTCGGGCGGGGCCTTCAGGCTGGTGAACGCGCGCGTGGCGACCAGCGCCGCGATATCGGCAGCAAGGCTGCAACGCGGCGGGCTTTCATCCACCACGACCAGACGCCCGGTCTGTTCGACCGAATCGAGGATCGCGTCTTCATCGAGCGGGCTGGTGGTACGCAGATCGATCAGATCGACGCCGATGCCATCAGCGACCAATTTATCGGCGGCTTTCTCGGCAAAATTGACCATGCGGCCACAGGCGACGACGGTGACATCACCGCCTTCGCGCACCATCCGGGCCTGACCGAAGGGCACGCGGTAATCGCCATCGGGCACTTCGCCCTTCACGCCATAAAGCGCCTTGTGTTCAAAGAACATCACGGGGTCATCGCCGCGCAAGGCTTCGGTCAGCAGGCCCTTCGCATCGGCTGGAGTCGTCGGCAAAACGACCTTGAGGCCGGGCATGGCGGTGAGCAGCGCATAGACCGACTGGCTGTGCTGTGCCGCCGTCTGCATGCCCGCGCCATAGACCATACGCACCACCGCGGGGCACTTGGTCTTGCCGCCAAACATATAGCGGAACTTGGCCATCTGGTTCCACAACTGGTCGAGGCTGACGCCGACGAAATCGGCGAACATCAGCTCGGCGACCGGGCGTTTGCCCGCAAGCGCCGCACCTGCAGCCGCGCCGATGATCGCGCTTTCCGAAATCGGCGTATCGATCACACGGTTGGGGCCGAACTTTTCCCACAGACCGGTGCTGGTGCCCCAGATGCCGCCGATGGCCTCCGGCCCGCCAGCGGTGCCATTGCCGCCGACCACGTCTTCGCCGAGCAACAGGATATCGCCGTCGCGTTCCATCTCGGCGTGGAGCGTGCTCAGGATTGCTTCGCGAATGTTCATTACAGCCATTGTCGCCAACCCTCAGTAATATTCGACGTAGACATCGTCGGCGACAGTCGCCGGATCGGGATCGGCACCGGCGCGCGCCTCTGCAACGGCCTCGTCGATCAACACGCGCACTTCTTCATCGACCGCGTCCATTTCGGCATCGGTCAGCAGTGCTGCATCGGTGACCACTTTGCGGAAGGCCTTAAGGCAATCGCGCTCCTCGCGGATGCGGTCAAGTTCGCCGGGGCCGCGATAGCGCTGCGGATCGCCTTCGAAGTGGCCGTAGAACCGTTCGGTATCGAGCTCGATGGCCGCAGGGCCATGGCCTGCGCGGACATATTCGAGCAGATCGCGGAACTGTTCGTAAGCATCGAAGAAATCGCAACCGTTTGCGCGCCAGACCTTCATGCCGAATGCTTCGGCACGGCTGGCGATATCGTTGGCGGTGCCGACCGCATATTCCACGCCGGTGTGTTCGGAATAGTGATTGTTTTCAAACACGAAGATCGCAGGCGCTTTGGTGACGACGGCAAGGTTCATCGCTTCGAACGTGGTGCCCTGATTGCACGCGCCATCGCCCGAAAAGGCGATGCCGACGCGGCCATTGCCGTCCATCCTGGCAGCCAATGCCGCGCCCACCGCTTGCGGAGCGCCGCCACCGACGATGCCGTTGGCGCCGAGCATGCCGACATCGAGATCGGCAATGTGCATTGAGCCGCCCCGGCCTTTGCACAATCCGCCTGCACGGCCATAAATCTCCAGCATCATGCCCTTCACATCGCAGCCCTTGGCGATGCAGTGGCCGTGGCCACGGTGGGTGGACACGATCTTGTCCTCGACCGTCAACTGATCGCAAATGCCCACCGCGACAGCTTCCTGCCCCGAATAGAGGTGGGTGAAGCCACCGATTTCGCCGGTCTTGATCTCGTCGTGCAGCCGCTCTTCAAAAGCGCGGATCGTGCTCATGCGCCGGTAAGCGCCGAGCAGCTGGTCATGGCCCAGTTGCAACATGCCTGTTCCTCTCAGATATCGTCCGGGGTTTTGCCGCCGGGGCCGTAGATGTAATCGTCCAGCACTTTGTGGAAGTGGCGGATGCGCAGTTCCTGTTCGCCGATCCACAGGCCGGGGAAGTTGTCGGACTGCATGCCCAATTGCACCGTAGGCAAATTGAAGGCGTCCTGATCGAGGACCTGCCCGATGCTGCGATCACCATGCTTGAACCGGCGATGCTTGACGCGCTCGGGCCATTCCTCACCCTCGGGCACCAGTTCGAACACCCAGACGTCATAGAGCATCTTGTTCGGATCGGTGGCGTGGGGGCGCTGGCGGAACATCAGCACATCATCGGCGTGGACGTTCAGCGCGACGTTGGGGAAGATCATGTAGTGGTAATCATCGGTCAACTGATCATCATTCAGCGCAGAATAGTCCTTGCCCTGCGACGCACCGTGTTTGCGTTTGAACAGTTGCACATCGCGGCGGATATCGCTGATCCGGCCTTCGTACTCTGCCGGGTCCATGCCCGCATGGCGCATGATTTCGTCAATCGCGGGCGGGATCTGGCTGGGCATGGCCACGCGCGGGGAAACGGTGGCAAACGGGATCAAATAACGGTTGTGGCGTTCGTAGCAGTCAATCTGCACGTTCACATCATCGAGATACCACAGCAATTGCGGGTGAATGCCCTGCACGTGGTACGTCTCGTTGAAGGCATCGACCGAGGCCTTCCAATTGCAGTCCCACTCCACCGTCACATCGCGTTTCCACGCCATGCGTTCGGGGTGATAGGGCTCAAGATGCTCTTTCAGCGGGGCGATGTAATCATCGAACGGCTCGACATCGGGGTTGAGCGAGAACCAGACAAAGCTGTTCCATTCGGT
>CAZSTP010000103.1:0-9134 GCA_964609325.1 uncultured Novosphingobium sp. | reverse complement strand
ATCATCGGTCGCCTCGGCAAATTTGTTCACCCGCTCCTGCGTGATTTCGATCCATCCAGACGTGCCGACAACGGTGCCCGCCATCAGCGCGATTTCGGCGGGGGGAAGCGATTTTGTCATGAATTTGTTCAACTTTGCAAAAGGGTTAAGCCGGATAATGGCGGCAAGCGAAACCGGGAGCAAGCCCGTTTAAAGGGCCAGTTAATCGGCCTTGCGCGCAAGGATAGTTCCCAATCTCCAACAGCCTGCTACGGTAACCGCAGTAAATCTGAAATATGCTGAGCCGGTAATGACCCCAACTGCCCCTTATCGCCGTGATATCGATGGCCTGCGGGCCTTGGCAATTCTTCCCGTATTGGCGTTTCATGCCAAGATCCCGGGTTTCACCGGTGGTTTTGTTGGCGTTGATATATTCTTTGTTATTTCAGGATTTTTGATCACTGGCATCATAGCGCGCGAGGTTTATAGCGGCACGTTCTCACTGGTCCGTTTCTATGAACGCCGCGCTCGCCGCATTTTGCCCGCGCTGTTGGTCATGATCGCTGCAGTGCTGGCATTGGCCGCGTGGTTCTATCTGCCCGATGATTTCGCTGCGGTGCCGCGTTCGGCGCTGATGACGCTGGTTTTCTTGGCGAATGTCTGGTTTTTCACGAAAACGGGGTACTTCGGCGGCCCGGCAGAAACGATGCCGCTGTTGCACTGCTGGTCGCTGGCAGTGGAAGAACAGTTCTATGTCGTGTTCCCGCTCTTGCTGTGGGTCTGCGCCAGGCTGGGGGCAAAGCGGCGCTGGCAGATCATCGCGCTGATCGCCGCGCTCAGCTTTGGCTGGGCATGTTGGAAGCAGGCCGATACCGATGGCTTTGCCTTCTATCTCTTGCCCACCCGCGCATGGGAAATGATGGCGGGCTCGCTGCTCGCGCTTGCCGTGCCGGCGCAGGCAAGCAGCCGGCCCTTGCGCCAATTGCTGGCCTTGGCCGGAATGGCGCTGATCGGCTGGTCTGTTGCCGCTTACGATAACAGCACGGTTTTTCCCGGCTTGGCCGCTGTGCCGCCGGTGCTGGGGGCATCCCTGCTGATCCGTTATGCGCCGGGGACGCTGGCGGGCAGGGTGCTGTCTGCCGCTCCGCTGGTCGGGGTCGGTCTGATCTCGTACTCGCTCTATCTGTGGCACTGGCCGCTGATCGTCTTTGCCGAATATGCACTGGACCGTCCGCTGGAGGGTGCAAACCAGGCCGCGGTTGTGATCGGCAGTTTTGCGGTAGCATGGGCCAGTTGGCGCTTTATTGAGCGGCCCTTTCGCGATCATCGCCGGATCAACCAGCGCGCCATCTTTGTCTACAGCGCGGCGGGAATGGCGGCGGTGGCGGCGGTATCATTGGCGATGTTGCCGCTGGGCGGATGGAGCGCGCGGTTCTCCCCGCAAGTTATCGCACTTTCCGGCGCGGTTCACGATATCAGCCCGAAGCGTGATGGCTGCTTCCAGATCGACGAAGCAGGCGTCCGCCAGCCGCAATGCGTGCTGGGCGCGGTTGTTCCGCCCACTGCCGCGCTATGGGGGGATAGCCATGGCATCGAACTGGCATGGGCGCTGGGCCAAAAGTTGGGCGCAAATGGTCAGGCGCTGGTACAGCACACCCGCGCCAGTTGCCCGCCCGTCATCGGCTATCGGGTCGCCAATGATCCCGCCTGTGCCCGCCAAAATGAACGGGTGATGCAGTGGTTGCTGGCCCAACCCGATGTCCGCACGGTCTATCTCGTCGCGTTCTGGGCCAGCCCCGCCTATCGTACACCCGCTATGCCCGACCAGATTGATGCAACGATCAGGCAGCTTCAGGCAGCGGGCAAGCAGGTGGTGCTGATCGGTCCGGTGCCGCCGCAGTCCTTCGATGTGCCGCGCCGCCTTGCCCATGCCGCTGCGAAAGGCAGGCTCGATACCGTGCAAGGGGCAAGTCTTGCGCATTATCGCACGGAAACCGCATGGTTCACACGCAGTTACCGGCGGTGGGAAAATCGCGGCGTGGTGGTGATCGATCCACTGGCCGTGCTGGCACAAGCCGGTCACTCCCGCCTTATGACGGATGACAAGCCGCTCTATTTCGATTCCCACCATCTGAGCGTTGCCGGAGCGCAGGCGGTTGTCTCGCTGGTCAAAGTGGCGCCGTAGCCATCGCGCGCCCTTGCTCTGCCACCGGCGGCGGAATTGATACCTTGCGGAACGGCACCGGCTTTGCCGCGCTTACCCGCTTGATATAGCTCCACAAACCGCATTGCAGGCCTACCAGCATGTAACAAAACGGCTGGAACGCGATGCCCACGAAGGTGGACCCTACAAGATAGATGATCTGCGCTTGCTGGAGCGCCTCGGCCAGTGGCGAAACCCAGCGGAATGCCTCTGACGTTTCCTTGCGATAGCGGCGGCGCAGCACTTCCATTTGCCACACCCCCAGCAAGTGCAACGCCAGCCAGAGGGCAAGCCCGGGATAGCCCTGTTCGCCCAGCATCTCGAAATAGCTGGAATGATAGGCTCGCGCCTGATCGACGACGGGTTTGTATTCGAGCGCCGTATTGTTGTCGCCAGCAGACTTGGCCTCGACCGTATCGTATTCGATACGGTTCTGGCGATAGGCGTCAAAGCCCCCGCCAAACGGACGGTCTTTCACGAATTCCAGCGTCCAGCGCCACACCGCTACGCGCGTTGAAGCCGATTGGTCGGACTGATGGTTGTTGATCGTGCTCATCCGCGCGACAAAGTCTGCGGGCAGCAGCGGGATTGATACCAGCGCCCCTGCCGCCATCAGCGAAAGGATAAGCACTTTGCGCTTTGCCGTGCGCAGAATCAGCGCGGCCAGTACGACCACGCAGACCAGCCCCGTGCGCGCGCCCGTGCCGATCGGCATGAGCGCGCAGGCAAAGCACAGCGCCCAGGCAAAGGCCTTCACGCGCCATTCGGGCGGGAAGATCGTGCCAAAGCGTGATGCCCACAGCGCCAGCGGGATCACCGCAATCGCCACGGCCGATATGATCGAGCTTTCGTAAAGGCCGGTGTTGTTATCCACCAGCAGGCGCAATTCGCCATAGCCTCCGCCGCCCGCCAGCGTCTTGATACCGCCGCCGATCACGATCACGCCGATGGACAGGACCATGACCACGGTCAGAGCCTCGATCCGCAACCGCGTGCGCAAAGTCAGCGGCAGGAACAGCGCAAACAGCAGCGCTTTCCACACCCACGCCCATTTCTCGCCTGCTTCCAACGGAAAATCAGCCGCTTGCGTGGTCAACCCGCAATAGACGAGCATCAACAGCAACAGAAACTGGCGCAGGGAAAAGCGCGTGCCGTTCTTGTCCTCGGCCACGAACCACGATGTAAAGGCGCACAGGAACGCGATCAGCGATATCGGAATCTGGCTGAGGATGCCCCAGCTCACCTTCTGCGGTGAAACGATGTCGATGTAAGTATAGGCCAGAACGAAAATAAACGGCTTGCGAAAGCCTGCCCCGATAAAGGCCAGCACACAGCTTAACAGAAACAGATCAAGCATCGCGCCCGCCTGTATCGGGACGGCCCTGATCCGCTGATTCGCGCTTGGGCCGGAAGTGCAATTTGCGGCTGGGCAGCGACGGATCGTCGTCCAGATCGGCACGGTGCAACAACCGCCAGACGGCAATCGCCATCAGCAGGTGTGGCAGGAACAGCGTGAACTTGTCGATCATGGCGGTCCCCTTGCTAAAGCAATGAGGTTGACGCGGCGTTAAGCCTTGTTGTGGCAGGGATGGTCACCATGACACGCGTCCTCCACGTCCTCGACCATTCGCTGCCGTTACAAAGCGGCTATACTTTCCGCACCCGTGCGATCCTGAAAGCGCAGCAGGCCATGGGGCTTGAAGTGCGCGGCGTGACGGGTTTGCGACAGGAAGGCCCGGCCACCGGTGCCGAATCGGATACGGTTGACGGGTTACAGTTCTATCGCACGCCAGGCGTTGCCCAGGGCTTGCCACTCTTGCGCGAATGGGGCGAGGTATCGGCGCTGGCCGAACGGATTGTCGACATCGCGCAAGACTGGCGGCCCGATGTGCTACACGCCCATTCCCCGTCATTGTGCGGACTGGCCGCGGTCAAGGCCGGACGGCGGCTTGGCATTCCGGTGGTCTATGAAATCCGCGCGTTCTGGGAAGATGCCGCCGTCGGCAATGGCACGGGCCGCGAAGGCAGCGCCAAATACTGGCTGACGCGTGTGCTGGAAAACGATGTGGTGAGCGGCGCGGACCGCGTTGTAACCATCTGCGAAGGTTTGCGGCAGGATCTGGTCGCGCGCGGCTTTGCGCCGGAAAAAATTGCGATCATGCCCAACGGCGTCGATCTCGAACTGTTTGGCGATCCCTTGCCGCGCGATCAGGCCCTGGCACAGGAGCTGGCGCTGGGTGATGGGCCAGTGATCGGCTTCCTTGGCAGTTTTTATCCTTATGAAGGCCTTGATGATCTGATCGCCGCCATGCCCGCCATCGTCGCCCAAGTGCCCGGCGCGCGGCTGCTAATGGTGGGCGGCGGACCTGCTGACGTGGCATTGCGCGCGCAGGCCGAAGCGTCCAGTGCAGCTGATGCCATCCGCTTTGTCGGCCGCGTGCCGCATACCGAAGTGGACCGCTACTACTCCCTCGTCGATGTTGTCTGCTACCCGCGCAAAGCGATGCGGCTGACCGAACTGGTCACCCCTCTGAAGCCCTTGGAAGCCATGGCGCAAGGCAAACTGGTGGCAGCCTCCGATGTTGGCGGTCACCGTGAATTGATCCGCGACGGGGTAACCGGCACTTTGTTCCCCGCCGATGATCCGGCGGGCTTGGCCGCCGCCATGGCGCAGATGTTAACCGCTCCCGAGACATGGCCGGAAAGGCGCACCCGCGCGCGCCAGTGGGTGGGCGAACATCACGATTGGGCGGCCAACGTCAGACGTTATCAAGTCGTTTACCAAGCGCTGATACCACATTTCAAAATGGTGGCTGCGGCGGCGTAAAACGTCCGGCCCCATGAACGCCCAAGTTGATCGATACTTCTGAAAGACAGGATGCACCGCCCGTGACCGCGACAAAGCGCAAGCCCAAGCCCATCACCGCGAATCCGCTGTTTCCGCTCGTTACCGGATTGTGGTTTGCAACGCTTTTGGGGCTTGGCAGCTTTGCTACTGCGCCGATGCTGCTGGAAGGGCCGGTTCTGGCGCTTGGTATCCCCGCGCTGATTCCGGCTGCGGCACCGCCCTTGGGATTCACCACGCGAATCATTTTTGCCGTGGTGATGATGGGCTTCGGCGCGATTTTCGGATATGTCCTGGGGCGCTTTCTTGGCCGGGAAAAGATCGCAGCGCCTATTCGCGCACGCGGCGTTGGCAAGAATACCGGCGCGGCTCCGGCATCCAGCGCGCGCCGTCCGATCAACGCCGCCGAAGATCTTGGCGCACCACTTGATACGCCGTTTGAACAAGATTCACCCGCACGCCGCCGCCCTCTTGCCCAGACCGAAGAACCGCCGGCTATCGTCACGCCCGCCTTTCTGGCCTCACCCGTCGAAGAAGCACCTGTTGTTGCGGAAAAGCCGGTCTTTGCCGAAAGACAGGTTTTCCAGCCATCGGTCGCCGCGCCCACCGCACCGCCTGCTGCCAAGCCTGCCGATCCGCTGGACCTCGATTTGTTGCTGGAAGAGGCACACGTGATCGAGCCTGCGCCATTTGCGCCCCCGCACCCCCCGTTCGCAGCGCCCCGGCAAGCGCCCCCGCCGCCGGTTACCCCTGCGCCGATCACTCCTGCGCCAATCACCCCTGAACTGGAGATCCCGGCAGAGCCTGCGGCCGAAGCGGTCAAAGCTGCGCCTGCTCCCTTTGCGCCACCGTCGTTGGCAAATGTCGAAGAAACCCCGCCCCGGCCAGCACCGGAACAGCAGGTCTTCACCCCGCAGCCTCCGATCATGCCTGCGCCGATCCCGCCAGCGCCGAAACTTGATACGCCCACGCCGCCGGAAGCCTTCCTTCAGGCGCGTGCTGTCGATGCAACGCCGCTTGATCGCACACCGCTTGAAAATCTCGGGCTGGTCCAGTTGATTGAACGCCTTGCCTTGGCGATTTCCCGCCGCAAAGCGCCCGAAACGTCTTTGGAACCAGCGCCGTTCAAAGCTTCCGAAACGGTGGCACCGGCTCCTGCTCCCGTGCATCAGGCCCCTATGGCGCGGTTCGAAAAGTCGCCCGACGTCGCGTCTGCCACCGACAGCTTTGTTGTTCAGCCAGCGCCGGTCCCTGTTGCTGTCGAACCCGAACGCGTTGTGCAATTGCGCCCTGCGGCCTTGCAACCTCCGCAAGCTTTCACCGCTGATGATGAAGCGGAAGATGAAGAACCCGATGCCGGACTTGAACGCTTCTTGCGCATGTCCCCCTTGCTGTCGCGCAAGCCTGAAGAAGTTGCAGAAGCTTTCAGGACCGCCAGCAATCCGGCACCCGAGCCTGAAGTTGCCGAAGATTGCTATCCCTCGCTGCTGGATATGGCACCAGTTGTCGCCCGCCGTGAACCGCTGCGGATCGATGATAGCTTGGTCGATGATGATGCGGTGATCGAACCCGTCGTCGTGTTTCCGGGGCAGGAAGCCCCGTGGCAGCAGGAGGCGGCAAAGGCGGCCCAATCATCCTCTGCGTCATCGCGCCCGTTTGCACGCCCATCGATCACACCGGTCCCCGGATCGCCATTGGCATCGCCGGGCCGCGCTGCGCCCTCGGCACAGGTCTCCAATTTGCGGGACGCAGATCAAGCCATGCCGGCTGCTGCACCTGTTGCGCAGACGCCCGATGCCGAAGAAGCGGACCGTGCTTTGCGTGCGGCTCTGGCAACGCTGCAACGGATGACCGCGCGCGGCTGATTTTCTGCTGAAAACCCCCGGAGAATCGGCCCTTTCTGCCGTATCGCATCCGTATTTCCGGGCTTAACCGCGCGCTTAGCCTTGCAGCGCGGTTGCAAAATAACTTTCCTGCAGTCATGGGGGGCCTTCGCGCAACTTTCGTCGCTTTCGGGCGGCGTGATTCGTGCGTTGTTCCTCTTTTTGGATGCAGGAAAAACTTCGAAATGGGATTTCCGCCGGTTCAGGGCCTCTACGATCCACGTAATGAACATGACGCCTGTGGCGTGGGCTTTGTCGCCCATATCAAAGGCCGAAAAAGTCATTCCATTGTTGATCAGGCACTGGAGATTCTGCGCAATCTTGACCATCGCGGTGCGGTGGGTGCTGATCCGTTGCTGGGCGATGGCGCAGGCATCCTGATCCAGATTCCCGATCAGTTGTTCCGCAAATGGGCAACTTCCGAAGGCAAGGAACTGCCGCAGCCGGGCGATTATGCCGTGGCCATGTGCTTCCTGCCGCAGGATGAGGCTGCGCGCCTGTTCGTAACCGAATTCTTCGAAAAGTTCATCGCCAAGGAAGGCCAGGAACTGATCGGCTGGCGCGATGTGCCCGTCACGATGGACGGTCTGGGCAAGGCCGTGGTTGAATCCATGCCGGTGATCCGCCAGTGCTTTATCAAGCGCGGGCCGAACACGCCGGATCAGGCCGCGTTTGAACGCAAGCTGCTCGCCATCCGCAAGCAGACGCAAAACCCGCTGGCGATGATGGCCGAAAAGCACGGGCTGCCGGGCGTAACCCAGCTTTACATGCCCAGCTTCTCGACGCGCACGATCGTCTACAAGGGCCTGTTGCTCGCCAATCAGGTCGGCACGTTCTACGATGATTTGCGCGATGCCGATTGCGTCTCGGCGCTCGGCCTCGTCCACCAGCGTTTCAGCACCAACACCTTCCCCAGCTGGAAGCTGGCGCACCCGTTCCGCTTCATCGCCCACAACGGCGAAATCAACACGGTTCGCGGCAACGTGAACTGGATGAACGCGCGCCGTCGCACCATGGAATCAGAGCTGCTCGGCCCTGATCTTGACAAGATGTGGCCGCTGATCCCGCATGGCCAGTCCGATACTGCCAGCCTCGACAACGCGCTCGAACTGCTGCTGGCAGGGGGTTACAGCCTTGCCCACGCGGTGATGATGCTGATCCCCGAAGCATGGGCCGGCAATCCGTTGATGAGCCCTGCGCGCCGTGCCTTCTATGAATATCACGCCGCTCTGATGGAGCCATGGGACGGTCCTGCCGCCGTGGCCTTCACCGATGGCCGCCAGATCGGCGCCACGCTGGACCGCAACGGCCTGCGCCCCGCGCGCTTCTCGATCACGCGCGATGATCTGATCTGCATGGCTTCGGAAAGCGGCGTGTTGCCGTTCCGCGAAGAAGATATCGTCCGCAAGTGGCGGTTGCAGCCCGGCAAGATGCTCCTGATCGATATGGAGCAGGGCAAGATCATCGAAGACGAAGAGATCAAGGCTGAACTCGCCGCCGCCGAACCTTACGAGGAATGGCTGGAGCAGGCGCAGTACAAGCTGCACGAACTCGACGTGATCGAGCCTGAACTGGCCGCGCTTCCGGTAGAAACCACCTCGTTGCTCGATCGCCAGCAGGCGTTCGGCTATACGCAGGAAGATATCTCCAAGTTCTTGGAGCCGATGGCCATTGCGGGCGATGATCCGCTGGGGTCAATGGGCACCGACACGCCGATTGCGGTGCTGTCAAAGCGTTCGCGCCTGCTTTACGATTATTTCAAGCAGAACTTCGCGCAAGTCACCAACCCGCCGATCGATCCGATCCGCGAAGAACTGGTGATGAGCCTTGTCAGCATGATCGGCCCGCGCCCGAACCTGCTGGGTCAGGACGCTGGCAGCCACAAGCGCCTCGAAGTCGATCAGCCGATCCTGACGAACGAAGACATCGCCAAGATCCGCTCGGTTGAAGCCGCACTCGATGGCGCGTTCCGCACGGGCACGATCGATACGACATGGGCCGCTTCGTCTGGCGCAGACGGCCTTGAAATGGCGATCAAGGAAATGTGCTGGGCCGCCACCGAAGCGGTGCTGGCTGACAAGAACATCCTGATCCTTTCGGACCGTAGCCAGAACGAAGACCGCATTCCGATGCCGGCGGCTTTGGCAACGGCGGCGGTGCACCAGCACCTCGTCCGCCAGGGCCTGCGCATGCAGACCGGGCTTGTGGTTGAAACCGGCGAAGC
>CAZSTP010000102.1:7354-9443 GCA_964609325.1 uncultured Novosphingobium sp. | reverse complement strand
AAGACATCGCGCACGGCGGTGACATCGACAAGAACCTGATGTTTGCAGGCCATGCGGCCTACCGCTTCAAACAGGACCCGTTCTATTCCAACAACTTCACACCAACCGTGAAGCAACTGGTCGAGCGGATTCTGACGGGGGATTGATCGGGGGGAGGCCCACCCCAACCCGTCACGCAAGCGGGAAGGGGGTAAAGAAAAAGGCGGGTCCGGTTTGTCCGGACCCGCCTTTTCTGTGCCTTCCAAGGCCGATCGATCAATCAAATTCCCACGCGCGTTCGCCGTGGCTGGTGATGTCGAGGCCTTCGCGTTCTTCATCTTCGGTCACGCGCATCGGGATGACCATCGAGACCATCAGCGCGCAGACGACCGTGGCAAAGGCGCTCCACAATGCGACCACGCCGACGCCTGCGACTTGCGCGATGAGCTGGCGCGTCATGTCCATGCCATCGGCATAGCCGGTGCCGCCGAAGGAAGGTGACATGAACACTGCGAGCAGGATCGAGCCGATCATGCCGCCAACGCCGTGGACCGCGAACACGTCAAGCGAATCGTCGATCTGAAGACGCTGCTTGACCAGTTGGATCATCGGATAGCAAACCAGCGCCGCCAGCGCGCCGAACAGCATCGCAGCACCCGGCGCGATGAAACCGGCAGCAGGCGTTACCGTGGCAAGGCCTGCAACCGCGCCGGTGGCAAAGCCGACCGAGGTGGGTTTGCCGACAGTGAATTTTTCGATGATCAACCAGACCAGTGCCGCAACGCAAGCCGCCGCATGGGTGTTGATGATCGCAGAGGCGGCATCATCATTGGCGGCAAGCGCAGAGCCGCCGTTGAAGCCGAACCAGCCCACCCACAGCAGGGCAGCGCCAGCCATCGTCAGCGAAGGGCTGTGCGGCATCATCAGCGTTTTGGGAAAGCCGGCGCGTTTGCCCAAAAGCAGCGCGATGACCAGTGCAGAAACGCCTGCGGTGGTGTGAACCACGATGCCGCCTGCAAAATCGAGTGTGCCGAACTTCGACGAAAGCCAGCCGCCGCCCCAGATCCAGTGGGCCGATGGTGCATAGACGATCAGGCCCCACAGCGCGCAAAAGCCGACGACCCAGCCAAAGCGCGCGCGATCAACCCATGCGCCGATCATCAGCGCGGGCGTGATCAGCGCAAAGCACATCTGGTAAAGCGCAAAGGCGCTTTCCGGAATCGCGGTATTGGCGCGCACATTGCCCAGATTGAGCAGCATCCACGCATTACCGCTGCCGATCCAGCCGCCGCTGACGTCGCCAAAGGCCAGCGTATAGCCGACCATGATCCACAGGATCGAAGCTATCGCCGCAATCGCACCGGCTTGCACCAGCACCGCCAGGAAGCCTTTGGCGCGCACAAGTCCGCCATAGAACAAGGTGAGGCCGGGCATGGCCATCAGCAAAACGAATGCCGAGGAGACGAGTATCCACGCGGTATCGCCGGTGTCGGCCACATCTTCGACGCTTACAGTACTGATTTGCACATCAACTTGCGCCAACGCCAGCGCCGGTATGAGCATCGCGGCCGCAGCAATTGCGCCCGCCAACATCTTTCGCATGAACACATCTCCCCCACTCGCGCAAAGCAGTGGCTGCGCCAGATCCTCTCGCACAAGGCTCTAGAGCAATTTTGCATGTGCGCACAAGCAGGCTTGCGAACGATTGTTATGCGGAAGCGTTAAACGAGGCCTTCGAGCACTTGATCCGGCGGGCGGTGGCCATCGGCCCAGACGCGCACATTGGCGATCACTTTATCGCCAGAGGCCTGCCGTCCTTCGAACGTGGCGCTGCCCATGCGCGGCAGGATCGCCACGTTGTGATGCGCGATCAGGCGCGGATCGACTTGCGGTTCGTGTTCGAACACATCCAGCCCCGCGCCGCCGATCCGCCCTTCGACCAGCGCTGCGACCAGCGCCTCTTCCTCGATCAACTGGCCGCGCGCGGTGTTTACCAGATAAGCGCCGGGTTTCATCAGGGCGATGCGGCGGGCATCGATGATGTGGTGCGTTTCCGGGCTTGCCGGGCAATGCAGGCTGAGAATGTCGGATTGCGCCACCAGTTTGTCGA
>CAZSTP010000102.1:0-7254 GCA_964609325.1 uncultured Novosphingobium sp. | reverse complement strand
CGCATGCGCGCTTCGGTTTCGGGCAGAAGTTTGCGCGTTACTGTGACGCGGGGGCTGCCTTCGACGCGGCGTGTGGGGCGATAGTCGGCTGAACTGGTCATAGTGGTGGCAAGCTAGGCCCTGGCAGGGGAACAGGTCAAGCGTTGGGAAGCATCGTCGTGGTGGACATCGTTGGGCATAGCATTGCCCCGGGTGTTGCCCTTGGCCGATTATTTTGCGACGGCACGGAGATGACCGTGAACTTTGCGCTTCGATCTTCTGCCGCTATCGCCGCAGCTTGCGCGCTGCTGCCCGGATTTGCCCAGCCACTGATGGCGCAGACCGAGGGTGCCTATTGGGTCTCGACATCCAAAGACAAAGCCAACATGCGCGTGGGGCCGGGTCGCGATTACCGGATACGCTGGACTTATGTGCGCAAGGGCGTCCCGCTTAAAGTGCTGCGCGTGATGGGCGGTTGGCGTCTTGTTGAAGACAAGGACGGATCGCGCGGGTGGATACTCCAGCAGTTCCTCAGCCGCCAACGCACCGCGTTCGTGATCGGTGTTGTCTCGGACATTCGCGAGAAAAAGGATGGCAGCGGGGGCGTGATGTGGCGCGTTGAACCCGGCGTGATCGGCAAGCTGGGCGATTGCGAAGGGCAATGGTGCGCCTTCGATATCGAAGGCCGCAAGGGCTTTATCCGCGCCAGCAACGTGTGGGGCGCGCAAAAGCCCTGAAGCGGTTTGTCCCCAGCCATATGACCGGGGACGTTTACCGGATCAGACCAGTTCGATGGCGAGCGCGGTGGCTTCACCGCCGCCGATGCACAGGCTGGCAACGCCCTTTTTCAGGCCATGCTTTTTCAGCGCAGCGATCAGCGTGGTGACAATGCGTGTGCCCGAAGCGCCGATCGGATGGCCAAGCGCGGTTGCGCCGCCATGGACGTTGATCCTGGCGTGATCGATGCCCAGATCGTGCATCGCAAACATGGCGACGCAAGCAAAGGCTTCGTTGACTTCGAACAGATCAACGTCTGCAACAGACCAACCGGCCTTTTCCAGAACCTTGTTGATCGCACCGATCGGCGCGATGGTGAAATCCTTGGGCTCTTGGGCGTGGGCGGCAAGCGCGACAATCTTTGCCACAGGGGTCAGGCCTGCTGCACTGGCCACACTGGCGCGGGTGAGGGTGACGGCTGCTGCACCATCTGAGATCGATGACGAAGTGGCCGCTGTGATCGTGCCATCCTTGGCAAAAGCGGCTTTGAGCGTCGGGATCTTGTCAGGACGTCCCTTGCCGGGGGCTTCGTCCGTCGAGACGACAGTTTCGCCGGTGCGGCTTTTGACCGTGACGGGGGCGATTTCATCGGCGAAGCTGCCATCGGCGACGGCGGCTTGGGCGCGGCGCAGCGATTCAATGGCGTAGGAATCCTGCTGTTCGCGGGTCAATTGATAGGCGTTGGCGCTGTCTTGCGCGAAAGTGCCCATCGCGCGGCCCGCTTCATAAGCATCTTCAAGGCCATCGAGGAACATGTGGTCATAGGCCGTATCGTGGCCGATGCGCGCGCCCGAACGGTGCTTTTTGAGCAGGTACGGCGCATTGGTCATGCTTTCCATGCCGCCTGCCACGACCATGTCGACGCTGCCCGAGGCCAGCGCTTCTGCGCCCATGATGATGGTTTGCATGCCCGATCCGCACACTTTGTTGACCGTGGTGGCCTGGACCGATTTGGGCAGGCCTGCCTTGATCGCGGCCTGACGGGCAGGGGCCTGACCAAGACCGGCGGGAAGGACGCAGCCCATATAGATGCGTTCGATGGTATCCGGCGAAATGCCCGCCCGCTCAACCGCCGCCTTGACCGCGGTTGCGCCAAGATCCGTCGCGGACACATCGGCCAGTGCCCCCTGCATCGCGCCCATCGGCGTGCGCGCGTAGGAGAGTATGACGACAGGATCGGAGGACGAGAATTGTGCCATGGCTTGACGGCCCCTATTGATTGCGTGCTGTGATGCACCGGACTGTTGCTATCAATGTAGGGTGCAGCGCAGCAAAAGCAAATAGACGCAAAGAGACATGGACAAGGCCGCCAGACAGGCCTGAAAACAGGGCAGGCAGGGAGAGGCGCATGACTGCAGACATGATCATAGCTTTGCCCATAGGTGCTTTGTTGGCCGGGGCGGCGGTGCTGGGTGCGGTCGTCGGCAGCTTTCTGGGCGCGGTGCTGGTCCGCCTGCCAGCGGGCCGCTCGGTGGTGCAGGGCAGATCGGCCTGTGACGGTTGCGGCAAGGCGCTGACGGTTGTCGAACTGGTGCCGGTGCTGTCATGGGCAATCCAGCGCGGCAAATGCCGGGATTGCGGGGCATCCATCGGCACTGCGCAGATGGTGTGCGAAGTGGGCGGCGCGCTGATCGGTATCGGTTCGATGCTTTGGGCACACGACGCTTTGGCCCTGGCGGCGATGCTGTTTGGTTGGCAGCTGCTGTTGCTCGCCTTGCTTGATCTGCGCCACTTGTGGTTGCCGCGCGTGCTGGTGGGCTGGCTGGCGATCAGCGGCGCGGTGGTGGTTAGCGCGCGGGCGATAGCGGTGGGCACGCTTGATCCGGTGCTGGTGGCCTTGAGCGGCGGGGCGCTGGGCTTTCTGCTGTTCTGGCTGATCGCGCGGTTCTATCTGAAGGCGCGCGGGCGTGAGGGCATGGGATCGGGTGATCCGCCATTGATGGGCGCTATCGGCATTTGGCTGGGCCCGCTGGGCGTGGTGGAAGTGATGCTCGGGGCCAGCATCGTCGGCATTCTGGCGGCTATTGTCATGCTTGTAAGCAAGCGTAATATCGCCGCCGATACGGCGCTGCCGCTGGGAACCTGCCTTGCCGCTACGGCATGGCCGATGTTCCTGCTGCAAGGGCTGGGATAAGCTGATTCGCCGGGGAGCCTGAAGCACATGGACGAGACGACACGCGATGCGATGATGGCGCTGCTCGAACGGCAGAAGGCGGCTTTTGTGGCCGCGCGGCCCGAACCTTTGTCCACCCGCCACGAACGGCTTGAACGCTGCGCGCGGCTGCTGCTCGATCACGGCGATGCACTGGCCAAGGCGATGAGCGCCGATTTCGGCCACCGCAGCCACGAACAATCGATGCTGACCGATGTGATGCCCGCGCTCAGCCTTGTTCGCTATTCGCAAAAGCAGATGAAGGCATGGGCCAAGCCCGAAAAGCGCCACGTGAACTTCCCGCTGGGGCTGCTCGGGGCCAAGGCCGAAGTCCGCTATGAGCCCAAGGGCGTGATCGGCATCGTCGCGCCGTGGAACTTCCCCGTGGGCCTCACGTTCGGACCGCTGGCGCAAGCCTTGGCGGCAGGCAACCGCGCGATGCTCAAGCCCAGCGAGTTTACCGAGCGTACATCCGAACTGATGGCAGAACTCTTCGCCAAGGCCTTTTCGGCGGAAGAAGTGGCCGTCGTGCTCGGCGGGCCGCAGACGGGGCAGGACTTCTGCTCGCTGGCGTTCGATCACCTGCTCTTCACCGGCGCGACCTCGATCGGCAAGCATGTGCTGCACGCCGCCGCTGACAATCTGGTTCCGGTAACGCTCGAACTGGGCGGCAAATCGCCCACCTTGCTGGGCAAGGGCGTTGATGTGGCACAAGCGGCAGACCGGATCGCGCTGGGCAAGACGATGAACGCCGGGCAAATCTGCCTCGCGCCCGATTACCTGCTCGTGCCCGAAGCGCTGGAAATGCAGACCATCGGCGCTTTGCAGGCAAGCGTGGCGAAGATGTACCCGACGATGCTGGCCAATGATGACTATACCTCGGTCATCAACCGCCGCCACCGCGACCGGCTGGTGGGGCTGGTCGATGATGCCGTGGCCAAAGGGGCGGAGGCGATTGTCGTCAATCCGGGGGCTGAGACATTCGAGGGTTCAAACGGCAACAAGCTGCCGCTGACGATCCTGCGCCATGTGACCGACGACATGAAGGTGATGCAGGACGAGATTTTCGGGCCAGTCCTGCCGGTGAAGACCTATCGCCACATCGATCAGGCGATTGACTATATCAACGCGCATGACCGCCCGCTTGGGCTCTATTACTTCGGCGATGATTCCGCCGAACGCGAAGCGGTGCTGGGCCGGACGATTTCGGGCGGCGTGACGGTAAATGATGTAATTTTTCATGTCTCGGCCGATGATCTGCCGTTCGGCGGAATCGGGCCATCGGGCATGGGCGGCTATCATGGAATCGAGGGATTCCGCAGCTTCAGCCACGGCCGCGCAGTCTATACCCAGCCGAAAATCAACGTGGCCGGGCTTGCCGGGCTGATGCCGCCTTATGGCAAGGCCACCGCGCGCACGCTCAAGATGCAGCTCAAGTAAGTAGTGCATACGAGTTCACGACAGGAAAAGGCCGTCGATACGGCTCAATGGGCGCGAAAAGGTGGGTGGAAACCGCGCTTATTGCGGTGCACACCACTTGCGCGAAGGCGGTCTCGGGACTAGGGCGCACACAAACCCGTTAGCAAGGCGAGTCAGCCCTTTGGTCGAACAATCCAGCTATTTGGCGCAGTACCTGCCAATCCTGATATTCCTCGGGATCGCACTTGCGCTTTCGTCGGCCTTTGTGTTCCTGCCGATGGGCATTGCCCGTCTGACAGGCACACACAATCCGAACGCCGAGAAGAACAGCGAGTACGAATGCGGCTTCCCCGCGTTCGAGGACCCGCGCAGCCAGTTTGACGTGCGGTTCTATCTCGTCGCGATCCTGTTCATCATCTTCGACCTTGAAGCCGCCTTCCTGTTCCCTTGGGCTGTCAGCCTGAAGGAAACCGGCTGGGCTGGCTGGATCACGATGATGGTGTTCCTTGCCGAACTGGTGATCGGCTTCATTTATGCCTGGAAAAAAGGCGCGTTGGACTGGGAATGAGCAACATGGCCACATCTTCGCTCATCACTGCCAATCAGGGTGCGGTTACCGCGCCCGATCAGGCATTCTTCGATAGCCTCAACGCCGAGGTGTCTGACAAGGGCTTCCTCGTTACCAGCACCGAAGAGCTGTTCCAGTGGGCGCGCACCGGTTCGCTGTGGTGGATGACCTTTGGCCTTGCCTGCTGCGCGGTCGAAATGATCCACGTGAACATGCCGCGCTATGATATGGAGCGCTTTGGCGTTGCCCCACGCGCCTCTCCGCGCCAGTCGGACGTGATGATCGTGGCGGGCACGCTGTGCAACAAGATGGCCCCTGCGCTGCGCAAGGTCTATGACCAGATGTCCGATCCGAAGTACGTGATCTCGATGGGATCATGCGCCAACGGCGGCGGCTATTATCACTATAGCTACAGCGTCGTGCGCGGGTGTGACCGGATCGTTCCGGTGGATATTTACATCCCCGGCTGCCCTCCGACTGCCGAAGCGTTGCTTTACGGCGTGATGCAGTTGCAGCGGAAAATCCGCCGCGCTGGCACGCTTGAGCGTTGAGGGGCGGGCACATGGCAGTTCTCCACTCCGCCCCGCGCTGGACCTCGAACGAGGGCGTCCATGATGCGCTCGTCGCTGCCCTCGGTGATATGGTCGTCTCTTCGAAGGAAGAGCATGGCGAGATCGTGATCGAAGTGGCGCGTGAAAGCGCCGAGGTTGCGCTGCGCCTGCTTCGCGACACCCACGAATACCAGCAGTTGATGGACATCGCAGGCGTCGATTACCCGAGCCGGGTGAACCGGTTCGAGGTGTGCTATTGCCTGCTCTCGCTGACGAAGAACCACCGCATCGTCGTCAAGGTTTCGACCGACGAGGCAACGCCGGTGCCGACCGTCACCACGCTGTGGCCCAACGCCGGTTGGTATGAGCGTGAAGTTTACGACATGTTCGGCGTGTTGTTTGCCGGCAACCCTGATCTGCGCCGTATTCTGACGGACTACGGCTTCCAGGGCCATCCGTTCCGCAAGGACTTCCCGCTGACCGGCTATGTCGAACTGCGCTATTCCGAAGAGGACAAGCGCGTTGTCTATGAGCCGGTTCAACTTGCCCAAGACCTGCGGCAGTTTGATTTCATGAGCCCGTGGGAAGGCGCTGATTACGTCTTGCCGGGCGATGAAAAGGCTGAGGGAGCAAAGGCATGAGCCTAAGTCTCGAACAATCGCCCACCACCGGCGATGAAGTCATCAGCAATTACACGATCAACTTCGGCCCGCAGCACCCTGCGGCGCACGGCGTGTTGCGCATGGTCATGGAGCTTGATGGCGAAATCATCGAGCGGATCGATCCGCACGTCGGCCTGCTGCATCGCGGCACCGAAAAGCTGATCGAGCACAAGACCTACCTTCAGGCGCTGCCCTATTTTGACCGGCTTGATTATTGCTCGCCGCTCGCGATGGAGCACTCTTATGTGCTGGCCGTTGAAAAGCTGCTGAACATCGAAGTGCCGCTACGCGCGCAATATCTGCGCGTGCTGTTCGCGGAATTGACGCGCATCTGCAATCACATGCTCAACTTGGGGTCTCATGTGATGGACGTCGGCGCGATGACGCCGAACTTGTGGATGTTCGAGATTCGCGAGGACTGCCTCAATTTCTTCGAACGCGCATCGGGCGCGCGCATGCATGCCGCATGGTTCCGCCCCGGCGGCGTGCATCAGGACGTGCCGCTCAAGCTGCTGGCCGACATCGCCGACTGGATCGACACGCGCCTGCACCCGCTGTTCAACGACGCGATGAGCCTCGTGGTCGACAACCGCATCTTCAAGCAGCGCAATGTCGATATCGGCATCGTTTCGAAGGAAGACGCCGTGCGGTGGGGCTTCTCCGGCCCGATGATCCGTGGTTCGGGCATCGCGTGGGATTTGCGCAAAAGCCAGCCCTACGACGTTTATGACCGCATGGACTTCGACATTCCGGTGGGCACCAGCGGCGATTGCTATGATCGCTTCATGGTCCGCGTCGAAGAAGTGCGCCAATCGGCGCGCATCATCCAGCAGTGCATCGCTGAAATGCCCGAAGGCCCGATTGCCAGCACCGACCGCAAGGTTGTGCCGCCCAAGCGCGCCGAGATGAAGCAGTCGATGGAAGCGCTGATCCATCACTTCAAACTCTACACCGAAGGCTTCCACGTTCCGGCGGGCGAAGTCTATGTGGCAACCGAAAGCCCCAAGGGTGAATTCGGCGTCTATCTGGTGTCAGACGGCAGCAACAAGCCCTACCGCTGCAAAATCCGCCCGACCGCGTTCTCTCACCTCCAGGCGATGGACTTCATGAGCGTCGGCCACATGCTGCCCGACGTCACCGCCATCA
>CAZSTP010000101.1:0-9631 GCA_964609325.1 uncultured Novosphingobium sp. | reverse complement strand
GCGGTGAATTTCCCCCTGTGACGGGGCTTCCGATACGTGGACTGCGCCGCCGCCGAGCATTGCTCCGCCTGCTGCTGCTGCCGCCAGTTTTGCCAAAGCCATCCGAACCGACATGATCTGTGCTCTCGTTCTTCCCTGGGAAAGCGCTTTAGCAAAGAGGGGTTAACGCTCTGCTTGCCTTTCCTGACAAATCCAGAAGCGCAGAACGATAAGGGCAGGGCAATGCCGTTAACCATGTTGGAGGGGTGGAATCTGCCCGAAAATGGGACCGCGATGGTGCGGCCAGCAACAATGTCCCATTATGGAACCGAATCCGCAGACAGTCCTTACGCGATCATTCGTCATCAAAAAGAGACGGGGTCGATCCGGCAGGCGGGGTGATTCCCAGATGCTGCCAACCGCGATCATTGAGGCAGCGCCCGCGCGCGGTGCGGGCAACGAGGCCGAGCTGGATCAGATAGGGCTCGATCACTTCCTCGATCGTGTCGCGCGGTTCGGACAGGCCGGCCGCGAGCGTTTCCACACCGACCGGCCCGCCTTTGTAGATATCGGCGATCATCATCAGGTAACGCCGGTCTTGCAGATCGAGGCCGATCTTGTCGACCTCAAGCCGGGTCAGCGCGCTATCGGCCACGCTTTGCGTGATGGTTTCAACGCCATCAACTTGCGCGAAATCGCGCACGCGGCGCAGCAGGCGGCCTGCGACGCGGGGGGTGCCGCGCGCACGGCGGGCGATTTCGGTCGCCCCGCCTTTATCGATGCCCACGCCCATCAGCGATGCACCGCGCGCCACCACGCGTTCGAGTTCGGCCACCGAATAGAACTGCAAGCGCACCGGAATGCCGAAGCGATCACGCAGCGGGGTTTGCAGCAAGCCTTGCCGCGTCGTCGCGCCGATCAGCGTGAAGGGCGGCAGATCGATTCGCACCGAGCGCGCCGATGGCCCCTCGCCAATGATCAGATCGAGCGCGCGGTCCTCCATCGCCGGATAGAGCACTTCTTCGACCACGGGATTGAGGCGGTGAATCTCGTCAATGAACAGGACATCGCCCGATTCGAGATTGGTGAGCAGCGCCGCCAGATCGCCCGCCTTGGCGATGACCGGGCCGGACGTGGCGCGGAAATTGACGCCCAGTTCGCGCGCGATGATCTGCGCCAGCGTGGTCTTGCCCAATCCCGGCGGGCCGAAGAACAGCACATGATCCATCGCCTCGCGCCGCATCTTGGCCGATTCGATAAACACCCGCAGATTATCACGCGCGGCTTCCTGCCCCACGAACTCGTGCAGCGTTTTGGGGCGCAGCGCGGCGTCTACGTCTTCGTTCTGCCGGTCGGGGGAGAGGAGGGGGTTGTCTGTCATGTGAAGCGCGCCAAGGCGTCCTGCGAGTGATGGAGAATGCGCTGTATGAAGACCGTATCGCCGGACACGCGATAATAGATCACATGGCTGCGATGTGTCCTGCTTCGCGTGGTTGCGTGCAGTTCGGGGCGCGCTCGTCCTCCTAGCGGGTACTTTGCGAGGAGCAACAGAGCTTTGGCAATGCTGCGGGCGTATTCGGCTGCGACGTCGTTGCCAAAGCGAGCGCTGCCGTACTTATCAATCGCTTCAATATCATGGCGCGCCGCCGCACTCAGCTTGACCCTAGCCATGCCGTGCGTGGCGCTTTGCGATAATATCCTCGATCAGCGCTTCAGGTTCTTCGTCCAGATATCCCGACGCTTCACCCTCTTCGATCAGAGCGCGCAGATGCGCAAGATTTTCAGCCTGCGCAAGATCACGCCGGATCAGGTCGCGCAGATAATCACCGGCATCGGCATAGTTGCCTTGGGCAATCTGCTGCTCGATCCAAGTCTGCAAAACCGAAGGAATGGAAAAGCTGAGGTCGGTCATGGCTGGATCATACCGGTTTCGGGGCGTGATGGCAAAGTTGTAACGGGGCGGGGCGCACTAGATTGGCCTTTGCAGAAAGTTCGCACCATCATGGTCTTTGGCAAACCTTGGCCTGATAATCCCAAGCACCGCTGGCATCGAGGCAGGCGTCAATCTGCACGAATTCCGTGGCTTCGTTAGCAAGCCAGCCGCCAGCAAGGCCGACAACAAAAAGAAGCAGGCCAAGACTGCGCCTCACCCCGCCGCCCTCTTCAGCGCAACCCGCACAAGGTCGTTCAGCCCTGCATCCTCGCCCAGTTCCTCAACCGCTTTGGCGACTGCTGTGCTGGCAACGGCGGGTTTGAAGCCGAGGTTTTGCAGGGCCGAGATCGCGTCGGCACTGGCCGAGCCTGGCGGGGTGTAGGCGGTGTCTGCGCCCATGCCTGCGGGCGAGACGTAGCCTGCGAGGCCGCCTGCCTTGTCCTTCAGTTCGTTGACGATGCGGCTGGCGAGTTTGGGGCCGACGCCGTTGGCGCGGGCGACCATGGCGGCATCGCCGTTGGCGCAGGCGCGCTGCAATTCTTCGATGGCCAGCGCCGAGAGGATGGCGAGTGCGACTTTGGACCCTACGCCCTGCACGGCGGTGAGCAGGCGGAACCATGCGCGTTCGCCCGCGCTGGTAAAGCCGATCAGGCGCTGGTCGGTCTCGCTCACCTGCATTTCGGTGTGGACGACGACTTTATCGCCGCGAATGCCGAGATGGGTGAGCGTTTTGGCCGAGCATTGCACGAGGTAGCCGACGCCGTTCACGTCAATCACGGCCCAATCGGGGCCCGTATCATCAAGGATGCCGGTGAGCTTGGCGATCATGGTTTGTTCTTATGCACTGCGCCGCGCCTCTGCGCAAGCCCGGGGCGGAAACTCACGCTTCCGGCGATGCGCGGGCGATCATGTCCATGAAGTTGCGCGCGGCCTCACGGTCGTCCGGATCCTTGAACGCGACGTCCAGATCGGGTGCGGCGCCGAGCATATAGAGCAGCGACCACATGCCGAAGCGGCGCGCGCGGTCTTTCTCCAGCCCGAAATCGACCAGCATATGTTCAACGCCAGCCTCCAGCGCGGCAGGGGTGGCGGCGGCAAGGTCGTCCGTGCCGAAATAACGGCGCATCTGGTCATCAAATTCCATGGGCCGGACTTATGGTACGCCCGCGATCAGCGCAAGCGCACAGCAAAAAGCCCGCCGGGGATGATCCCGGCGGGCCTTTGGTTGGGCTATGCCTTGCCGCTTACGAAGCGAGCTTGCGCAGCACGTAGTGCAGGATGCCACCGTTCATGAAGTATTCGACTTCATTGGCGGTATCGATGCGGCACAGCGCGGTGAAGGTGAACTTCGTGCCATCGGGGCGGGTGACTTCCACTTCCACGTCCTGGCGCGGTTGCAGGCCTGCAACGCCCTTGATCGTAAATGTATCATCACCGGTCAGGCCCAGCGAGGTACGGCTTTCGCCTTCGCGGAACTGCAATGGCAGCACGCCCATGCCGACGAGGTTCGAGCGGTGGATACGCTCGAAGCTTTCGACGATGACCGCGCGCACGCCGAGCAGGTTGGTGCCCTTGGCTGCCCAGTCACGCGAGGAACCGGTGCCGTATTCCTTGCCCGCGATCACGACCGTCGGCGTGCCGGCAGCCTTGTGCTTCATCGCCACGTCGTAGACCGAGCCGACCTCGTCACCATAGCGCGAGAAACCGCCTTCGGTGCCGGGGACCATTTCGTTCTTGATGCGGATGTTGGCGAAGGTGCCGCGCATCATCACGTCATGGTGGCCACGGCGCGCGCCGTAGGAGTTGAAGTCTGCCTTGGCGACCTGATGCTCCATCAGCCACTGGCCGGCAGGGCTATCGGCCTTGATCGAGCCTGCGGGGCTGATGTGATCGGTGGTGATCGAATCGCCGAGGATCAACAGCGGCTTGGCTTCGATGATGTCGTTCACCGGAGCGGGCGTCATCGTCATGCCTTCGAAGTACGGCGGGTTGGCGACATAAGTCGACCCGGCGCGCCACGAATAGGTTTCAGAGCCGGTCACGTTGATCGCCTGCCAATGCGCATCGCCCTTGTAGACGTCGGCATAGCGGGCCTGGAACATCGCGCGGTCCATGCACCCTGCCATCGTGCTGGCAACTTCGCTGTTCGAAGGCCAGATGTCCTTCAGATAGACGTCAACGCCATCCTTGCTGACGCCGATCGGGGTAGTGGTGAAATCTTCGATCACCGTGCCCTTGAGCGCATAAGCGACCACGAGCGGCGGCGAGGCGAGGAAGTTGGCGCGCACGTCTGGCGAGACGCGGCCTTCGAAGTTGCGGTTGCCCGAAATCACCGCAGCGGCGACGAGGCCGTTGTCGTTGATCGCCTTGCTGATCGGGTCCGACAGCGGGCCGGAGTTGCCGATGCAGGTGGTGCAGCCATAACCGACAAGGTTGAAGCCGACCGCATCGAGGTGTTCCTGCAAACCGGCGCGCACGAGATAGTCGGTGACGACCTGTGAGCCGGGAGCCAGCGAGGTCTTGACCCAAGGCTTGGGCTTGAGGCCCAGTTCGTTGGCCTTCTTGGCGACGAGGCCCGCCGCCACCAGCACGCCGGGGTTCGAGGTGTTGGTGCAGGAGGTGATCGCCGCAATCGTCACGTCGCCATCGCCGATGTCGTAATCGGTGCCGGCCACGGGAACGCGCTGGATGGCTTTCTTGTAGGTGTTGGCCATATCGGCGTTGAACACGTCATCGACTTCGGGAAGCGAGACGCGGTCTTGCGGGCGCTTGGGGCCTGCGAGCGACGGCACGACCGTGGCGAGATCGAGTTCGAGCGTCGAGGAGAAGACCGGCTCAACCGACGGATCGATCCAGAAGCCCTGTTCCTTGGCATAGGCTTCGACCAGCGCGATCTGCGCTTCTTCACGGCCCGTCAGGCGCAAGTAATCGAGCGTCTTGTCGTCAATGCCGAAGAAGCCGCAAGTTGCGCCGTATTCGGGGGCCATGTTGGCGAGCGTTGCGCGGTCAGCAAGGCTGAGCGAGGCGAGGCCGGGGCCGAAGTATTCGACGAAGCGGCCGACCACGCCATGCTTGCGCAGCATGTTGGTGGCGGTCAGCACGAGATCGGTGGCGGTGACGCCTTCCTGCAGTTCGCCGACCATCTTGAAGCCGACGACTTCGGGGATGAGCATCGATACGGGCTGGCCGAGCATCGCGGCTTCGGCTTCGATCCCGCCAACGCCCCAGCCGAGCACGCCAAGACCATTGATCATGGTGGTGTGGCTGTCGGTGCCGACGCAGGTATCGGGATAGGCGACGGTCTGGCCGTTCTGGTCAACGCTGGTCCACACCGTTTGCGCGATGTTTTCAAGGTTCACCTGATGGCAGATGCCGGTGCCGGGAGGGACAGCGTAGAAGTTGTTAAGGCTTTTCGAGCCCCACTTGAGGAAATCGTAGCGCTCCATGTTGCGCTGGTATTCGATTTCCATGTTTTGTTCGAAGGCCTTGGGGTGGCCGAATTCGTCAACCATGACCGAGTGATCGATCACGAGGTTGACCGGCACCAGCGGGTTGATCTTGCTGGTATCACCGCCGAGCGTGGCGATGGCATCGCGCATCGCGGCCAGATCGACCACGCAAGGAACGCCGGTGAAATCCTGCAGCAGAACGCGCGCGGGGCGGTACTGGATTTCGTTGTTCGAGGCCGAAGGGTCCTTCTGCCAATCGACAACAGCCTTTACGTCATCGGTCGAGACGGTGAAACCGCCATCTTCGAAGCGGAGGAGGTTTTCGAGCAGCACCTTCATCGAGAACGGCAGGCGCGAGACATCGCCGAACTTTTCCGAAGCCTTTTTCAATGAATAATATGCGAACTCTTTGCCGCCGACGTTCATCGTGCTGCGGGTGCTGAGTGTATCTTGTCCGACCTGGGTCATGGCGTTGAGTCTTCCCTCCTGTCGTGGCCGTTGCTGCCAAAGTGCCACGCGGGGAAATGCGATGGAATTGGTCCACGCAGCGCGGCGTGTAACGGCCTGAAAGCGACTGCCCGATGCGCGCAAACCTGTCGCCCGTCAAGGCGCTAGTTGATGAAACACATGCGCGTAAAAACTTATTGGCGCTTATTGATTATCATTAGCATAAATGGCTGCCATCCAGCGCGAAAATGGCTCAATTCGGCAGTTCCGGCCGTGGCGGATCGGGTTTGCGCCAGGTGGCGTAGAGGCAGCCCGCCACGATCAGCACCACGCCGCCGACGGTGGGCAAGGTGACCGGTTCGGCAAAGGCGATCCAGCCGACCACCGCGGCCCATAGGAACGCGGTATATTCCAGCGGAACAAGCACTTGCGCCTCGGCCCGGGCATAGGCCCAGCTGAGCAGCATCAAGGACACCGTGGAAAGCGCCGCCGATATCACGATCAGCCACCACGCCGCCGCACCGGGCAAAGGTGCCCACCACCATGCGCCGATTCCGAGGAACAGGAACGAGACAAAGGTCTGGAAAAAGGCGACTTCTTCAGGCCCTGCCACTTGCGCTTGCTGGCGCTGCAACACCAGATTCCATGCATAGAGCACGGCGGAGACGAGAATGGCGATCAGCCCTTTGATGGCATCGGCATCGATCCGGCCTTCGAACTTGCCCCAGCCGATCACCGCCACGCCCACCAGCGCGAGCACCGAACCGGCAATCGCGGCGGCTTCGATCTTTTCCCCCAGCATGACGGCGGCCAGATAGAGCGCGATCAGCGGCGCGATGAACGAAAGCGCGATCCCTTCGGCCAGCGGCGTGTGGATCAACCCGTAGAAGAACAGCGTGGCCATGCAGGCCGCCACCACCCCGCGCAGCACATGGATTTTCATCGTGGCGCGCGCAGGCCAGCCCTGCCGCGAACGCAGCCAGAGCGGCGCCATGATCACCGATCCGGCAAGGCCGCGCCAGAACATGGCGGCATAAGCGCCGGTCATGATCGAGGCGGCTTTCATCACACCGTCCATGATCGAGAACAGCCCCAAGCCCAGCAGCGTCGCAAGGACCGGCAGAAGGAGGGTGCGCGGGGGCTTCATCGTGGCGGGCTTAGGCAAAGTCGGTAGCAATAGGAACTATCTTGTGTGTCATGCATAACAGAATTCAGGTTGTGGCAAGGCGCAATGCTTGATCGCGCTTGGCGCATGGGGCAGGAACACTTTGACGGCACCGGATTTGCACACAGCGATGACCGGTGCACGGTATGACAGGGATACGAACGTGAAGCGTGTGATCGACGGGACCGGCCTTTCCGGGAAACTTGGCGTCGCTGTGTTGAGCCTGACGCTTGTTGCCCAACCGCTTGTTGCCCAACCTTTGGCCCAGACATCACCCGGCACAAGCCCGGCGAACCCGGTCAGGCAAGAGCCGTCCGTGCCGGCACCTTCTGTATCCGTATCCGTGGCAGAGCCCTTGGCCCCTGCACCGCCTGCGCCGGTGCCGCACTGGTCGCAGACCGATGCGCAAAGCTTGCTCGCCACGATCAAGGGGATTGGCGCAGAAGGCCTGTTTGCCAAGGATTACCAGCCGGAATTGCTCTCTGCCGCTATCGTCAAGGGCGAAGGCCCCGAGCTGGACGAGATTGCCACGCGCCTGTTCACATGGCTTGCCGAGGACTTGCGCGACGGACGCACGCCGATGCCTGCGCGCGTGCAGTGGTTCGCGGTCGATCCCGATCAGGACGTGAACCCGACCTCGCTGATTCTGGCCGATGCGCTGGTGCGCCGCGATGTGAAGGGCGCGCTGATGGCGCTTGCGCCAACCGTGCCCGATTATGCCGCATTGAAGGAGGCGCTGCCCAAAGCCCAAACGCCCAAGCAGGCCGCGCTGATTCGCGCCAACATGGACCGCTGGCGCTGGCTGGCGCGCGATCTGGGGCGGCAATATCTGCTGACCAACGTGCCCGAACAGATGCTGCGGATCACCGTGCGCAACAAGATCATCAAGACGTACAAGGTGGTGGTGGGCAAGCCCGGGCGCACCGCGACGCCGCAACTGGCCGAAACCGTGGAAGGCGTGATCTTCAACCCGACATGGACGGTGCCGCAATCGATCGTGGTGGGCGAAGGGCTTGGCGCGCGGCTGGTGAACAACCCCAAACAGGCCGAGCGCGAGGGTTACAAGGTGACCAAGCTTTCGGACGGCATGATCGTGGTGGTGCAGCAGCCGGGCGACAACAATTCGCTGGGCCGGATGAAGCTCGACATGCCCAACGAACATGCGATCTTCCTGCATGACACCCCGAGCAAAGCCGCGTTCAACCTGCCGATGCGCGCGCTGAGCCACGGCTGCGTGCGCGTTGAGGGCGCGACCGAACTGGCGATGACCATGGCCATTCTGGGTGCCGGGATGACGCCGGACGAGGCCATCGCGGCGCATTCGTCAAAGACCTATACCAAAGTGCCGATGACCAAGACGTTCCCGGTTTATCTGACCTATTTCACGGTCGCGCGCGATGTGACCGGGATGCTGCGGTCGTTCCCTGACATCTACAACCGCGATGCGCCGGTGCTGGCCAGCTTTGCCCAACCGCGCAAGGAACACACTGCCCAGCGCAAGAGCACCGAGGAAGTGATCAAGCTGGATAACCCGCTGTAACGTGCGGACGAGGCAGAGCGTTTGCGCGCGCAAGGTACGCTATGCGTCATCGGAAGATGCGGCAGAGGCTGCAAGGGTGAGCGGTCTCGTCCTGCATCCCTACAAGTGTGACCGGTGTTTTCGCTATCACCTGACCAGCCGCACCAAGGGGCGGCGGATGCCAAGACCGGTGGTGTCGGGGAGCTGATTTGCTGCGACAAGACCTGTCATTTCAGGGGTCATCGCTGCATTCAAACCTTGGCAGGTTTCACGCAGAGACGCAGGGCAGAAGGGGGAGACGCGGAGGGGGCAGGTTTAGCTGCAAGGCCTTCTCCCCGATCAGGCCGCGCGTAATCCGGCTTTGCCGTCACGCCCGACGCCTGTGCGTCTCGACTTCTTCTCTGCGCCTCTGCGTGAACCCTTTGTCGTGCGCAGCGTCAGCCGAGACCCATTCTGTCGGCGTAGATCAGGCGGCCGCCGGACAGGTGCCAGAGTGCTTCGTTGAAATCGGCTTCGGCCATGGCGAAACAGCCGTCAGAGCGGCCGAGTTTGCCGAAGCGATCCAGCATATCGGGGTTGGCGTACTTTGCGGGGTGCAGCACCACGGCGCGGTCCAACACGTTGGAATTGTCAGGCGACAGGCCGCCCAGCCTTACCGAGGTGCCGTATTTGCCCTTGTACCATTCATAGGTGACATAGGCCCCGCGTGAAGTGGCAAGGCTGCCGACTTCGTTCGAGAATGTCTTGAGAAAGCCGTCATGTTCGGGATCGGAGCCGCGCCCGTGCGAGACGAGGAACGAGCGCACTTCGCCGCGTTCCAGATTGGCAAAGTGGAAGCGCGGCAGCGACGATGGCATCGCGAAATCGGCGATGGCGGCAATATCGGTACGCCACAAGGATGCGCGATGCCGCTCAACCTGTTCTTTGGCCACTTCCAGAATGCGGCGGTGCTGTTCATTGGGATAATAGACCGCTGCGGCCACGCGCGGCGGGAACACCGCAGCAGCCGCGCTTGCCACGGCGCCTGCCAGTACCGTCCGTCTGTCAACCACGATGCTCATGCCCGGTCCCTATCACGCGGCATCCTTATCCAGCGTGAACGGGTCCATTCTACCCGATTGCAACAGGATTTCCAGTAT